>NZ_AKIY01000351.1 GCF_000282615.1 Bradyrhizobium sp. YR681 | reverse complement strand
CCTCACCCGTCTCGCCGCTACGCGGCGAGCCACCCTCTCCCGCAAGGGGAGAGGGTAAGCACGGCGCCGCTTGTAGAAATATCAGAACGGATCCGTCCCCAGCCCCGGCACATCCGCCGGCCGCGGTCCCGGTGCGGCCCAGTGAAACCGGCGATCCTTCTCGGCGATCATGATATCGTTGATCGACGCCTCGCGCCGCTTCATCAGCCCGTGCTCGTCGAACTCCCACTGCTCGTTGCCGTAGGAGCGATACCACTGGCCGCCGGCGTCGTGCCATTCGTACTGGAAACGCACCGCGATGTGGTTGCCGTCGAAAGCCCAGAGATCCTTGATCAGGCGATACTCCTGCTCCTTCTCCCATTTGCGGGTGAGGAAGGCGACGATGGCCTCGCGGCCCTGGAACACTTCCGAGCGATTGCGCCAGCGGCTGTCCTCGGTATAGGCCAGCGAGACACGCACCGGGTCGCGTGAATTCCAGGCGTCCTCGGCCATGCGCGCCTTCTGCGCGGCGGTCTCACGGGTGAAGGGCGGAAGCGGCGGGCGCGACATGGGGGCCTCATCGATGGGTTGGGGCCGCAATCTATCGCTGCAATTGGCGGAGTCGAGTGGCCTTGACCTATCGGCCGATCACTTATCGGGCGATCAGGAAATCAAATCGGCCTTCATCAGCGTACGGATCGATTTCGGGATCGGCTGGGCACGTCCGCCGCTGATGAAGGCAACGCGCACTTCGGCTTTCACCAGCACGTCTTCGCCGCGCCGCACCTCCTGCGCCAGCATGATCGAGGCGCCCTTCACCGCTGTCGGCCAGGTCACGACATCGAGCACGTCGTCCATTCGCGCGGGTTTCAGGAAGTCGAGGTGCATCGAGCGCACGACGAAGGCAAAGCCCGCGCCCTCGGTTTCGACCTGGTCGAACAACGCCTGCTGCTCGGCGCCCATCAGCCGCAGATGGTTGGTGCGCCCGCGTTCCATATAGCGCAGATAATTGGCGTGATAGACGATTCCGGAGAAATCCGTGTCCTCGTAGTAGACGCGGACCTGCATGTGATGGCGGCCGTCGCGGATCTCGCCGTCGAGATGGGCTGTCACGTCGCGAGCCTCTTCGCTTTTTGCAACCGGCCCGTTTTGCGCAAAAACGGCCAAA
>NZ_AKIY01000350.1 GCF_000282615.1 Bradyrhizobium sp. YR681 | reverse complement strand
AAAAAGCCGATATCGGCGGCGCCGCGGCGCCGCCGTCTCAATTTCGATTGCGAACCTTACCGGCGCCAGACCGCGCCGATCAGGAAACCGATGCCGAGCGCGATCCCGACGGTCGCAAGCGGCCGCTGTGTGATCGCGTCTTCCAGCGATTCCTCGATCGAGCCATAGGCGTCCTGCGCCGCGCCCATCATCGCGCTGCCGCGCTCGGACATGTCGTCGAAGGTCGAATCCATGTTCTCGCGCGCCTGCTTGTAACCGCGCCGGGCTTGCTTGCCCGTTGCGTTGGCAAAGGTGTTGAGTGCGTCGGTGATCTGGTCGGTGAGGGCGGCGATATCGTTTTTCACGGCTGCTACATCCTTCTCGAGGCGTTCTGCGGTGGCTTTGTCAGTCCAGTCTCTCATCCTGGCTTCGCCATCGGTTATTGACATGACAGACTCCGAACTGTTGGCGGTGAGATGGGCGGAAAACGTTTCGTCGCCGGGTAAGTTCCGTTTGCGGAAACTGTCATTCCTGCGGCAACTGCGGCGAATTCTCCGGCAGCAGATGCTCTTTCAGAATCAGAGCGACGATCAGCAGCGGTGACGACAGGAACGCGCCCATCGGTCCCCAAAGCCAGGTCCAGAACGCCAGCGCGATGAAGACGGCGAGCGCGTTCAGCGACAGTCTGCGGCCGATGATGGTCGGTGTGACGAAGTGCCCTTCCAGGAATGTGATCCCGCCAAAGGCGAGGGCCGCCATCAGGCCGCCGCCAATGGTCGGGAATGCAACCAGCCCGACCACGGTCAGCACCACGAACATCGCCACCGGCCCGATGATCGGGATGAAGTTGAGCGCCGCCGCGAGCGCGCCGAGCCCGGCCGGATTTGGCATTCCGGTGACCGCACAGACGACGCCGGCGGCGATGCCGACGCCGACATTGATGAGGGTGACGGTCAACAGGTAATTGCCGAGGTGAACCTCGATCTCGTTGAGAATCCGCAGCGTGCGCAGCCGCGCGTCGCGATCGCCGAAATTCATGATCATCGCACGCCGCAAATCGCGCCAGCTTGCGATGAACAGGATCAGGGTGGCGAAGAACAGCAGGAATTCGGCGAAGGTCGGCGACAGGAATTCCAGCGTCGGCTGCACCCACTCGGCTTTCGGCAGCGGAAGGCTTGGCAGCCCCTCGGAGCCGCCCACCATGGTCTGGAGCTCCTTCCACAGCGCCAGCGGCCGGTCGAAGACGTGCAGCTTCTCCTTCAACTGCGTGCCCAGCTCCGGCAGGCGCGAGCTCCACTCCATTGCCGGCACGGCAATCAGGGCGACGACGAAGGCGACCACCGTCGTCACCGCGACTACGATCAGCACGGCGCCGAGGGCGCGCGGCACGTGCCGCCGTTCCAGGAAGCTTGCGGCCGGCGACAGCATGGTACCGGCGACGACAGCCATCACGACCGGGAGGAAGAACGCCTTGGCGAAATAGAGCACCGCGATAATGGCAATCAGGAGCAGGCCGGCGAGCGCATAGGCAACGAACTCGGTGCGGCGGATGATCGGCGGCAGCTCTGTATGGCGACCCGGAACGGGGGCGCCTTCGCTGTTTCCGGGAAGCAGCCGTTCACTGGGAAGGACGCGCACAATTTCTCTCCCGCACGGAGGACTCCGGGCGCCCGTTGGTGAGGAGAGAACGTCCGGGCGGCCCGTCGGTTCCATCGCGGCTTCGTGAAGCCTTGCTCGCTTGACTGTGACATCTCCGCTGCGGACAGCGACGGAACTTGAGTCGGTTCTGCTGCGTTGTTTGGGAAGCCGCATCACTGAGATGCACGCATCCCACGGGGCAAGCCCATGACAAAGTCGTCTTCAGTCCGTCGCTGCTTCTCGCCGCGCGCCGTCACAGCTTTTGCCTTCGCGACAGCATTGCTGACCGTGCCATTCGCTGCACAGGCCCAGACGCTCGGCTATGCGCCGATGCAGCTGCAGCAATACCCCCAGGATCCCACCTATTCACAGGGCTACGCAAGCGAGGAGCCGCAGGCGGCCGACGAGGATGCTGCGCTGCCCGATCGTCTGCGCCGCCAGATCGTCAGCTTCGATCGCAACGAGCCGGCCGGCACCATCGTGATCGATACCGGTAACACATATCTCTACTACGTCCTCGGCAATGGCCGCGCCATGCGCTACGGCGTCGGCGTCGGTCGTGAAGGCTTTACCTGGTCCGGCGTGCAGAGCGTCACGCGCAAGGCCGAGTGGCCGGACTGGCATCCGCCGGCCGAGATGATCGCGCGCCAGCCCTATCTGCCGCGCTTCGTTGCCGGCGGTCCCGGCAATCCGCTCGGCGCCCGTGCGATGTATCTCGGCTCCAGCGAATACCGCATCCACGGCACCAACGATCCCACCACCATCGGCAAGTTCGTCTCGTCCGGCTGCATCCGTCTGACCAACGAGGACGTCAGCGACCTCTTCAGCCGCGTCAGTGTCGGCACCAAGGTCGTGGTGCTGCCGAAGAACGCGCCGCTGATGGCGAAGGGCGGCGATCCCGTCCGCAAGCGTCCGGCCGTCACGACGCTGCCTTCGGGCCGGCAGGCGCTGAACATGCCGACATCGGCCGTGAACTGAAAAGTCTGAGTGAGGTCACATGAAGCGACGTTCGATCGGCAAACTGGCGGGTAGCGCGGCGGCATTGCTTGCCGTCGTCTCCCTCGGCCTCGCGCTGACGCCGTCGGCGCATGCGGAGGATTTCTTCTCGGCGCTATTCGGCGGTTTTGGCAGGCGACCGCCGCC
>NZ_AKIY01000349.1 GCF_000282615.1 Bradyrhizobium sp. YR681 | reverse complement strand
GATGGGCGACACATACGACAATTCCGAATTTCGGTAAAGTGGAATATTTTTGCGGGGAGGGGTTGACAGGGTGGCGGGTGTTTTGCCCGTCGGGCCGCGGCAACCTTTCGCCCAGCGCTGTTCCGCGGCTATCGCGGGCGTGACTTGACAGCGAGAGTGCGATTGGGGGCAACTGAAGCATGATCAGATTTCCAATCCTCGCGGAGCTGCCGACCACGCCCTTCTCCGGAACCGAGGTGGTCCGCGGCGTCGAATGTTCAGCTTCCGACGGCGACGGTCCGGGACGTGTCCTGGTCGAGGTCGACGGCAGGCCCGACGTTCTCGCCTTCTACGGTGCCGCCCCCGAAGGGGCGCCGGCCGACCCCGTCATCTTTTTGCGCGGGGATACCGTGGAGAAGCGCGATGACGGGGTCGTCGCCACCGCGTGGTACGTGGCGGCGACAGCCTATGACATGCAGGCGGTGGCCGAGCAGCTGAGCGCCAGCTTCCATCGCCCCTACGTCCATTTGGCGCGCCCCGGCATCCTGGGCTCGTCGGGGCACCATCTCGACCGGCGGCGGCCGCGCGAGGTCGCGCTCGTCGATGCGGCGCTCACCCGGCTGAAAGCGCATTTCGGCTGGCGTCGTCTCAATCTCGTCGGGCAGTCCGGCGGCGGCCATCTGGTGGCCGCATTGATCGCGCGCCGCGACGACATCGGTTGCGCGGTGATCACGTCGGGAAACACGGCGGTGGCGCAGCGCAACCGCGAGAACGGCTGGAGCGCCGACATCACCGGCCATAGCGATTTCCTCGACCCGATCGACCATGTCGCCGAGGTGGCCCGTCATCCCCCGCAAAAGATCATCGTGCTGACCGACCCGCACGACCAGCGCGTCTCGGCGTCGGTTCAAACAGCCTATGTCGAGGCGCTGCGCCGGGTCGGCGTCACCGTGGACCATCGCCTGCTGCCGGCAGCCGGCACGCTTCGTCACGATCTGCAACTGCCGGGAATTCTGGCCGCCTTCATTTGGCTCGCGAGCCAAGACGCGTAGCCTGTAGCCCGGATGGAGCGAAGCGCAATCCGGGGTTCTTGCCACAGGCCATAGCGGCCCCGGATTACGCTTCGCTCCATCCGGGCTACGGACCGCAGTTATTCGGTAGAGCCCTAGCCGCCGAAATCCCCCGGTGTGAACGGCAGGTCCAGCACCTTCCATTCCTCGTATTTATCCATCGGCAGCATCTTGTAGGGCTGGCAGGCCTGCAGCGCGCTCGTCGCCGACTTCACGATGGCGACGCCCTTCGCGGATGGCGGGGCTTCGATCAGGATCGGCGGACGGGCCAGCGTGCCGTCGGTGGCGAACACCGCGCGCAGCTTGATGCGCACCGGGTCGGTCGGCGCGACACCGGCCGGCAGTTTTGCGCAGCCGCGCAAGCGCCGGCGAAGCTCGGCAATGACCTCGGGTGGAAGCTTGGCGCCGATCGAATCCTTGGCATCGCCGCCGTCATCCTTGAGTGCGTCCTTCGGCTCGACCGGCAGTTCAGGCGGCAGGCCCAGCATCACGCCGTATTTGACTGTCACGTCGGGCTCGGGAGCCTGATAGGCCGGAGGTGCGGCCTGCGGCTGTGACATCGCTTGTTGCGGCGGCTGCTGCTGAGGCGGCGGCTGTTGCGGGGGCGGCTGTTGCGGGGGCAATTGCGACTGCGGCGGCTGTTGTTGCTGAGGCTGTTGCTGCTCTTGTGGTTGCGGCGGCTGTTGAGCTTGCGGCTGCGCGTTGGACTCGCGCTGCTTTGGCGGCTGTGAAGGCTCAGGCTGCTTCTGCGGTTCGGGCGATGGTTGGGAGGCGGCCTTCTGCTTGGCTGCAGGCTTTGTCGCGGCCTCCGCCCTGTCCTTGTCTGTGACATCCAGCTTCGGAAGTCTCAGTTCAGGGGTCGGGGTCGGCTCCGGCGCCTTCTCCTTTGCGGCCTCCTCCGCCTTCATCTCCTGCTGCTTGACCTGCTCCGGCGTAACGATGTCGACCGTCACGGTTTCGGTCGGCGCGGCATGGAATGGACGGACTTCGCTGATCACGATGATCAGCGCGACCAGCGTCAGATGAGCGATCGCCGACGCTGCAATGTCCGTCCGTATGATTGTCCGCAGTTCCATCGCCCGGTCTTGGGTTGCCGCCCTGCTCCTAGCATACCGGAACGGCCCCTCAATCCCATTTTGGCGCGAAGCCGAAATCGGTCAGGCGCCCCTTGGGGTTGGCCAGCGCGGCAATCTCCGCCATCTCGTCGTCCGAGAGCTCGAAATCGAAGATCTCGATGTTCTCCGACAGGCGCTCGACGCGCGAGGTCCGCGGGATCGCAGCAATATTCTGTTGCACCAGCCAGCGCAGGCAGATTGCGCCGGCGTCTTGCGATGGGCGCGCCCGATTGCCGCAAGCGTCTGGTCGGACTTGATGCGGCCCCGGGCGATCGGGCTGTAGGCGACCAGTGCGAGACCGTGCTGGTCGCAGGCCGCCCTCACCTTCGCCTGGTCGAGATAGGGATGGTATTCGACCTGGTTGCAGACCAGCGGCTCGCCCGACAGCGCGACCGCCTGCTCGATCAGCGCCACCGTGAAGTTGGAGACGCCGATGTGGCGGGTCAGGCCCATGCGCCTGGCATGTGACAGCGCGCCCAGCGTCTCCTCCAGCGGCACATGCGAATTGGGCCAGTGCAGCAGCAACAGATCGACGGAGGGGAGCCGCAAGCGTGCCAGGCTCTCCTTGACCGAACGCTCGAGATCGTTGGGCGCGAAATGGTTGGTCCAGACCTTGGTGGTGAGGAAGATGTCATCGCGGCGCACGCCGGAGGCGCGCATGCCGTCGCCGACTTCGCGCTCATTGTCATAGACCTGTGCGGTATCGATGTGGCGATAGCCGAGCCGCAGCGCCTGCTCGACGACGCGCGCGCAGGTGCGCCCTTCCAACTCCCAGGTCCCGAGCCCGATCGCCGGTATCCTTGCGCCATTGGCCTCGACGAACAGCATGAGGAATCCTCTCTGTTGCGGCAGCCCCGAACGCCATTATGGACCCGGCCCGTGGCACTGCCAACGGAAGCCGCTGGCGGTTCGGCCGGATATTCAACGCAATGCTAACGGGAGGTTTGCACCTCGGCTCTGGCGTTCAGGCCCTTCGTCAGGCTTTGGCGAGCGCCTGGAACACGGTGTCGGGCGCATGCGCGATCACCGCCAGCAGCGCGCGGGCCGGTCCCCGCGGGGCGCGCTTGCCCTGTTCCCAATTGCGGATGGTTTCGACGGGCACGCCGAGCTTGGCCGCAAACTCCATCTGGGTCAGGCAGGCGCGGCGGCGCAGATCGCGCACGGCGAGCGAGTTCGTGTCGGCCGGCGCGGCATTGACCATGGGCTCGACCGGGTGCGGCTGGACCGGAAATTCCTGTCCGTCCCGCAACTCAACGACCCGTCCGTCCGCCTTCAGCCGCAACCGCATGTCCATTCCCCCAAGCGCGGGTGATGATGCGGCAGGTCGCTTAAGTTCGGATTAAAGATAGTCGCCGGTAGCCCGGATGGAGCGCAGCGCAATCCGGGGCCCCTCTCGCGCCGACGCAGCGGTCCCGGATTACGCTGCGCTCCATCCGGGCTACGTACTACCTACCTCAACCCGAACCACAGCGTCGCGATGCCGAGGAAGGAGAAGAAGCCGACGACGTCGGTCACCGTGGTCACGAACGTGCCTGACGCCACCGCCGGATCGGCCCTGACGCGTTCGAGCGCCATCGGGATCAAGATGCCGCCGAGCGCACCGGCGACGAGGTTGCAGATGATCGCAAGCCCGATGACGATGCCGAGCCCCGGGATCCGGAACCAGACCACCGCGGCGATGCCGGTGATCACGGCAAAGGCGAGCCCGTTGACGAGACCGACCGTGGCCTCGCGCATCACCACCCGCCAGGCATTGGAGGCGCCGAGCTCGCGCGTCGCCAGCGCCCGCACCGCGACCGTCATGGTCTGGGTCGCGGCATTGCCGCCCTGGCTCGCCACGATCGGTGCGAGCACCGCAAGCGCGACCATCTTTTCGAGCTGGCCCTCGAACAGGCCGAGCACGGAGGATGCCAGGAAGGCGGTGGCCAGATTGACCAGCAGCCAGTTGAACCGCGCGCGCGCAATGGTGAACACGGTATCGGACAGTTCTTCGTCGCTGGTGACGCCGCCCAGCGCCTTGAGGTCCTCGTCCGCCTCCTCCTCGATCACGTCGACGACGTCGTCGACGGTGATGACGCCGACGAGGCGGTCCTGGGTGTCGAGCACGGGGGCTGCGACCAGATTGTACTTGCCGAACATGCGCGCCACCTCCTCCTGGTCCTCCAGGACGGAGACGCGGCGGCGGTCCTCGTCGGTCAGCTCGGTGAGCGCCACCGGGCGGCGGGCGCGGAGCAGGACGTCGAGCGAGACCGCGCCCTGCCAGTGCTGCTCCTTGTCCACGACATAGATCTCGTAGAAGCGGTCGGGCAGATCGGGCGTATCGCGCATGTAGTCGATCGCCTGCCCCACCGTGAAATCCTGGGGCACCGCGATGAACTCGGTCTGCATGCGCCGGCCGGCGGAATTTTCCGGATAGAGCAGGCTGCGCTCGAGCGCGACGCGCTCCTGCAAGGGCAGCTTCTCGAGGATCTCCTCCTGCTCGTCCTCATCGAGGGTTTCCAAGAGCTCGACCGCATCGTCGGATTCGAGCTCGCGGACGCCTTCGGCGACCGTCTCCGGCGGCAGCTCGTCGAGGATCTCGTCGCGGACGGACTCGTCGACCTCGTTCAGCGCCGAGAAGTCGAAGTCGCGGCCGGTGAGCTCGACCAGGCGGACGCGGTCGTCCGGCTCGAGCGCCCCGATCAGGTCGCCGAGGTCGGCCTCGTGCAGCTCGGCGACGCAGGCGCGCAGCGCCGCGCTCTCGCCGGCCTCGATCGCACGGGCAATTTCCTCGACGAATTCGTGCCTGATATCGCCGTCCTCATTGCGCATCGGCACGTGGTCGAGTACCGAATCCGCAGCGGATGGGGCACCGTCCATATGATCATCCATGGTGCGCCTCGCCGTTTGACAGGTTGGATCAGGTGGTCTGGGCTGACGGCTCAGGCAATACCCACAAGGCAACTCCAAGCGCAATGGCAAAGATGCTTCGACTGAGATGGACCTCGATGTCGCTGGGCGCGGTGCTGGCGGCCGTCATCGGCATCGTCTCGACGGATGCCGCCGAGTGCCCGCGCAAGGATGCGCTCGGCACCTCGCGCATCCTGAGCGTCGACGCGAAGACCACGCCGCGCGTCGGCCTGAAGAGCTTTCCGCAGACGCTGCCGCTGGCCGATCACGAGGTCGTGCTGACCTTCGACGACGGCCCGAACCCGCCGACGACGTCGAAGGTGCTGGCGGCGCTGGCGCAGGAATGCGTGCGCGCCACCTTCTTCCTGATCGGCCTGCACGCCTCCGAACACCCCGACATGGTCAAGCGCATCGCGCGCGAGGGCCACACCATCGGCCACCACACCTGGTCGCACCCGTTCATGGCGCGGATCCCGTTCGACAAGGCGAAGAGCGAAATCGACCGCGGCATTGCGGCCGACGAGATGGCGCTGCACGGGGTCGCGACGACGACGCCCTCGACGCCATTCTTCCGCTTCCCCTATTTCGAATCCACGCAAGGGCAGCTCGACCTGCTCCAGTCGCGTGGCATCGTCGTATTCGGGGCCGATTTGTGGGCCAGCGACTGGAACGAGATGACGCCGGAACAGGAACTGAAGCTCGTCACCGAGCGCCTCGCCGCCAGCGGCAAGGGTATCATCCTGTTCCACGATCCAAAGGCGCGCACGGCCGCGATCATGCCGGCCTTCCTCCGCTATCTGAAGGACAACGGTTTTCGCGTCGTTCATCTGGTCCCGGCGGGCACGTCACAGAAGAGCGCCGATACGCGCTGATGCCGGAATGTCACGCCGGAGCAAAATGGGGTGATTTGAGCCCTATTAACAATCTGTTCATGATACCCCATGCAAGTATTGAGGCGGGCTCGTCGTGAGAAGGTTCTCGGGAATGGTTCTTGAAAAAAGTTCTTGCGCCTGAACCGTTTCCTGACGTCTCCGACCTACTATGGCGGCAATCGCGCATGAGGGCAGACCGGGTTCATGATCGGAAGTAGCGTTGTTGTTCGGACGCGATCGTGGATCGTCCTCTGTCTCGGATTGCTGAGCGTCGGCACACCGGCGGCGCTGGCGGCCGACTGCCCCGGCCATCCCGACGCGCTCGGCACCTCCCGCACCCTCGTGGTCGACCCGCGCGAGCATCCGCGCATCGGCACGATGCAATACCGCGAGACGCTGCCGCTGAAGGACCACGAGGTCGTCCTGACGTTCGACGACGGTCCCTTGCCGAAATATTCCAACCAGGTGCTCAAGATCCTCGCCGACGAGTGCATCAAGGCGACCTTCTTCATCATCGGCAGCCAGGCCAAGGCGAACCCGGAAGGCGTGCGCAAGCTGGTGGCGGCGGGCCACACCGTCGGCACCCACAGCATGAACCATCCGCTGACGTTCGACCGGATGCCGATCGAGAAGTTCGAGCCCGAGATCAATGGCGGCATCGAGTGGACCTCGGCCGCGATGACCGATCCGTCCAGCCAGCTCGCGCCGTTCTTCCGCATTCCCGGCCTGATGCGCGCCGAGGGCGTCGAGAATTACCTGATCTCGCGCGGCATCCAGGTCTGGAGCGCCGATTTCCCCGCCGACGACTGGCGCCATGTCTCGTCCGACCGCGTCTACCAGCTCGCGATCCAGCGGCTGGAGGCCAAGGGCAAGGGCGTCCTGCTGCTGCACGACATCCAGGCCCGCACGGTGGCGGCGCTGCCGAAGATCATCCGCGATCTCAAGGCGCGCGGCTATCGCATCGTGCATGTGGTGCCCGCGACCGCCGACCGGCCGGCGACACCGACCACCCCAGTGGAATGGCTGCTGCATCCGCCGACCGAGACGACGCCGATCGCGCGCTGGCCCGCGGTGCCGAACTTCGCGTTCACGCAGACCAGGACGCTGCCGGCGCCTTCGCTGGCCGATCTCAACGCGCAGACCGCGCACGAGCCGCTGCTGCCGCGCCGGACCAAGGCGCAGATGGATGTCGCCTCCACCCTGTCCGTGCCCGGCCGCGATCTGTTCGCCATCCCGGAGGGCTCGGTCGAGGTGCTGCTGTCCACGACCCTGTCGCGCCGCGCCGCAACCCGGCTGGCAATGGCGGCCGAGACGCCTCGTGCGGCCAGGGGCAAACCTGGAACCGTCAAGCCTGGAAGCATCAGGGCCGGCAAGCCGCACACCGCGCACGCTGCGCACGGCACGCCGAAGCACACTGCGCAAGCCAAGACCGTTTCAGCCAAGACCGTTGCAGCCAAGAGCGCTGCGCCGAAGAGCGCGGCACCGCATCCGACCCGCGTGGCGAGCCTGAAGAAGCGCGCGCAGTAAAAGCCTATTGCCGCATGATGTTGGCGACACAGAGCAGTACGATCAGCGCCAGGAAGAACAGGTCCATATAGGATTTGAGCTCGCCGTCACGGCGCAGCCGCGCAACGTCTGTGACGACCTGCCTGCGCGCGTTGGTTCCGCCCGAGCCGTCGTTGATCGGAGCCTGAAGGCGTTTCGTCTCGGCTTCCAGCTTCTCGATCTTCTGGAAGAAGTAGAACGCCCGCAGCGTCGAGGCCGCGCGCATGCCGGCATAGACCAGCACCAGGATCGCGACGATCGCCCGGTTCTGGTATTTCTCCAGGAAGTTCAGGCTGAAATAGACCATCGCCATGAAGGCGAAGTTGGTCACGAAGCGGTAGACGAAGCTTAGAAAGACCATGCTGGCTCCAGCCTTGAGCGGTACGACCGTCGGGCCTTGTCGAATTCGGGGATATGGTTGCAGGCCGGACCGGCCAGCCTGAACGACGCGAGAGGCCGTCTACGCCAACTTTGTTTCAACAAGGATACGATTGCCCCCGCAATTGCCGCCTTTTAGCCACGCGCGGCCATAATGCAAGCGAGCACGCGGCCGCCTGCGCGTTCCCTCGCCGGCTCCATGGAGATTTGCGGGAAGCTACGGTAGACTGGCACAGCCACCGCATGTGGGGTCTGCCGATGCCGAAGAAGGGAATCACGGGCCACGACGACTGGGTTCTGACCGAGGCCCTGGCGACCGCGCTGGTCGCGCTGGAGCAGCTCGAGCCAAAGCACCAGCCGAGCGCGCATATGGACGACATCCGCAAGATGCTGGCCAGCGGCAAGGAACCGTCGGCGGTGAGCCTCCACCTCGCCCAGGCCAAATGCCGCCTGTTTCCGGAGACGGATCCGCTGGAGATCTACCGGGAATACGGGATCGGCGAGGAGTACGGCTGAGCGCCGTGTTATAACATTACACTCATCGCCCAATCCACGTGACCGATACCGCCACCCCAGGCGGGAGCGGCCGAGGCTAGTTTGCCGATGCCTTGAGCAACGGACATTCGCTCTGGCTCAAGGGAAGAAAGGCATCGTCGGCGGGTATTTTCTCGACGATGTTGTAATAGTCCCAGGGGGTCTTGACGTCCTCGGGCTTCTTGACTTCGACGAGGTAGAAATCGTGCACGAGCTTGTTGTCGGCGCGTAGCCGGGCGCCCCGCGCATAGACATCGTCCACCGGCATTGCGCGCATCTTGTCGAGCACCGCGTTGGTCTCGTCCGTTCCGGCCGCAGCCGCAGCCCTGAGATAGTGCAACACCGCGGAGTAGACGGCGGCCTGCGGCGCGGTCGGCATGGCCTTGTGGAGCTTGTAGAACCTCTGGCCGAACGCCCGCGTTTCCTCGTTCAGGCCCCAATACCAGGCCGTGACGGTCGTCAGCCCCTTGGCGGTTTCGACGCCCATGGCGTGCACATCGGTCAGGAACATCAGCTCGGCGACCGGTTTCTGCGATCCCAGGTTCATTCCGAACTCGTGCCATTGCTTCATGGCAGTCACGAGTTGCTCACCGGCATTGGCAAAGGCGACGACCTTGGCCTTCGAGGCCTGGGCTTGCAGCAGGAACGAGCCGTAATCGGCGTTTCCGAGCGGATGAAAGACGGCGCCGAGCGCCTTTGCTTTTCCATCCGCGAGCACACGCTGCGACACCTCCACCATGTTGCGTCCGAACGCGTAGTCGGCCGCGATGAAGAACCAGCTGTCGTAGCCCTGGGACACCAGCCTGCGAACCGATCCGGAGACGAGATTGTAATTGTCGTGCAGCCACATCAGACCGGTGCGCGAACATTGCTTGCCGCCGATCTCCGTGGTGCCGACCGCCGAATAGATCACGATCCTGTTCTTGTCGCGCGCAATCGACTGGATGGCGAGAGCCACCGCCGAATTGCCGACATCGGCGACCATGTCGACGCCGTCAACGTCGATCCATTTGCGGACAATTTGGGCACCTATGTCCGGCTTGTTCTGATGGTCGGCGAAGACGATCTCCACCTTGACGTCAGGCGTTGCCCTCTGGAAATCCTCAATTGCCAACTTTGCGGCGACGACGGAACCTGGCCCGGAATTGTCGGACAAGGGCCCGGACTGATCATTGACGATGCCGATCTTGACCACCCCGCCGGAAAACTCGGCAGCCGTACTCCGCTCGGCAAGAGCGACCGGCCCCAGCGCCAAAGCGAGGCCGAAGGTCAAGCGGCAAAGCCGGCTCCGCCGCGACAGCAAAACTTCAGCACGACAAGGCGCCATTGCCCCCTCCATTCCAGCATCGCGACGGATGTCGGCGATGATTGACCCCGACCGCCGCGCTATCCCTGCTGCCCGACGGCCTTCCTGACGAACTCCAGCCGCCGCGCCTGCGCCGGCGCAACGCGCTCCTTCATCGCCGCGACGATCGCAGCCGGCGCCGTATCCGGCGAGCCGGCCTCGAATGGCGGGGCGGGATTGTATTCCATGCGCAGCTGGACCATCTCGGCGGCCGCACGGTCTCGCAGCATCGAGACCAGCGTGAGCGCGAAATCGATTCCGGCGGTGATGCCGCCGCCGGTGATGCGATTGCGATCGACGCAGACCCGCTCGCGCGACACCGAGGCGCCGAAGAACGGCAATGCATCGGTGGCCGTCCAGTGCGTGGCCGCGCGATATCCCTGCAACAGACCGGCTGCACCCAGCACGAGTGAGCCGGTACAGACCGACGTGACGTATTTGGCGCCCCTCTCCTGCCTGCGCAGAAACGCCAGCACCTCCTCGTCGAGCATCAGCTCGTCGGTGCCGTAGCCGCCGGGAACGCAGATCACGTCGAGCTGCGGGCAGTCGGCGAACGTGACGGTCGGCGTCAGCGCAATCACGGAATCGCTCGGGACGGGTTCGATGCGCTTCCAGATCAGATGCACGTTCACATCCGGCAGGCTTGAGAACACCTGCGCAGGGCCGGTGAGATCGAGTTGGGTGACACGGGGAAAAACCAGAAGGCCGATCTGCAACGGACCCGACATGACAACCTCGACATCGCGCTTGACGGTTGCAGCGTGCCATGTTGGCCTAAGGCACGGAAACGGCGTAATTCCCTCATTTTTGGACGCGTCCATGATCGGCTTCCTGATCTTTCCCGAATTCCAGTTGCTGGACGCGGCTGGCCCGATCTCGGTCTTCGAGATCGCAAGACGCCACGCGAAAAACGCGCCGCACGTCATCACGGTCGCAACAAGGGCCGGCGCGGTGCGCAGCTCGTCGGGCATCGAGATGCAGGCGCGCAGCTTGCGTGCGGCCGGCGCCGTCACGACGCTCTTCGTTGCCGGTGGAGAAGGCGTCCAAGCGGCCGCGCGCTGCAAGACGACGATCGCGTTCATCCGCAGACTGGCCAAGCGTGGCGTGCGCATCGCCAGCGTTTGCAACGGAGCCTACCTGCTCGCCGAGGCCGGATTGCTGGACGGCCGCTGTGCGACCACGCACTGGTCGTGCGCAACCGACTTCACCGGACGCTATCCCAATGTCCGCCTCGAGCCGGACCAGATCTTCATCCGGGCCGATCGCGTCTGGACCTCGGCGGGCATCACCGCCGGGATCGATCTCGCGCTCGCCATGATCGCCGAGGACCACGGCGAGGAGATCTCGCAGGCAACCGCCCGGCAGCTGGTGCTCTATCAGCGCCGCGGTGGCGGGCAATCGCAGTTCTCGACCCTGCTCGAGCTCAAGACGCCGAACGGCCGGTTCGGCGGCCTGCTGTCATGGATGCGCGAGAATCTGGATGCGCAGCTCACGGTCGACGCGCTTGCCGACCGCGCGGGATTGAGCGCACGGCATTTCGTCCGCTCCTTCATCGCCGAAACCGGCTCCACGCCGTCCAAGGCGCTGGAGCGATTACGGGTCGAGGTCGCCCGCGAGCGGGTGCAGTCTTCCGGCGAAGCGATCGAGCACGTAGCGCAGTCCACCGGCTTTCGCGATCCCGAGCGGATGCGCCGGGCCTTCATCCGCGCCTTCGGC
>NZ_AKIY01000348.1 GCF_000282615.1 Bradyrhizobium sp. YR681 | reverse complement strand
GCCGGGCCGTCCCCCTTCGAGGCCCGCCGAAGAGGCGGGCACCTCAGGGTGACGGTGATGGAAACAAAAAAATCGGCGGCCCATAGGCCGCCGATCGCATTCCAGAATTCAAGCGACCACTAACCCGCCGGACCCGCATCCTCCAGGATCGGGCCGAACAGCTCCCAGCGTTCGCCGTTGAACTTCATCATCTGAAGCTGCTTGTTGACGCGATAGTCGGTCGGCGAGGTGTTGGCCTTGATGCCGGGCAGCGCGGTGTCGCTGACGACGTCCTTCAGCGAGGCCGCCTGCTTCATGACGTTCTCGCGCGTCAGGTCGTCGCCGCACTGCTTCAGCACGTGGACCAGAAGCTGCGCCGTGCTGTAGCCGTAGGTGTTGAAGTTCGAGTCCCTGTCACCATCAGGATAGTACTTCGCCATGAAGTCGAAATACCTCTTCAGGCCGGCGTCGTCCTTCCAGGTCGGATCGAGCGGTTCCTTGCCGTAATTGACGCTGATCAGGCCCTTGGCGGCATCGAGGCCAGCGGGCTTCAGCACCGCGCCGACCGAGGTGGCGTTGATGTCGACGATCTGCACCGGGTGCCAGCCCATCTCCGCGATCTTCTTGATCGCCTGCGCGGCCTGCTTCGGCGTGGTCGCACTGAAGAACAGGTCTGCGCCGGCATCCTTGATCTTGAGGACCTGCGAGTCGACGGTGGGATCGGACACCTCGTAGGAGGCTTCGGTCACGATCATCTTGGCGGCCTTGTCGCCGAGGCCGGCCTTGATGCCGTTCAGATAGTCCTTGCCGAGGTCGTCGTTCTGATAGAGCACGCCGATCTTCGCGTTCGGATGCTCCTTCAGAATGTACTGGCCGTAGATGCGGCCTTCGACGAAGTAGTTGGGATTGAAGCCCATGGTCCACGGGAAGTTCTTCGGATCGGTGAACCGCGAGGCGCCGGTCGCCGCGAACAGCTGCGGTACCTTCTTGGAGTTGAGATATTTCTGCACGGCCGCGTTCACGGGCGTGCCGATGATCTGGAAGGTCAGCAGCACCTCGTCGCTCTCGACGAGCTTGCGGATCTGCTCAACCGCTTTCGGCGGCGAATAGGCGTCGTCATACTGGATCAGATTGATCTTGCGACCGTTGACGCCGCCCTGGTCGTTGATCATCTTGAAATAGGCGGCCTGGGTCTTGCCGATCGACGAATAGGCCGAAGCCGGTCCCGAGAACGGCATGGTCTGTCCGACCTTGATCTCGGTGTCGCTGGCGCCCGGATCGTATTTTTTTTGGGCACTGGCCGTAGAGATCGACAGCGCCACGGTCAGCGCCGTTGCCGTGGCCAGATGCAGTATTCCATTCCTCATTCGCAGTTTCCTCAGTCTGTTATGGCCGGCGATCGCTCCGGAGCGCTTGTGCGCGCCGGACGTCACCGCTGAGGGCGAGTGTGAAGGAGGTGTTGCTGCGACGCAAGGCGGGAAGGTGGTCGCAGTTCGTAGGGTGGGTCACGCCGGCGGACTGCGCGTCGCGCAGCTGCGGGGCGACCCACCCTGCGAAGAGAGGCTAGCCCGACGGGCCGTTGTCCTCGATGATCGGGCCGAACAGCTCCCAGCGCTCGCCGTTGAACTTCATCATCTGCATCTGCTTGTTGACGCGATAATCGTTCGGGCCCGTGGTGATGTTGATGCCGGGCAGCGCCAGGCTCGGCGTGTAGCCCTTGATGCTGGCGACCTGCTTCATGACGTTCTCGCGCGTCAGGTCGTCGCCGCATTGCTTCAGCACCTGCACCAGCAGCTCGGCCACCGAATAGGCGTAGGTATTGACGGTGTTGAGCTTGTCGCCCTCGGGGAAATACTTGTCCATGAAGGCGAAGAAGGCCTTTACGCCGGCATCGTCCTTCCACTGGGGATCACCGGGATCCTTGCCGTAATTGGTCGAGATGATGCCCTTGGAGATGTCCAGGCCGGCCGGCTTCAAGGTCGCCGACACCGGGCTCGCATTGATGTCGAGGATGTGCACCGGGGTCCAGCCGAGATCGGCGAGCTTCTTGATCGCCTGTGCCGCGAATTTCGGTGTCGAGGCGTCGTAGAACAAGTCGACGCCCATCGACTTCAGCTTGACCACCTGCGAGTCCACCGTGGGATCGGTAACCTCGTAGGAGACCTCGCCGACGATCATGCTGGCGGCCTTGTCGCCGAGGCCGCTCTTGAGGCCCGCGAGATAGTCACGGCCCATGTCGTCGTTCTGGTAGAGCACGCCGATCTTGGCGTTGGGATGCTCCTTGAGAATGTATTTTGCGTAGATGCGTCCCTCGGACACGTAGTTGGGGTTATAGGCGATGGTCCAGGGATAGTTCTGCGGATCGTTGAAGCGCGCAGCACCGGTCGAGGCGAGGAGCTGCGGAATCTTCTTGCCGTTGAGATATTTTTGTACGGCGGCGTTCGCGGCGGTGCCGATCAGCTGGAAGGTGAACAGCACCTCGTCGCCTTCGACGAGCTTGCGGACCTGCTCGACGGTCTTCGGCGGCGAATAGGCATCGTCGTACTGGATCAGATTGATCTTGCGGCCGTTGATGCCGCCCTGATCGTTGATCATCTTGAAGTAGGCGGCCTGGGTCTTGCCGATATTGGCATAGACGGAATAGGCGCCGGAGAACGGCACGGTCTGGCCGATCTTGATCTCGGTGTCGCTCGCGCCGGTGTCGTATTTCTTCTGGGCGAGGGCTTGATTGAAGGGGACTTGGCTCGCGGAGAACGCGAAGGTGAGAGCCGCCGTGGCAGCTAGAAAGACTCTGCGATTGGTCATGTTGGGATGTTCCTCCTGACGGAATTTTCGGTCGACGGTCTTTTCCCGTTGCTCGTAACGGTTGCCATCGCTGCCGAAGATTGTGGAGGAAGGTACGGCGCCGCGCAAGGATCGCGGTGCCGCGCCCCGGCGTCTCAGGTGAAAAGCAGCGCAACCAGCGCGACCACAGCCGGCATAGCCTGGACGAGCAGGATGGTTCGGCTCGCGGTGGCCGCGCCATAGGCGCCGGCCACGATCACGCAGATCAGGAAGAATGCCTTGATCTGGAACGCGAAGGCCGGGTTGCCGTGCAGCAGGCCCCAGATCAGGCCGGCGGCCAGGAAGCCGTTATAGAGCCCCTGGTTGGCCGCCATCACTTTCGTGATCGCTGCCTTCTCGGGCGTGTTGTGAAATATCTTCAGGCCGAGTGGCTTGTCCCAGAGAACCATCTCCAGGATCAGGAACAGGATATGCAGGACGGCGACCAGCGCCACGAAGCCATTGGCGATCATGATCAAGTTGAGCTCCCCCCAAAAGCGTCAGCTTTCGGGTGGACGATAGCATATCCGGCATGGCACGTGCGATATGTGTTCCGATGCAATGGTGTCGCAATGGCCGGTCGATCAACCAGGACGTCCGTGAGCTTCGGTCTCGATCGGCTGGCGACGCCGATCGGGATTGCCCTGCTCGTCACCGACGCCGAGGGTGCGCTGCGGGCGCTCGACTGGGAAGATTACGAGCACCGCATGCGCGAGCTGTTGCGCCTGCACTACGGCGCGGTGGATCTCGGCGATCGGCCTGCGCCGACGGCGATGCGAACTGCGCTGTCGGGCTATTTCGAAGGTGATATCGGCCAGCTCGCTGCCATCTCATGGCGTATCGCCGGCACGTCGTTTCAGCAGAAGGTCTGGACGGCCTTGGCGAACATCCCGGCCGGCACCACGATGAGCTACGGCGCGATGGCCGCAAGGATCGAGATGCCGAAGGCGATTCGGGCCGTCGGCCATGCCAACGGCTCCAACCCGATCAGCGTGGTGCTGCCGTGCCATCGCCTGATCGGCGCCGACGGCTCGCTGGTGAAGTATGGCGGCGGCCTCGCGCGCAAGCGCTGGCTGCTGCGGCATGAGGGGGTGGAGGTTTAGGTCTCGCGCGCCCCCCAAACCGGCGAAGAAAGTCACGCCGCCGGCTGGACCGCCTTGTCGCCGGCCATCACATGGGTCAGCGCGCTCTTGATCGCGGACTGGCGCGTCGGCGCATTGATCTGGGCGCCGAGGAGATCGGTGACATAGAACACGTCGCGGGCGCGTTCGCCGAAGGTCGCGACATGGGCCGAGGCGATGTTGAGGTTGAGCTTCGAGATCGCCGTGGTCAGCTCGTAGAGCAGGCCGGGGCGGTCGAGCCCGGAGACCTCGATCACGGTGTAGCGGTCGGACCATTGGTTGTTGATGGTGACTTCCGGCTCGATCACGAAGGGCCGCGCCTTGCTGCGCACCGTGCGCTTCGCCACCACTTCGGGCAGGCGCAGCTTGCCTTCCAGCACGTCCTCGATCATCTCGCCGATGCGGGTGGCGCGCCGTCCCTCGTCCTCGTCGCGATCGTATTCGCGCGAGATGGAGATCGTGTCGAGCGCGCGGCCGTCGGTCGTGGTGTAGATCTGGGCGTCGACGATGTTGGCACCGGCCGAGGCACAGGCGCCCGCGATGATCGACAGCAGCCAGGGATGGTCGGCGGCGAAGATGGTGAGCTCGGTGACGCCGCGCACCTCGTCGAAGCCGACATTGATCGCGAGCTTGTGGCCGGCCTGCTCGCTGGAGCGGACGAAGCGGGCGTGGCGGATTTTTCGCGGCAGCTCGACCTTGAGCCAATAGGCCGGATAGTGCCGGCCGATATAGGCATCGAGCTCCTCCGCCGGCCACTCGGCGAAGGCGTGCCGGAATTCGGCGTAAGCGGCGGTGAGGCGCTTGCCGCGATCGACCTCCGAGAAGCCGCCGGTCAGCACCGGCTCGGTCTCGTAATAAAGCGAGCGCAGCAGCTGCGCCTTCCAGCCGTTCCATACGCCGGGGCCGACGCCACGGATATCGGCGGTGGTGAGGATCGTGAGCAGCTTCATCTGCTCGACCGATTGCACCACGGCGGTGAAATTCTCGATCGTCTTGCGGTCGGAGAGGTCGCGCGACTGCGCGACCGTGGACATGGTCAGATGCTCTTCGATCAGCCAGGCCACGAGCTCGGTGTCGGCAGGGCTGAAGCCGAGCCGCGGGCACAGCCGCCGCGCCACCTTGGCGCCGGCGATCGAGTGATCTTCCGGGCGGCCCTTGGCGACGTCGTGCAGGAGCGTGGCGATGTAGATCACCGAACGGTGCTCCGGCCGGATCTTGCGCATCAGGTCGCTCGCCACCGCGAATTCCTCGATGCCGCCGCGCTCGATGTCCTGGAGGAAGCCGACACAACGGATCAGATGCTCGTCGACGGTGTAGTGATGATACATGTTGAACTGCATCATCGAGACGATCTTGCCGAAGGCGCGGATGAAATGGCCGAGCACGCCGGTTTCGTTCATGCGCCGCAGCACGATCTCGGCATTGTCCGAGGTCAGAATCTCCATGAACAGCCGGTTGGCTTCCGGGTTCTCGCGCATCTGCGCGTTGATCAGGCCGAGCGAGCGCGTCACGTCGCGCATCGCGTCCGGATGGAAGGCGAGGTTGTTCTTCTGCGCCAGGCGGAAGATGCGGATCAGATTGACCGGGTCGTGCTTGAAGACGTCTGGTGCGGCGACGTTGATGCGATTGTTGTCGACGATGAAATCGTCGCTGTCGGGCACGCGCCGCTTTACCTGTGTCGGGCGCAGCCGCGCCATCATCCGGCTCAGCACCGGCGCGGGCTTGGCCTGCTGGTCCTCGAGCTTGGCGCAGAGGATGGCGGTGAGGTTGCCGACCTCCTTGGCGACCAGGAAGTAGTGCTTCATGAAGCGCTCGACGTCCTGCATGCCGGGATGCGAGGTGTAGCCGAGCCGGACCGCGATCTCGCGCTGGAGGTCGAAGGAAAGGCGCTCCTCGGGGCGTCCTGAATAGAAGTGCAGATTGCAGCGCACCGACCAGAGGAAATCGGCGCAGCGGCGGAAGGTGCGGTATTCCTGCGCGTCGAACACGCCGCGCTCGACCAACTCGTCGGTGTCGCGGACGCGGTAGACGTATTTGGCGATCCAGAACAGCGTGTGCAGGTCGCGCAGCGCGCCCTTGCCGTCCTTGACGTTGGGCTCGACCAGATAACGCGACTGGCCGCCGCGGCGGTGACGTTCTTCGCGCTCGGCAAGCTTGGCGGTGACGAATTCAGACGCCGTGCCCTGCACCACTTCCTTGTCGAAGCGCTCGACCAGCTCGTCATAGAGCGGCCGGTCGCCGGTGAGGAAGCGCGTTTCCAGGATCGCGGTGCGGATGGTCATGTCGCCGCGCGCCTGGCGGATCGATTCATCGACCGAGCGCGTGGCGTGGCCGACCTTCAGCCCCATGTCCCACAGGCAATAGAGGATGGCTTCGGCGACCTGCTCGCCCCAGGCGGTCTGCTTGTAGGGCAGGATGAACAGCAGATCGATGTCGGACTCGGGCGCCATCAGGCCGCGGCCATAGCCGCCGGTCGCGACCACCGCCATGCGTTCGGCGCCGCTCGGGATCGGCGAACGGTAGAGATGGCGCGTCGCCGCCGAATAGAGGATGCGGATGATCTCGTCCTGCACATGGCACAGCCGTTCGGCGCAGCGCCGCCCGTGACGGTCTTTCAGCAGGATCTTCTGCGCCGCAGCACGTGCGGCGATCAGCTCGGCCTTGAGCAATTGCGCGGTTGCGGTGCGGAACGCGTCCTCGCGGCCCTCATGCTTTTCGGCAAGCGCATCGACCGCGGCGGTGATCCGCGCGGTGTCGAAGCGATCGTCCACCTCTGGCTTCTGCTCAGTCGCGACGCTGTCCATGTCTCACCGGATATAAGAGGTGACAGGCGCTGTCACCCGCCATTCTCGGGCAATAGTCGTTCCATGCTGGAAAGTGGCGGCTTCGGGCAAATCTGTTCTCGGCCGGCGCGCTTTCAAGGGGCGGATTTTCTCGTTGACCTCTAGATATAACTCATTGAAAAACAATGAAGTTTTGGAGGAGGCTGGGCATGACGGTGATTACACGACGCATTCTATTGGCGGGAGCCGTGGCGCTCGCATTGACTCCCTCCGCACGGGCGGCGGATCCGCTTAAGGAAATCCGCATCGACTGGGCGACCTACAATCCGGTGTCGCTGGTGCTGAAGCAGAAGGGGCTGCTTGAGAAGGAGTTCGCCAAGGACGGCATCACAATTACCTGGGTGCAGTCGGCCGGCTCCAACAAGGCGCTCGAATTCCTCAACGCCGGTTCGATCGATTTCGGCTCGACCGCGGGCTCGGCGGCGCTGGTGGCGAAGATCAACGGCAATCCGATCAAGTCGATCTACGTCTATTCGCGCCCCGAATGGACCGCGCTGGTCACGGGCAAGGATTCCAGGATCGCAAGCGTTGCTGATCTCAAGGGCAAGCGCGTCGCGGTGACGCGCGGCACCGATCCGCACATCTTCCTGGTGCGCGCGCTGCTGGGTGCAGGCCTCACCGAAAAGGACATCACGCCGGTGCTGCTCCAGCACGCCGACGGCAAGACCGCGCTGATCCGCGGCGACGTCGATGCCTGGGCCGGGCTCGATCCGATGATGGCGCAGGCCGAGGTCGAGGAGGGCGCCAAGCTGTTCTACCGCAAGGCCGACGCCAACACCTGGGGCATCCTCAATGTGCGCGAGCAGTTCCTGAAGGACTATCCGGACGCCGCCCGCCGCGTGCTCGCGGTGTACGAGGAAGCCCGGAAATATTCTTTGGCCAATTACGACGAGCTGAAGAAGACCTTCATCGCTGTCACGAAGCTGCCCGAGGCGGTCGTCGACAAGCAGCTCAAGGAGCGCACCGAGCTCACCCACAGCCGGATCGGCGCGCCCCAGCGCGAATCCATCCTCGCCGCCGGCCTCGCGCTGCAACAGGCCGGCGTCGTCGACGCCAAGGTCGACGTAAAGGCGACGCTGGATGCCCTGATCGACGACCAGGTCCCGCTGCCGACGAATTAGGTTCGCACGGAAGAGGCATGCGCGGGCAACAAACTCCACCGTCGTCCCGGGGCGCGAAGCGAGCCCGGGACCCATAACCACAGGGAGTGGTTGTTGCACGAAGGTGGTCACTCCGAGTCCCCATAACCACATCGTCCTGTGGTTATGGGCCCCGGATCTGCGCTTCGCTTGTCCGGGGCGACAACCGAGATTGCGCACGCCCTTGCATTCCCACACAAGACGCGCTTCCTACCGGCCATGATCTCCGACGCGCCAGTTCTGCAACAGACTTCGGAACCAGCCGAAAGCGCCGCTGCGCCGTCGCGCGTTGCCCGTTATGTACGGCCGCTGCTGGGAGTGTTGCTGCCGCTGACCCTCGCGCTCGGCTGGGAGCTCGTGGTGTGGTCCGGCTGGTCCAACGGCCGGCTGGTGCCGCCGCCGTCGCGCGTCTTTGCCACCATCATGGAGCTTGCCCGCTCCGGTGAGCTCATCCGCCACATCGCCGCGACGCTGTGGCGCGTCGGTCTCGGCTTCGCGTTCGGCGTGGTCGCGGGCACGCTGCTCGGTGCGATCTCCGGCTATTGGTCGCTGGCACGGCGGCTTCTTGATCCCACAGTACAGGCCTTGCGCGCGATCCCGTCGCTCGCCTGGGTGCCGCTGTTCATCCTCTGGCTCGGCATCTTCGAGACCTCGAAGATCGCGCTGATCGCGGTCGGCGTGTTCTTTCCGGTCTATTTGGGCGTAATGGGTGCGATCCTCATCGTCGATCGCAAGATCGTCGAGGTCGGGCGCACCTTCCGCCTCTCCGGCCCGGCGATGATCCGCCGTATCCTGCTGCCCGCGGTGCTGCCGGCCTATGTCGTGTCCTTGCGCGTCGGTCTTGGTCTTGGCTGGATGTTCGTGGTGGCGGCCGAATTGATCGGCGCCTCCGAAGGCCTCGGCTATCTCCTGCTCGACGGCCAGCAGCTCGGCAAGCCCGCGCAGATCCTCGCCGCCATCGTGATCTTCGCCATCCTCGGCAAACTCACCGACTGGCTGATCGAGGTGGCCTCGGCGCCGTTCCTGCGCTGGCAGGACGCCTTTGGCCGCGCGAAGGGAGCTTGAGGCGATGCTGGCGCTTGACCGGGTCAGCAAGACCTATCCTAACGGCGTGCAGGCACTGGCGCGCTTCTCCGCCGAGATCCGCCAGGGCGAGATCGTCGCCATCATCGGCGGCTCCGGCTGCGGCAAGTCCACGCTGCTCCGCGCCATCGCCGGCCTCGACCGCGCCAGCTCCGGCACGGTGATACTCGACAGCGAAACGATCGCTTCGCCGCACGCAAAAATCGGCATCATCTTTCAGGAACCGCGGCTGCTGCCCTGGCTCAGCGTCGCCGACAATATCGGCTTTGGCCTTGCCGATCTGCCCGCGGCGGCGCGGCGCGAGAAGGTGGTGCGCGCGCTCGAGCGCGTCGGGCTTGCCGACAAGGCGCAGGCCTGGCCGCGCGAGCTCTCCGGCGGGCAGGCGCAGCGCGTCGCGATCGCGCGGGCGCTGGTGCCGCAGCCCGAGGTGCTGCTGCTCGACGAGCCGTTCTCCGCGCTCGATGCCTTCACCCGCAGGGATCTTCAGGATCATCTGCTCGACCTCTGGGCCGATACGCGGCCGACGCTCGTTCTCGTCACCCACGACGTGGACGAGGCCGTGGCGCTGGCCGACCGCGTGCTGGTGATGCGGCCGCGGCCGGGCCGGCTGTTCGACCAGATCGAGATCAATCTGGGTCGGCCGCGCGACCGCAATTCGCCGCTGTTCGAGAATTTCAAGCGAAGTGTGCTGACGTCACTCGACCGCTCGCTCGACCGCAGCGTGCCTGACCGTGACGCAACCCAGGGTCCCGGTCAGGCCATGTGGTGGTGACAATTTCTCTCTGAGCCGGTACATCGAAGAGCAATTTTCCCGGGAGAGAACGAGATGGACGCCGCCGAACTGCGCCAGATGCAGGCCCCGATCAAGGAACGCTACAAGACCGATCCCAAGACCGCGCTCATCACGCTGAAGGCGAAGGGCTCGACCGACAGCGAAGGCATCGCCTGCAAGGTCGAGACCGGCCGCGCCATCGCGATGGCTGGCCTTCATCCCGCCACCGGCGGCTCCGGCCTCGAGCTTTGCTCCGGCGACATGCTGCTCGAGGCGCTGGTCGCCTGCGCAGGCGTCACGCTGAAGTCGGTTGCGACCGCGATCGAGGTGCCCTTGAAGACCGGCAACGTCTATGCCGAGGGCGATCTGGATTTCCGCGGCACGCTCGGCGTCGACAAGGAGACGCCGGTCGGCTTCGCCGAGATCCGCCTGCGCTTCGAGGTGGACACGCCGGCGCCGCAGGACAAGCTCGACCTGTTGCTGAAACTGACCGAACGCTATTGCGTGGTCTACCAGACCATCAAGAACGGCCCGAAGGTTTCGGTGTCGATGCAGCGCATGTGACGCGAAGCCGCTGCTCAAGAATCGGCGTCATCCCCGCGAAGGCGGGGATCCATAGTCCCGGGCCATAGTGATTGTGGACGGTCACAGCTCCAGCTCTTGAATCACTAAGGCCTGTGGTTATGGATTCCGGGCTCGCGCTTCGCGCCCCGGAATGACGGACAGAGTTTCGCTCCCACCCGGATCTGCGCTGCGCTTGTCCGGGATAACAAACAAAAAATGTCCCCCGACCTCCACTTCATCCTGTTCCTTCTCCTGCGCATGGCGATCGCTGCGGCGTTTGTCGTGACGGCTTCGATCATCACCGAACGCTCGGGCCCCGTGATCGGCGCGCTGATCGCGACCCTGCCGGTGTCGGCAGGTCCCTCCTACGCCTTCCTTGCGCTCGACCATGACGCCGGCTTTATCTCCCAGGGCGCGCTGGCGAGCCTGCCGATCAACGCGGCGACGATCTTCATGTGCCTCACCTATGTCGTGCTGGCGCAGCGGCGCAGCATGCCGGTGAGTTGCGGAAGCGCATTTGTGGTCTGGATCGCGATGGCCTCGATCATCCGCCAGTTCGACTGGTCCCTCACCGCCGGGCTCGCAGCGAACCTAATCGCGTTCGGCATCTGCATTCCGCTGCTGGCGGGCTATCGCGACATCAAGATGCCGCTGGTGACGCGCCGCTGGTACGACGTCCCGATGCGGGCCGCGCTGGTCGCGACTCTCGTCGCCATCGTGGTCTCGACCTCCAGCTGGGTCGGGCCCCGCATCAGCGGCATCATCGCGCTTTATCCGGTGGTGTTCTCCAGCATCATGGTGATCCTGCATCCGCGCATCGGCGGTCCGCCGACAGCC
>NZ_AKIY01000347.1 GCF_000282615.1 Bradyrhizobium sp. YR681 | reverse complement strand
CGCGAGCCCGGAATCCATAACCACGATCGGGAGTATGGATTCCGGGCTCGTCGCTTCGCGACGCCCCGGAATGACGGGCTTGGGTGTGCTGGCCGGATTCGCGCCAAGCCCGACAATTGGGCATCCACCGACTTGAACGGCGGAAGCGAAAGGGATAACCACCCATCAGTTTTCCCTCCTTACGTGGTCTAAAGGACAGGTTCACATGGCGCGCGACAAGATTGCTTTGATTGGCTCCGGCCAGATCGGCGGAACGCTGGCTCACCTCATCGGCCTGAAAGAGCTGGGCGACGTCGTGATGTTCGACATCGCCGAGGGCGTGCCGCAGGGCAAGGCGCTCGACATCGCGCAATCCTCGCCGGTCGACGGTTTTGACGCCCACTACACCGGCGCCAACTCCTACGAAGCGCTCGACAACGCCAAGGTCTGCATCGTCACCGCCGGCGTGCCGCGCAAGCCGGGCATGAGCCGCGACGACCTCCTCTCCATCAACCTCAAGGTCATGGAGCAGGTCGGTGCCGGCATCAAGAAGTATGCCCCCGACGCCTTCGTCATCTGCATCACCAACCCGCTCGATGCGATGGTCTGGGCGCTCCAGAAGGCCTCCGGCCTGCCGCACAAGAAGGTCGTCGGCATGGCCGGCGTGCTGGATTCGGCGCGCTTCCGCTACTTCCTGGCCGACGAGTTCAACGTCTCGGTCGAGGACGTCACCGCCTTCGTGCTCGGCGGCCATGGCGACACCATGGTGCCGCTGGTGAAGTACTCCACCGTCGCCGGCATCCCGCTGCCCGACCTCGTCAAGATGGGCTGGACCTCG
Source organism: Bradyrhizobium sp. YR681 (assembly GCF_000282615.1). GTDB lineage: Bacteria > Pseudomonadota > Alphaproteobacteria > Rhizobiales > Xanthobacteraceae > Bradyrhizobium. The sequence continues at coordinate 6,740 of NZ_AKIY01000347.1, read as the reverse complement.
CAGGCGCGCCTCGACGAGATCGTCGACCGCACCCGCAACGGCGGCGCCGAGATCGTCAATTTGCTCAAGACCGGTTCGGCCTTCTACGCGCCCGCCGCGTCCGCGATCGCGATGGCCGAGAGCTATCTGCGCGACAAGAAGCGCGTGCTGCCCTCGGCGGCCTACCTCAACGGCGAATACGGCGTGAAGGACATGTATGTCGGCGTCCCCGTCGTGATCGGCTCCAAGGGCGTCGAGCGCGTGGTCGAGATCGAGCTCGCCGGCAAGGACCGCGAAGCCTTCGACAAGTCGGTCGGCGCGGTGCAGGGCCTGGTCGACGCCTGCAAGAAGATCGCACCCGATCTTCTCGGCCGCTAAGGCGCAAACAAATCCCGCCGAAGATCGAAACCCGGTCTTCGGCGGTTTCACTTTCGGAGCCCTTCTGACCGGGGCGGGCTCCGGTTCGCAGAGATCGATGTCAAAGAATCCGGGTTGCAGTTCCTGTGGTATATGGTATGCCAGCCACAAGACTGAGGTGGGCCTACGAGGTCACCGCCCGCAGGTTCAGGGAGCGACCATATGAATATCCATGAATATCAGGCCAAAGCGCTGCTGGGTGAGTTCGGCGTGCCGATCTCCAAGGGCGTCCCGGTTCTCAAGGCCGCAGACGCGGAAGCCGCCGCCAAGGCGCTGCCGGGTCCGGTCTATGTGGTGAAAAGCCAGATCCATGCCGGCGGCCGCGGCAAGGGCAAGTTCAAGGAAGCCTCCGCAGGCGACAAGGGCGGCGTCCGCATCGCCAAGTCGGCCGCCGAGGTCACCGAGTTCGCCAAGCAGATGCTCGGCGCCACGCTGGTGACGATCCAGACCGGCCCCGCCGGCAAGCAGGTCAACCGCCTCTACATCGAGGACGGCTCCGACATCGACAAGGAATTCTACCTCTCGATCCTGGTCGACCGCGAGACCTCGCGCGTCTCCTTCGTCGTCTCGACCGAAGGCGGCGTCAACATCGAGGACGTCGCGCACAACAATCCCGAGAAGATCGTCACCTTCTCGGTCGATCCGGCCACCGGCATCATGGGCCATCATGGCCGCACCGTCGCCAACGCGCTCAAGCTCTCCGGTGATCTCGCCAAGCAGGCCGAGAAGCTCACCGCGCAGCTCTACGCGGCCTTCATCGCCAAGGACATGGCGATGCTGGAGATCAACCCGCTGGTCGTGACCAAGCAGGGCCAGCTCCGCGTGCTCGACGCCAAGGTCTCGTTCGACGACAATTCGCTGTTCCGTCATCCCGACGTGCTCGCGCTGCGCGACGAGACCGAGGAAGACGCCAAGGAAATCGAGGCGTCGAAATACGACCTCAACTACGTCACCCTCGACGGCAATATCGGCTGCATGGTCAACGGCGCCGGCCTTGCCATGGCGACGATGGACATCATCAAGCTCTACGGCATGGCGCCGGCGAACTTCCTCGACGTCGGCGGCAGCGCCAGCAAGGAAAAGGTCGCGGCCGCGTTCAAGATCATCACCGCGGACCCCAACGTGAAGGGCATCCTGGTCAACATCTTCGGCGGCATCATGAAGTGCGACGTGATCGCCGAGGGCGTCACGGCCGCGGTGCGTGAAGTCGGCCTCAGCGTGCCGCTGGTGGTTCGCCTCGAAGGCACCAATGTCGAGCTCGGCAAGAAGATCATCCGTGAATCCGGCCTGAACGTGGTGCCGGCCGACAATCTCGACGACGCCGCGCAGAAGATCGTGAAGGCCGTCAAGGGAGGCTAACGCCATGGCCCAGGACCATCTCGCCGCATCATCCCCGCTGCCCGAGCACGCGCGCCTCGCCGCGTTCGCCGGCGAATGGGATGGCGAAGAGGTGGTCTTCCCGTCGCGCTGGACGGCGGGCGGGCCGGCCACCTCGCACACCGTCGCGCGCATGGACCTGAACGGTTTCTATTTGATCCAGGATGCGATCCAGATCCGCGACGGCAAGCAGAGCTTCGCCACCCACGGCCTCTTCACCTACGACCGCGAGGACCGCACCTACAAATTGTTCTGGTACGACTCGCTCGGTTACACGCCGCCCTCGCCCGCCTCCGGCGGGTGGGTCGGCAAGACCCTGACGCTGGTGCGCGGCTCGCTCCGCGGCAATGCGCGCCACGTCTACGAGATCATCGACGACAATTCCTACTCGTTGAAGATCCAGTTCTCGCCGGACGCGGAAGGCTGGGCTGACGTGCTCACTGGCGTCTACCGCCGCATCCACTGACCTCTCACTCTGTTAGTTTCGCGAAAGCAGACCTCATGTCCATCCTGATCGACAAGAACACCAAGGTCATCTGCCAGGGCTTCACCGGCAAGAACGGCACCTTCCATTCCGAGGCTGCGATTGCCTACGGCACCAAGATGGTCGGCGGCACCTCGCCCGGCAAAGGCGGCTCGACGCATCTCAACCTGCCGGTGTTCGACACCGTGCGCGAGGCGCGCGAGAAGACCGGCGCCGATGCGTCGGTGATCTACGTGCCGCCGCCGGGCGCGGCCGACGCGATCTGCGAAGCCATCGATGCCGAGATCCCGCTGATCGTCTGCATCACCGAAGGCATTCCGGTCATCGACATGGTCCGCGTGAAGCGTTCGCTGGCCGGCTCCAAGTCGCGCCTGATCGGGCCGAACTGCCCGGGTGTCATGACCGCCGGCGAGTGCAAGATCGGCATCATGCCCGCCAACATCTTCAAGACCGGCTCCGTCGGCATCGTCTCCCGCTCGGGCACGCTGACCTATGAAGCCGTGTTCCAGACCTCCCAGGAAGGCCTCGGCCAGACCACCGCGGTCGGCATCGGCGGCGACCCGGTCAAGGGCACCGAATTCATCGACGTGCTGGAAATGCTGCTGGCCGACCCCAAGACCGAATCGATCATCATGATCGGCGAAATCGGCGGTTCCGCCGAGGAAGACGCCGCCCAGTTCCTCAAGGACGAAGCCAAGCGCGGCCGCAAGAAGCCGATGGTCGGTTTCATCGCCGGCGTCACCGCACCTCCCGGCCGCCGCATGGGCCATGCCGGCGCGATCATTTCGGGTGGCAAGGGTGACGCCGGTTCCAAGACCGACGCGATGAAATCGGCAGGGATTACAGTGTCCCCGTCTCCCGCCCGCCTCGGCCACACGCTTGCCGAAAAATTGAAGGGTTAATTCACTTCTTCGTACTTTTCCGGGCGAAGTTTCGCAGCAAATAGGGTAAATGGTGCCAATCGCGCTGAGCCTCTGCCGGGGAGCTCAGCGCCAGCGCCGTTTGTTATGCGCGAACCGAAATCGCCAGGAACTCAAGTATGTCTCGCCAGGACGCGAACGCAGCCTTTGCCCTCTCCTCCTTTTTGCAGGGCACCAACGCCACCTACATCGACGAAATCTACGCCCGCTACGAGAAGGACCCGTCCTCGGTCGACGCCGAGTGGCAGGAATTCTTCAAGAGCCTCAACGACCAGCCCGCCGACGTCCGGAAGAACGCCGAGGGCCCGTCCTGGGAGCGCGCCAACTGGCCGCTGACCCCGCAGGACGACCTCACCTCCGCCCTCGACGGCAACTGGGCCCAGGTCGAGAAGGCGGTCGGTGCCAAGATCGCCGCCAAGGCTCAGGCGAGCGGCAAGGGCGCTGATTTCTCCTCCGCCGACCTGCTCCAGGCCACGCGCGACTCGGTCCGCGCGCTGATGCTGATCCGCTCCTACCGCATGCGCGGCCACTTCCACGCCAAGCTCGATCCGCTCGGCATCGAGGCCCCGCGCAATCGCGAAGAGCTCGACCCGCGCACCTACGGCTTCAGCGAAGCCGATTTCGACCGCAAGATCTTCCTCGATCACGTGCTCGGTCTCGAATATGCCAGCCTGCGCGAGATCACCGCGATCTGCGAGCGCACCTACTGCCAGACGCTCGGCGTCGAGTTCATGCACATCAGCAATGCCGCGCAGAAGGCCTGGATCCAGGAGCGCATCGAGGGCCCGGACAAGGAGATCTCCTTCACCCGTGAAGGCCGCAGGGCCATCCTGATGAAGCTGGTCGAAGCCGAAGGCTTCGAGAAGTTCTGCGACACCAAGTTCACGGGCACCAAGCGCTTCGGCCTCGACGGCGGCGAATCGCTGATCCCCGCGCTCGAGCAGATCATCAAGCGCGGCGGCAATCTCGGCGTGAAGGAAGTCGTGCTCGGCATGCCGCATCGCGGCCGCCTCAACGTGCTGACGCAGGTGATGGGCAAGCCGCATCGCGCGCTGTTCCACGAGTTCAAGGGTGGCTCGGCCAACCCCGATGCGGTCGAAGGCTCGGGCGACGTCAAATATCACCTCGGCGCCTCCTCGGACCGCGAGTTCGACGGCAACCGCATCCATCTTTCGCTGACCGCCAACCCCTCGCATCTCGAGATCGTCGATCCCGTCGTGCTCGGCAAGGTCCGCGCCAAGCAGGACCAGCATGGCGATCCGCCGGACCAGCGCATCTCGGTGATGCCACTGCTGATGCACGGCGACGCCGCGTTCGCCGGCCAGGGCGTGGTCGCGGAATGCTTCGGCCTGTCCGACCTGAAGGGCTACCGCACCGGCGGCTCCGTGCACTTCATCGTCAACAACCAGATCGGCTTCACCACCTATCCGCGTTACTCGCGCTCATCGCCCTATCCGTCCGACGTGGCGAAGATGATCGACGCGCCGATCTTCCACGTGAACGGCGACGATCCGGAAGCCGTGGTGTTCGCCGCCAAGGTCGCGACCGAGTTCCGGCAGAAATTCCACAAGCCCGTCGTCATCGACATGTTCTGCTACCGCAGGCATGGCCATAACGAAGGCGACGAGCCGGCTTTCACCCAGCCGGTGATGTACAAGAAGATCGCGGCCCATCCGTCCACGCTCGAGCTCTACGCCCGCCGCCTAATCGCCGAAGGCGTGATGACCGAGGGCGAGGTCGACAAGGCCAAGGCCGACTGGCGCGCCCGGCTCGATGCCGAGTTCGAGGCCGGCACCTCCTACAAGCCGAACAAGGCCGACTGGCTCGACGGCAAATGGGCGGGCTTCAAGATCGCCGACCAGGAAGAGGACGCGCGCCGCGGCGTCACCGGCGTCGACCTGCCGGTCCTGAAGGACATCGGTCGCAAGATCACCAAGGTGCCGGACGGTTTCCGCGTCCATCGCACCATCCAGCGCTTCCTCGAAAACCGCTCCAAGGCGATCGACGGCGGCACCGGCATCGACTGGGCGACCGGCGAGGCGCTGGCGTTCTGCACGCTGCTGAACGAGAACCACCACGTCCGCCTGTCCGGCCAGGATTCCGAGCGCGGCACCTTCTCGCAGCGCCACTCGGTCCTGATCGACCAGGAAGACGAGAGCCGCTACACGCCGTTCAACCATCTCGGCAACGAGCAGGGCCATTACGAGGTCATCAACTCGCTGCTGTCGGAAGAAGCCGTGCTCGGCTTCGAATACGGCTACTCGCTGGCCGAGCCGAACACGCTGACGCTGTGGGAAGCCCAGTTCGGCGACTTCGCCAACGGTGCGCAGGTCGTGTTCGACCAGTTCATCTCCTCGGGCGAGCGCAAATGGCTGCGCATGTCCGGCCTCGTCTGCCTTCTGCCGCACGGCTATGAGGGCCAGGGACCGGAGCACTCCTCGGCGCGCCTGGAGCGTTATCTCCAGATGTGCGCGGAAGACAACATGCAGGTGGTCTATCCGACCACGCCGGCGAACTACTTCCATGTGCTGCGCCGCCAGCTGCATCGCGAGATCCGCAAGCCGCTGATCGTGATGACGCCGAAATCGCTGCTGCGTCACAAGCGGGCGGTGTCGCGTCTCGAGGAGCTCGCGAAGGGAACGACGTTCCACCGCATCCTCTATGATGACGCCCAGATGCTGCCGAACGAGCCGATCAAGCTCGTCCCCGACGAGAAGGTCCGCCGCATCGTGCTGTGCTCCGGCAAGGTCTATTACGACCTCTACGAGGAGCGCGAGAAGCGCGGCATCGACGACATCTACCTGATGCGCGTCGAGCAGCTCTATCCGGTGCCGCTGAAGGCGCTGGTGGCCGAGCTGTCGCGCTTCAAGAAGGCCGAAGTGGTGTGGTGCCAGGAAGAGCCCCGCAACATGGGTGCCTGGCACTTCATCGAGCCCTATCTGGAATGGGTGCTGAACCAGGTGAACGGTGCGAGCCGGCGTCCGCGTTATGTCGGCCGCGCCGCTTCCGCCGCGACCGCCACGGGTCTGATGTCCAAGCATCAGGCGCAGTTGAAGGCGTTCCTGGACGAAGCACTGAGCTGAAAAGTTTTCTGGACGACGTCATGCCCCGCGAAGGCGGGGCATCCAGTATTCCGCGCCGCTCGTTTTAATCACGAAAGTCACGGCGTACTGGATTGCCCGCCTTCGCGGGCAATGACGTATTGAATTCATGACCGCATTGGCGATCCCTTAAGGAAAAGACCATGACTGAAATTCGTGTGCCGACGCTCGGCGAATCCGTCACCGAGGCCACCATCGGCCGCTGGTTCAAGAAGGCCGGCGATGCCGTCGCCGTCGACGAGCCCTTGGTGGAGCTCGAGACCGACAAGGTCACCATCGAAGTCCCCGCGCCCTCCGCCGGCACGCTGAGCGAGATCATCGCTGCCGACGGCACGACGGTTGCGGTCGGCGCGCTGCTCGGCCAGATCACCGAAGGTGCCGCAGGCGCCGCCAAGCCGGCCGCGGCCCCCGCCAAGCCCGCTGCCGCCGCTCCGGCCGCTGCGGCTGGGGCCGCGCCCGCCC
>NZ_AKIY01000346.1 GCF_000282615.1 Bradyrhizobium sp. YR681 | reverse complement strand
CTGGATTGCTTCGCTGCGCTCGCAATGACGGAGTTCGTGGGCTCGTCGGAGCGACGAATATAGACCCGTAGCCCGGATAGAGCGAAGTGCAATCCGGGATCTATGCCTCGTGGGACGAAACCCGGATTTCGCTGCGCTCCATCCGGGCTAAGAAGGTCCCTACGCCGGCGTCAGCTCGTCATAAACGGGATAATCCGTATATCCCTTCTCCTCGCCGCCGTAGAACGTCGCGCGGTTGTACGGCGTGATCGGATAGTCGTGCTCCAGCCGACGCGGCAAATCGGGGTTGGAGATGAAGATGCGGCCGAAGGCGATGATGTCGGCGTGTCCGTCGGCGATCGCCGCGTTCGCGCTCTCGCCGGTGAAGCCGCCGGCGGTCATCAGCACGCCGCTGTAGTGCGGACGGAACAGCACCATTGCGGAGGGCACATTCTCCCAATGGACGTCGGCCCGGCCAGCGCCGCTGGAGCGCGGTTCGATGAAATGGAGATAGGCAAGACCGAGCTTGTCGAGCGCCTTCACCACATGGGTGTAGAGCGGCATCGGATCGGGCTCGCCGGAATCGTTGGCGATGCCGTGCGGCGACAGGCGGACGGCGACGCGGCCCGCACCCCAGACGTCGATCGCGGCCTGCGTGACTTCGAGCAGCAGGCGCGCGCGGTTCTCGATTGATCCGCCATATTGATCGGTGCGCTGGTTGCTGCGCGATTGCAGGAACTGCTCGAGCAGATAACCATTGGCGCCGTGGACCTCGACGCCGTCGAAACCGGCGGCGAGCGCGTTCCTGGCGCCCTGCCGGAAGGCCTCGACGATAGCTTTGACCTCGTCGGTCTCCAGGGCGCGCGGCGTCTCGTAATCGGCGATATTGCCGTCGGCGGTCATCGCCTTCATGCCCTCGGCCTTGATCGCGATCGCCGAGGCCGAGACCGGCAGCTCACCGCCGTGGAAGGAGGAATGCGAGACCCGGCCGACGTGCCAGAGCTGGAGGAAGATGATGCCGCCCTTGGCATGCACGGCATCCGTCACCTTGCGCCAGCCGGCGATCTGCGCCTCCGAATAGATGCCGGGTGTCGCCGGATTGCCGCGGCCGTGCGAGAGCACCGGCGAGGCCTCGGCGATCAGCAGGCCGCCCTTGGTTGCGCGCTGGCCGTAATATTCGGCGTTGAGCGGCCGTGGCGAAAAGCTCTCGCGCTCGGCGCGCATGCGCGTCAACGGCGCCATCGCGACGCGATGGGCGAGCTTGTACGGACCGACCTGCAACGGTTTGAACAACGCCTCGAACTTCATGTGGGCCCCGACTTTCTATGGAAGGATGCGGATCATATAACGAGGGGCGGCCACCGGAAAAGGCGCCGCCCATCAAAAGCAGATATTCCCTCTCGCGGAACGCGGAAGAGAACAGGCCTTACGCCGTCTTGACCCAGACCGCCTTCACGTTGAGATATTCCTCGACATGCTGCTTGCCGGACTCGCGGCCGTAGCCGCTCATCTTGTAGCCGCCGAACGGCACGGCCGGGTCCATCGCCTGGTAGCAATTCACCCACACCGAGCCGGCGCGCAGGCTCTTCGCAACCGCATGGGCCTTGCTGACGTCACGCGTCCACAGGCCCGAACCGAGGCCGAACGTGGTGTTGTTGGCGCGCTTGACCAGCTCGTCCATGTCCTTGAACGCGATCGCGGAGATGACGGGGCCAAAAATCTCCTCCTGCGCAATGCGCATGTTGTCCTGCACACCTGCGAAAACCGTCGGCGAGACGAAGAAGCCCTTCGACAACGCGCCTTCCGTGGCTCGGCCACCGCCGGCAAGGGCCTTGGCGCCTTCCTTCTGGCCGATGTCGAGGTAGCCGGTGACGCGCTTGAGTTGCTCCTCGGACACCAGCGGGCCGATCTGCACGTTGGGATCGAGGCCGTTACCGACTTGCAGCTTCTTGCCGAACTCGGCGACGCGGCCGACGAATTCCTCGTAGATCGACTGCTCGACGAACAGGCGCGTGCCGGCGCTGCAGATCTGGCCCGAATTGGCGAACACCGCCATCGCGGCGCCGGGGACGGCCGCATCGAGATCGGCGTCCGCGAACACGATGTCCGGCGACTTGCCGCCGAGCTCGAGCGAGACACGCTTGAGGTTGCCGGCCGAGGCGCGGATGATCGACTGGCCCGTGACATGCGAGCCGGTGAAGGCGACCTTGTCGACGTCATGATGCGAGGCAAGCGCGGCACCCGCGGTCTCGCCATAGCCGGGCACGACGTTGACGACGCCGGGCGGGATGCCGGCTTCCATCGCCAGTTCCGCGATACGAAGCGAGGTCAGCGGCGCCTCTTCGGCGGGCTTGAGCACCACGGTGCAGCCGGTTGCGATCGCCGGACCGATCTTCCAGATCGTCGCGGTGAGAGGGCCGTTCCAGGGAATGATGGCGCCGACGACGCCGATCGGCTCCTTCAGCGTGTAGGAGAAGATTTCGCCGGGCAGCGAGTTCTCGATGGTCTCGCCGTGGATCGCGGTGGTCTGGCCGGCGTAATAGCGCAGCATGCCGACGGCGCGCAGGCGATAGGCGCGAGTGCGGCTGAGCGGCGCGCCCATGTCGAGCGTGTCGAGCTGCGACAATTCGTCAAAATTCTTCTCGACGAGGTCGGCAAGCTTCAAGAGCAGATTCTGCCGCTCGAACGGCTTGACCTTGCTCCACGGACCTTCGAAGGCGCGGCGGGCTGCCGCAACGGCACGATCGATGTCCTCCTTGTCGCCCTCGGCGACCGTCGCAAGCAACTCGCCGGTCGCGGGGTTGTGGGTCTCGAAGCGCTTGCCGGAGGCGGCATCGACCCACTTCCCGTCGATCAGCATCTGCTTGTAGGACCCGTTGGCGAACGGGTGGCGCGTGATCGGAATAGCCTGCGACACAGCCATGGTTGCACTCCCTGTCAGGTCATTGATTGGTTCGATCTCGGTAGGACCGTTAGGTCGGAGAGAATACAGCGGTGCCGGAGAGCCGTAAAGGCGGCGTGGAACGAAGACCTCCCATGCCGACTTGTGCAGGGTCGCGCGAGCGCCATGTTATAGCTCGACCGAGCCCCTTTTCGGAGACGAACCATGCCGCACCCTGCCATCATCAAAGACAATGTCGCCGTGATCACAGGCGGCGCGTCCGGCATCGGATTTGCCGCCGCCGCAGCCTTCGCACGCGCCGGCATGAAGGTGTGCATCGCCGATGTCGATGAGACCCGACTGGCGGAGGCCGCAGCAAAACTGTCATCGATCGCTCCTGCCACACATGTGATGACCTTCGCTGTCGACGTCGGCAAGGCGGAGAGCGTCAGGGAACTGGAACGCGCCGTAGGCGCGCATTTCGGCGGCACCGACCTGCTCATGAACAATGCCGGCATCCAGCCCGGCAGCACGCTGTTTGGCGAGCCCGACAATTGGCAGCGCGTCATCGCCGTCAACATGTGGGGCATCATCAACGGCTCGCGCATCTTCGCACCCGGCATGATCGCGCGCGGCAAATGCGGCCTCATCATCAACACCGGCTCCAAGCAAGGCATCACCACGCCGCCGGGCGATCCCGCCTACAACGTCTCCAAGGCCGGCGTGAAGGCATTTACCGAGGCGCTCCAGCACGAGCTTCGCAACACCAGGGATTGCCACATCACCGCGCACCTCCTGATCCCCGGCTTCGTCTTCACCGGCCTCACCGCGAAGGGCCGCACGGAAAAACCGGCCGGCGCCTGGACGCCGGAGCAGACCGTGGACTTCATGCTGGCGCGACTGCAAGCCGGCGATTTCTACATCCTGTGCCCCGACAACGACGTGCCGCGCGCGCTCGACGAGAAGCGCGTGCTGTGGGCTGCCGGCGACATCGTCGAGAACCGCCCGCCGCTGTCGCGGTGGCATCCGGACTATGCGGATGCATTCGCGAAGTTCGTGAAGGGGGAGTAACTATCAGACCTTCATGGTGAGAAGCACGGAACGCGCGCCTCGAACCATGCAGGCCCGTCTCGGGCCTCTATCCTTCGAGACGCCCGCCTTCGGCGGGCTCCTCAGGATGAGGGGTCACAGCGTCTCCTGCTGATGCCCGCAATTCTTGCAGGCGAACTTGACCCGGGTCTGGCCCTTTTCAGCCTGCACCCGGTTTGGCGCGCCGCACTTGCCGCAGACGGCCTCGATGCGGGTCGCGCCCTGCTTGACGACGATGGTCTTCTTTTCCATCGATTCGCGGATCAGGCGCTCGGCCTCCTCACGCAGGGATTGTTTCGACAAAGCTCATCTCCGCCTCTGGAAAGCGCGAGAGCCATAACGCACCTAGGCTGGAATCTCAATCCGCAATGCCGGCTCAGACCTCGACAATCACATAACTGTCCTCGACATGCACCGGAAACGTCTCGGCAACATAGGGCCCCTTCTGGAGCTCGTCGCCGCGTTCCACCGCGACGGGATATGACCGGATCTTGACACGCTTCGGGTCGAACCAGGACTGGCCGTTGCGCATGTCGAACTCCCAGCCGTGCCAGGGGCAGCGCAGCATCTCGCCGACGCGGGAACGCTCATAGACACCGGGCTCCGGTGAGGTCAGCCGCGCCACACAGGCGGCTTTCTCCAGCGGCGCGCCCTCGTGGGGACAGCGGTTCAGCAGCGCGAAGAACTCGCCATTGACGTGGAACACGACAATATCGCGGCCGGCGACGTCGACGACCTTGTTGCCGCCGGGCGGGATCTCCGAAGTGGTGGCGACGATGTGACGGGCCATGCCGGTCTCAGAACCTGTAGACCGCGCGGGCGTTGGTGCTGAAGATTTTCTTCCGCTCGGCTTCGGTCAGCGGCGTCTTGAAGGCGAAGCGCGGATCGTCGAAATCCCAGTGCGGATAGTCCGACGAGAACAGCAGACGGTCGATGCCGACCCATTCGATCAGCGACCGCAGGTGCCGCGCCTCGTCCGGCTCGTCGATCGGCTGGGTCGTGAACCAGAAGTTTTCGCGCACATATTCCGACGGCTTGCGCTTCAAATGAGGCACCTCGCTGCGGAAGCGCTCAAAGTGCTGGTCCATGCGCCACACCGCCGACGGGATCCAGCCGAAGCCCCCCTCGATGAAGACGATCTTCAGTTTGGGAAAGCGCTCCGGCACGCCCTCGATGACGAGGCTCGCAAGCTGCGCCGCGATGGTGTGCGCGTTGGACTGGTGCTCCTCGACATAATAGGAGGGCCAGCCGCCGCCGGTCGGCGCGTGGCCGCCATAGCCGCCGACATGGATGCCGAGCGGCAAATCGAGCTCCTGTGCGCGTTCGTAGATCGGCCAATAGCGGCGGCGACCGAGCGGCTCATTGGCGCGCGGCGAGACGTTGATCTGGATGTATTCGCCGATCTTGGCGCAGCGCTCGATCTCGGCAATGGCAAGATCCACACCGTCCTGCCCGACCAGGATCGAGGCTTTCAGGCGGGGATCGCGGTGCGACCAGAACGCCAGCTGCCAGTCGTTGATGGCGCGCTGGATCGCGGCACCGAATTCCAGGTTCTGCTGCGAGAAGATGAAGAGATCGAGCACCTGCAGGATGCCAAACTCGACGTCGAGCGGATCGAGATGCTGTTTCTGCATGAAGGCGAGATCGGAACCCGGCACACCGCCCGTCGGCGGCCAGGCATCGCGCCGGGCGATCAGCGGCGAGGAGCGCGGATAGGGCGTGGTGAAGAGATAGGGCGTGCGCAGATGGCTGCCATATTCCTTCAGATGCTGCTGCCAACGCTTCGGCAGGAACTCGTTGAGATCATCCGCCGAGCGCAGGCTCGGATGCACGTCGCAATCGACGATGCGCAACCGCGTCGCGGCAGGCTTTTCGTCGTCGCGTAGCGGACGGTCGATGACATCACTCATGCGAACCTCCAATGATCAGTTGAGCGACAGCCGCGGGAACGTCTCCAGCGGATTGTCGATGCACATCTTTTCAATGATGCTCTTCGGCAGGTTGGGCGGGATCGGATCGTCGCCGTCGAACTGCCAGTGCGGATAGTCGGACGCAAACAGGAACATCTTTTCCGAGCCGATCTGGTCGATGATCTCCTCGACGCTTTTGGCATCAGTGGGCGCATCGAACGGCTGCATGGTGACGCGGAAATTCTCGCGGATGATCGCGGCCGGCTCGCGCTCGACCCATGGAACCTCGACACGGACACCGCGCCAGGTCTTGTTGGCCCGCCACATGAAGGCCGGCAGCCAGCTGACGCCCGACTCCATCAGCACGACCTTCAGGTTCGGAAACTTGCCGAACACGCCCTCATAGATCAGGCTCAAAATCTGCGCCTGAAAGGCCTGCGCCTCGACGAAATAATATTCGTAGCGATGCGAGGGCCACCCCGCGGAGCTCGGCGCCTGCCGATATTGCGTGCCGGCGTGGATCGCGAGCGGCAGCTTGTACTTCTCCGCCAGCCGATAGACCGGCCAGAAGTGCCGCCGGCCCAGCAGCGTCTCGCCCTGCGCCAGCACGAGGATGGAAACGAAGCGGTTGTCGCCGGCGCGGCGCTCGATTTCCTCGATCGCGAGATCCGGGTCCTGCATGGGCACCACGATGGAAGCGCGCAAGCGCGGATCGCGCGACAGCCATTCGGCGGCGATCCAATCGTTGATGGCCTTGCAGAAATCGGCCGCCATGTAGGCGTCGAACACGGCCTGCGCGCCATAGAGCACATTGAGGATCGCGTGGCTGGCGCCGAGCTGATCGAACGCGCCCTTCTGCACCATGGCAAGATCGGAACCGGGCCTGGCGCCGTTGGCCGGTCGCCAATCGGCGCGGCCCGACAGCGGCATGCTCGGCGGATAGGAGGTGAGGTCGAGGCCGTCGATGGCGCGGCTCACCACCTGCTCTTTCCAGTGATCGCTGAGATAGGGAAGCAGCGTCGTGCGGGTGCCACCAACCGCCGGGTGGATGTCGCAGTCGATCCGCGTCGCCGCCATGGAGCTTCCTCGCGCAGGTCTTTATTGGCGACGTTCTTATGCGCCGCCCGCGCAGAGTGCTCCGACCTCCACCGCGGCGCAAGGGCGTGCACCCGCGCGATCCGTCATGGCTCGGTTGCATTTCGCAGCCGCGATATGGGACGGCGCTAGACGATCAGTTGATCGACCGGCAGCCGGAAATGCCGCGGCGCTCGCGCTTGCGGCAGATGGCCGACGCGGAACACATTGACGAGACGCAGCTCGTCGCCGACCCCGGCCATGGCACGCAGCCTGTCATTGAAGGCCGGGTTATCGGCCAGCGACGACATCGGGCAGGCTGCGAGCCCCGCGCGATCGATCTCGAGCCAGGCACGATAGAAATGACGGCCGCTCACAAGTGGGTCCTCCCCACGCGGCCGGCAGAACAGGACGATGGCGGCCGCCGACTGCGTCTTGGCGCGGTCGGACAGCAGGGGTGCCGCAAGACCGAGCCTGTCGAGCAACGGGAACAGCGCCCCCAACACGAGGCCCGCGCCGGCTGCCTCGATGGCGCTCATCGCCATTGCCTCGCGGTTTAGACCGCTTTGCTGATAGAGCGGATCGTTCGGCGACAGCCGCATCCAGGCCAGCAGCTCACGGCGAAATTCGGGCTCGCGAATGAAGGAAAGCTCGGCTTCGTCAGCCCAGGCCGCGATGTCGGGGATCTGCTTGCGATCGCGGATGCAGACGAGATCGGGGCGTGAGGCGGCAAGCTGTGCCAACGCAGCCTCATCTTGCAAAGACGCAAGGAAAGTGCCGCGCCAGGACATTCGTCGCGGCACGCTCTCGGTCAACGGATCGGACGCGCTGCTGCTACCGATCGCCAGCCAGCACAGCGCCGCATGGGATGAACCGGGCGGCTGCTCCTCGATCGCGATATCGGCAATCGCCAATCCGCGCCGGTTGAGCGCAAGGCTCATCCCTTCCAGCGCCGCGCCGTGCGACACACGGACATCATGTCCGGTGGGGTCGGCGATAGGCGCCCGCACATTGGTGTCATCGACGAGCGCCAGCCGGCCGTCGGCGAACATCCGCCAGCGCGTCGGCTGGATGTTGTGGACGCTCGGCGCCAG
>NZ_AKIY01000345.1 GCF_000282615.1 Bradyrhizobium sp. YR681 | reverse complement strand
GTCATTGCGAGCGAAGCGAAGCAATCCAGACTGCCGCCGCGGAAGGATTCTGGATTGCCTCGCTGCGCTCGCAATGACGGGGATGGAGCGTCGTCCCCCGACAGAAGCCGCCTACTGCTTCAGCGTCTCCAGAAACCGCACCGGCTCGCCCTGCGAGGCCGTCACGAGTTCGCCCTGCCACATCACCTGGCGGCCGCGGATGAAGGTGCCGACGGGCCAGCCGGTGACGCGGACGCCGTCATAGGGCGTCCAGCCGGCCTTCGACGCCACCCATTTGTTGGTGATGGTCTCGCTGCGCTTCAAATCGACGACCGTGAAGTCGGCGTCGTAGCCCGCGGCGATGCGGCCCTTGCAGGCCATGTTGTAGAGCCGTGCGGGGCCGGCGCTGGTGAGGTCGACGAAGCGTGCCAGCGACAGCCGCCCCGCGTTGACGTGGTCGAGCATCAGCGGCACCAGCGTCTGCACGCCGGTCATGCCGGAGGGCGAAGCCGGATAGGTCTTCTGCTTTTCCTCCAGCGTATGCGGAGCGTGGTCGGAGCCGAGCACGTCGATGATGCCCTGCTCAATGCCGCGCCAGATGCCGGCGCGGTGATCGGCGCCGCGCACCGGCGGGTTCATCTGCGCGAGCGTGCCGAGGCGCTCGTAGCAATCGGGCGCGACCAGCGTGAGGTGGTGCGGCGTCGCCTCGCAGGAGGCGACATCCTTGTGGTCGCGCAGGAACTCGATCTCTTCCTTGGTTGAGATGTGAAGCACGTGGATGCGCTTGCCCGTCTCGTGCGCGAGCTTGACCAGACGCTGCGTCGCCATCAGCGCCGCGGTCTCGTCGCGCCAGACCGGGTGCGAACGCGTGTCGCCCTCGATGCGCAGCGGCTTGCGCTCGTTGAGACGGTATTCGTCCTCGGCGTGGAACGCGGCGCGGCGGCGGATCACCTGGAAGATGCGGCGCAGGCTCTCGTCGTCCTCCACCAGCAGCGCGCCGGTCGAGGAGCCGATGAAGACTTTCACGCCCGCGCAGCCCGGCGCGCGCTCGAGCACCGGCAGGTCCTGCACGTTCTCGCGGGTGCCGCCGATGAAGAAGGCGAAATCGCAATGCATGCGGTGATGGGCGCGCTTGATCTTGTCGGAGAAGGTGGCCTCCGTCACCGTGAGCGGCGAGGTGTTCGGCATCTCGAACACGGCGGTGACGCCGCCCATCACGGCGCTGCGCGAACCGGTCTCGAGGTCTTCCTTCTGCTCCAGGCCGGGCTCGCGGAAATGCACCTGCGTGTCCATCACGCCCGGCAGGATGTGGAGGCCCTTGCAGTCGATGACCTCGGCGGCGGAGGCCTGCGACAGCGGGCCCAGCTCGGCGATGCGGCCATTGGTGATGCCGATATCGCGAATGCCCTCGCCGTCCTGGTTGACGACGGTGCCGCCTTTGAGGATCACATCGAAGCGCTGGGTCATGGCTGGAGGCCTCTCTCGTCCCCAAGCGCAGGGCTTGAGGTCTTGTCGTTTAATCCCCGCGGGCTTACGTTCCGGAGCAACATGTCGCAAGAGATTTTCGCATGAAATCAGCGTTTCTTCCCGACCGGGGCGTGGTCAAGGTCGCGGGCGAGGATGCGCGCAACTTCCTCAACGGCCTCATCACGACCGATCTCGACAGGCTCAAGCCGGGCCTGGGGCGATTCGGCGCGCTGCTGACGCCGCAGGGCAAGATCATCGTGGATTTCCTGATCACGGAGATCCCCGCCGGTCATGGCGGCGGGTTCCTGATCGACTGCCCGAAGGCGCTGGCAGATGGCCTCGCCACCAAGCTGAAATTCTACAAGCTGCGCGCCAAGGTCAGTGTGGAAAACCTCGATCTCGGCGTGCTCGCGGCCTGGGACGGCCAGCTTGCGGCGCAGCCGGACCTTGCCTTCGCCGATCCGCGCCATGCCGAGCTTGGCTCTCGCATCCTGATCCCCGAGGATCTCAAGCAGAAACTCTCCGACCTGATCGGCGCCGAGCTCGTCGATGCCGCCGACTACGAGGCGCACCGCATCGCGCTCGGCGTGCCGCGCGGCGGGCTCGATTTCACATACAGCGATGCGTTCCCGCACGAGACCAACATGGATCGCCTCGCCGGCGTCGATTTCGACAAGGGCTGCTATGTCGGCCAGGAGGTCGTCTCGCGCATGCAGCATCGCGGCACCGCGCGCACCCGCAGCGTGAAGGTGCTGCTCGACGGCCCCTCGCCGGAGGCGGGCGCGACCATTCTCGCCGGCGACAAGCCGGTCGGCACCATCGGCTCCTCCGCCGACGGCAAGGGCATCGCGCTGGTCCGCATCGACCGCGTCGCCGACGCGCTCGATGCACATCAGCCGCTCAGCGCCGGAGGCGTCGCGTTGACGCTTGCCGAACCCGACGTGGTGCGTATCCCAGCCAAGCAGCCCATCGCATGAGCCGTGCTCCCCGCCTGCATCCCGACGGAAAGACGCGCTGCCCCTGGCCCGGCGAAGATCCGCTCTATGTCGCCTATCACGACACCGAATGGGGCGTGCCTGAATATGACGACCGCGCGCTCTACGAGAAGCTGATCCTCGACGGTTTTCAGGCCGGCCTGTCCTGGATCACGATTTTGCGCAAGCGCGACAATTTCCGCAAAGCCTTCGACGATTTCCAGCCGGAGAAGATCGCGCGCTACAACGACAAGAAGGTGCACGCGCTGATGAACGATGCCGGCATCGTGCGCAACCGCGCCAAGATCGACGGCGCGATCCTGAGCGCGCGGTCGTATCTCGACATCATGGAGAAGGGCCCGGGCTTCTCGAAACTGCTGTGGGACTTCATGGGCGGAAAGCCCAAGGTCAACCAGTTCAAGACCACCGCGAGCGTGCCGACTTCGACACCGCTGTCCGTGCAGATCTCCAAGGAGCTGTCCTCGCGCGGCTTCAAATTCGTCGGCCCGACCATCGTCTACGCCTTCATGGAGGCGACCGGCATGGTCAACGATCATCTGATCGACTGCCACTGCCACGCCAGCTGCGGCAAGGCGCAGCGCAAGCCGCGCCTCAAGATCAAATGAGCGCGAAGAAGACCGCGCGCGGCGCGGAATCCCGCGCCTGGCAGCGCATGCTGTCGGGCCGGCGGCTCGACCTGCTCGATCCTTCCCCGCTCGATATCGAGATCGCCGACATCGCGCATGGGCTGGCGCGCGTGGCGCGCTGGAACGGGCAGACGACCGGCGCGCACATCTTCTCGGTCGCGCAGCACACGCTGCTTGTTGAAACCGTGCTGCGGCATGAGATGCCGCGCGTCGACCAGCGCGTGCGGCTGGCCGCGCTGCTGCACGATGCGCCCGAATATGTGATCGGCGACATGATCTCGCCGTTCAAGGCCGTGCTCGACGGCCATTACAAGGCGGTCGAGAAGCGCCTGCTCGGCGCCATCCATATCCGCTTCGGCCTGCCGCCGGTGCTGGCCGACGAGATCACACAAGCCATCAAGGCCGCCGATCGCGGCGCGGCTTACCTCGAGGCAACCGAGCTCGCCGGCTTCAGCGACGCCGAGGCCAAGCGGTTGTTCGGCAAGGACCCCGGCCTCTCCGACAGCGTCCGGCGCGACTACCTCACGCCCTGGACCGCGGCGCGGGCCGAGAAGCAGTTTCTGGAACGGTTCGGCGCGGTGTTTGCGTGAGCCCCGAAGTGTAGGTGCCGTAGGGGTGGGCAAAGGCGCACTTGCGCCGTGCCCACGTGTTCTCGCGATTGCATAAAAAGGCGTGGGCACGCTTCGCTTTGCCCACCCTACGGCACCGGCTATAATCAAGAAAAAGGTCCGCCATGATCCACGTCTGTTCCCTTGCCGCCCTTCCCGAAACCGTCCGCCTCACCGGGGCCAGCCATGTGCTGACCGTGATGGCCAATGTCGAGCAGGTGGCGCGGCCGGTGTCGGTGCTGCCGGCCAACCATCTCAAGGTGTCGATGGACGACATCACCGAGGAGATGGACGGCTTTGTCGCACCGTCCGAGGCCCATATCGACCAGGTGCTGAACTTCGTGCGCGGCTGGGACCGCAATGCACCGCTGGTGGTGCATTGTTACGCCGGCATCAGCCGCTCCACCGCGAGCGCATTCGCGGCCGTCTGTGCCCTCAACCCGGACCGCGACGAGATCGAGATCGCCAGGAAGATCCGTGCGGCCTCGCCGATCGCCTCGCCGAACCGGCGCATCGTCGGTCTTGCCGACCGCGCATTGGGCCGCAACGGCCGCATGCTGCGCGCACTCGACGAGATGGGCCCGGGCGCGATGATGGTCGAGGGCCGCCCCTTCGTGATCGAGCTCGAATGACAGCTGCGACATCAGCCGCATGAGCGACAGACTGACGCCGATCGAGATCGGCCTGACCGCGGCGATCGTCGCGATCGAAGATCATGAGCCGCTGATCCTCACCGCGCGCGGCACTGACGGGCTGGCCGGCCTGCCGTTCGGCCCGTTCGATGCGCTGAGCCATCGCACCTTCGAGATCGGCCTGCGTGCATGGGTCGAGGAACAGGCGGGCCTACGGCTCGGCTATGTCGAGCAGCTCTACACTTTTGGCGATCGCGGCCGTCATGCCGAGGCCGGCGACACCGGCGCGCATATGGTGTCGATCGGCTATCTCGCGCTCACACGCGCCGTCGGCGGCGAGCTCGCGGCCACGGGCGCGAGCTTCGAGCCGTGGTATCGCTTCCTGCCGTGGGAAGACTGGCGCGAGGAGCCGCCCGCGATCATCGCCCGCGACATCATTCCGGCGCTGGCGGACTGGGCCGAGCAGGAGACGCCGGAGACGACGCGCGCGCTGCCGCGCCGGGATCGCGTGCGGTTCTATTTCGGGCTCGACGGCGCCCCCTGGGACGAGGAGCGCGTGCTCGACCGTTACGAGCTGCTCTACGAGGCCGGGCTGATCGAGGAGGCGCGACGCGACGGCCGTCCTGCGGCATTAGCGCGCAAGACGCTGCCCGCGCTCGGCACCTCCATGCGCTTCGATCATCGCCGGATCCTTGCCACAGCGATCGCGCGGCTGCGCGCGAAATTGAAGTATCGTCCTGTGGTGTTTGAACTTTTGCCCGCCGAATTCACACTCACTGAATTGCAGTACACGGTCGAGGCGATCTCCGGCCGGCACCTGCACAAACAAAATTTCCGCCGTTTGGTCGAAACCGAAGCCCTGGTCGAACCGACCGGGGTGATGTCGACACAGACGGGCGGACGGCCGGCCGCGCTCTACCGCTTCCGCCGCGACGTGCTCCAGGAGCGGCCCGCGCCGGGCTTGCGCGTCCGCTCCCGGCGCTAACCCCTGAGATTTGCGTGACCGGCCCCTGTCTGCCGGTTGCCTGGAGGCTTCATGTTCGACGGCCCGTTTGACGTCTTTGCGCTGATCATTGCGATCATCGCCATCCTGATCGCGATCAAGGCCTCGAGCCAGACGGCCGAGCTGCGCCGAAAGTTGAACGCGCTCGAAGAGATGTTTTACGCGCAACGGCGCGTGGTGCAGCCGCCGCCGTTGATGCCTGCGCAGGTGCGTGCCGAAGCCCGCGCAACAACCGCCGCCGAACCGCCGCCGCTTGCGCCGGAAGCCGAGGCCGCACCGCCTCCGCCCGTCACCGACGAGGTGTCCCCGCCGCCGCTCGCAGCGAGCCCGGAGATCGCTGCACCGCCGCCGCTCCCGGCGCCGGCGCCCGAAATCAGAGAGCCTGGCTTCGAGGAGCGTCTCGGCACCCGCTGGGTGGTGTGGATCGGCGGCCTTGCGCTCGCGCTCGGCGGCTTCTTCATGGTGCGCTATTCGATCGAGGCCGGCCTCGTCGGCCCCGGCGTGCGCGTGTTCCTCGGCGGCCTGTTTGCAGCCGCGCTGCTCGGCGCGGGTGAATGGTCGCGGCGCAAGGAAAGCATCTCCGAGATCCAGGCGCTGCCGATCGCCAACATCCCCGCGATCCTCACCGCGGCCGGAACGGCGGTGGCGTTTGCGACCATCTATGCGGCCTACGCGCTGTACGATTTCCTCGTGCCCGCCACAGCCTTCGTGCTGCTCGGCATCGTTGCGATGGGCACGCTGGCCGCCGCGCTGCTGCACGGGCCTGCGCTCGCGGGCCTCGGCGTCGTCGGTGCGTTCGTGACGCCGATCCTCGTCTCCAGCGGCAAGGCGGACTATTGGGCACTCTACATCTATCTTGCCATCGTCACCGCCGCGAGCTTCGGCCTCGCCCGCATCCGGCTATGGCGCTGGCTTGCCGTGACCACCATCGCCTTTGCCGTGCTCTGGATCTTCCCGGGCCTGGACACCCGCGATATGCAGGTCGCGCCGCACGCCTTCCATGCGATCGCGGGCTTCGTGCTCGCCGCGCTGCTCGTCGTCTGCGGCTTCATGTTCGGCCCTGATATCGAGGACGGCGAGATCGAGCCGGTGTCGTCGAGCTCGCTCGGCGCCTATCTGTTCGGTGCGATGCTGATCGTGCTGTCGAGCACGCATGCGGATCTGGCGCTGATCGCCTTCACGCTGCTCGTCGCAGCGACGCTGCTCGTCGCCTGGCGTGCACCGGCGGCCACCGGCGCGCTCGGCGCGGCCGCTGCGACCGTCTTCATCGTGTTCGCCGAATGGGCGGTGCGCGCCAATCCGGACATGCTGGTGCTGCCGGGCGGCCCCCTGCCCGGCGTCGGACCAACAGCGACCGACGGCTCCGTGACGCTGCATCTTGCGATGGCCGCAATCTTCGCCGCCGGCTTCGGCGTCGCCGGCTTTCTCGCACAGGGCCGTTCGAACTCGCCGATCATTCCCGTGGTGTGGTCGGCGGCGGGCGTCGCCACGCCGATCGCGATCCTCGTCGCGCTCTATGCGCGCATCGCCCATCTCGACCGCTCGGTCCCGTTCGCGATCCTCGCGGTGCTGCTGGCCGCGGCCTTTGGCGCCGCTACTGAGGTGCTCTCGCGCCGCGAAGATCGACCGGGCGTGGCAACCTCTGTCGCGCTGTTCGCGACCGGCACGCTCGGAGCGCTGGCGCTGGCGCTGACGTTTGCGCTGGAGAAGGGCTGGCTCACCATCGCGCTGGCGCTGATGTCGCTCGGCACCGCCTGGATCTCGTTGCAGCGGCCGATCCCGGTCCTGCGCCGGCTCGCGGCGGTCTTCGCGGCGATCGTCACCGCACGCATCGCCTATGATCCGCGCATCGTCGGCGATGCCGTCGGCACGACGCCGATCTTCAACTGGTTGCTGTGGGGCTACGGCCTGCCCGCGGCCTCGTTCTGGGGCGCGAGCATCTTCCTGCGCCGCCGTGGCGACGACCCGCCGCTGCGCGTGGTCGAGGCCGCCGCGATCCTGGTCACGGCGCTGCTCGCCTTCACGGAGATCCGTCATTTCGCCACCGGCGGCCACATGGCCGACGCGCCGTCGCTGCTCGAATGCGCGCTTCAGGTCTGCATCGCGTTCGCCATGGCGATCGGGCTGGAGCGCCTGCGGCTGCGCAGCCGCAGCATCGTGCACAATGTCGGCGCCGTCATCCTGACCGCGATCGGCGGCCTCATCAGCGTGTTCGGCCTCTTCATCCTGGAGAATCCGCTGATCTGGCGCGTCGATGTCGGCGGCGCCGTGTTCAATCTGCTGCTGCTCGGCTACGCACTGCCGGCGGTGCTGCTGCTTCTGCTGTCCTATGCCGTGGTCGGCGAGCGCGGCAAGGCCTATGCCAACACGATTGCGGGCGGGGCGCTGCTGTTCGCGCTCGCTTATGTGACGCTGGAGATCCGCCGTTTCTATCACGGCCCGATCCTCTCCACCGGACCGACCACGGGCGCGGAGCAATACACCTATTCGATCGGCTGGCTGGCCTTCGGCGTGGTGCTGCTCGGCGTCGGCATATCAGTCAACTCGGAGCGGGCGCGGCTGGCGTCTGCCGCTGTCATCGCGCTCACGATCCTGAAGGCCTTCGTGATCGACATGTCGACGCTGACAGGCGTCTATCGCGCGCTGTCGTTCATGTGCCTCGGAATCGTGCTGGTCGCGATCGGCTGGCTCTACCAGCGCATCCTGTTCCGGCGGCAGGTGCCGCCGCCGGCTCCGCAGACGGGCGCGTAGGGGGCTGTTGAGGTTTCACCTCTCCCCAGCGGGGAGAGGTGAACCACAAACGCACGCCGCTTCTACGCCGCGCGGACCGAATCCAGGAACTGCGCGACCTCGACCTTGAGGCGCGTGCTGTCGGTCGCCAGCGATTTCGCCGCCGACAGCACTTCGGTCGAGGCCTCGCCGGTCTCGATCGCACCGCGCTGCACGTCGGTGATGTTCGCCGAGACCTCCTGCGTGCCGACCGAGGCCTGCTGGACGTTGCGCGAGATCTCCTGCGTCGCCGCGCCCTGCTCCTCGACGGCAGCGGCAATCGCCGCGGACACTTCGGACAGCCGCTCGATGGTGCCGCCGATCTCCTGGATGGCGCTGACGGATTCCTGCGTTGCGGCCTGGATGCCCGACACCTGCGCCCCGATCTCGCCGGTCGCCTTGGCGGTCTGCTCGGCCAGCGCCTTGACTTCGGACGCGACGACCGCGAAGCCGCGGCCGGCTTCGCCCGCGCGCGCCGCTTCGATGGTGGCATTGAGCGCCAGCAGATTGGTCTGGCCCGCGATGGTGTTGATCAGCTCGACGACGTCGCCGATGCGGGAGGCGGCCAGCGACAGTGCGTTGACGCGCTCATTGGTCCGCGCCGCCTGCTCGACCGCTTCCGCCGCCATCCGCGCCGAATCCTGCACGCGGCGGCTGATCTCGGTGATCGAGGACGACAGCTCCTCGGATGCGGAGGCGACCGCCTGGACGTTGGTGGAGGCTTCCTCGGACGCCGCGGCGACCACGGTCGCGAGTTCCTGGCCGCGCTGCGCGGTGCTGGTCAGCGTCGACGCGGAGGCCTCGAGCTCGGTCGAGGCCGAGGAGACGGTGCCGACGACTTCGCCGATCATGGCCTCGAACTTGCGGGTGATGGCATCGACACGACGGCCGCGCTCGATCTTGGCCTCGGCGTCGAGTCTCGCCGCCTCGTCGGCGGCCTTCTTGGCGATCAGCGCTTCCTTGAAGATCTGGAGCGCATCAGCCATCGAGCCGATCTCGGTCTTCTCGCCGCGATGCGGCACCTCGGCCGAGAGGTCGCCCTCGCCGAGCGACTGCATCGGCTCGATGATCGATGCAATACCGCGAGAAACGTCGCGCACGAGATAATAGGCGGCGCCGATCGCGATCACGACCGAAACGACGATGATGCCGACCAGCACACGGAAGATCATGGCATAGCTGTCGGCCGCCTGCTTCGTCTCCAGCTCGGCGCCGCGGTTGTTCATCTCGATGCCCTTCTGGAGCAACGGATCGGCCGCCTGGGCCATCTTTGCGACCTTGGTCTGCAACATCTCGTTGGCGTCGGCCGGGAACTTGCCGAGGCTCTTGCGCGACAGCGCCATCACGTCCTGCACGCCGTTCAGATACTCGGCCCACGCCTTGGTCCATTGCTCGTAAAGCGAACGCTCCTCGGCCGTAGTGATCAGCGGCTCGTAGATCTTGCGGGTCTGGTCGATGCGACCCTGCAGCGAGGTGAGGCGCTTTTCTGCGGCGTCCTTGCCCTCGGCGCTGTCCTGCATCAAGTGCAGGCGAAGCGCGACGCGCAGCTCGTTGACGTCGGCGCGGATCGAGCCGAGCGCACGCACGCTCGGGAGCCAGCTCTCCGCGATCTCGACGGTGTGTGAATTGATGTTCTGCATGGTGCCGATTGCGGTCACGCCGACGCCCGCGAGCGACAACACGAGGACCGACAGCACGGTCAGAAGCTTGAAGACGATCGACAATTTCGACATCACGACAAATCCCGATGATACCTAGCAACGCACAAGTCACCCGCGCCGCAATCGTCGCGACGGACGAGAGAGCGGAAGTCATTCCAACAATGCTGGCTGGTTCTTATCCGGTAAGATTGCGCCCATAGTTGCAAACAGGCGTTAACAGGAACCTACGTGAAACTACGGGGACGACGTCACCGACATTATTTTCTCTGCAACCATCTGTTGCTGCGGCGCAAATATCCCGCTGCACCGCACCACCATACCGCGCTTCCATCCCTGTTCCGCTGAAACGGCGGACAGACGTCGCTACGCTGCACGCACGGAATCCAGAAAACGCGCGACCTCGCTCTTCAGACGGTTGCTCTCCTGCGAGAGCGACTGCGCGGCCGCATGGACCTGCGCCGACGCAGCCCCGGTCTCGCCGGCGCCGCGCTGAACGTTGCCGATATTCGCCGAGACTTCGGAGGTGCCGTGCGCCGCATGCTGGATGTTGCGGGAGATCTCCTGCGTCGCGGCGCCCTGCTCTTCCACCGCCGCGGCGATGGTCGACGAGATCTCCGACATCCGCGCGATGGTGTCGCCGATCTCCTTGATCGCGCCGACGGAGTCCTGCGTCGCAGTCTGGATCGCACCGATGTGCTGGCTGATCTCGCCCGTCGCCTTCGCGGTCTGCTCGGCAAGCGCCTTCACCTCGGTCGCGACCACCGCAAAGCCCTTGCCGGCCTCGCCTGCCCGTGCCGCCTCGATCGTGGCATTGAGCGCCAGGAGATTGGTCTGGCTGGCGATGGTGTTGATCAGCTCGACCACATCGCCGATGCGGCCGGCTGCCTTGGTCAGCTCGGCGACGCGCGCATTGGTACGCTGGGCCTGCTCCACCGCGACGTCGGCGACGCGCGCCGATTCCTGCACCTGGCGGCTGATCTCGGAGATTGAGGAAGTCATCTCCTCGCTCGCGGACGAGACCGACTGCACGTTCGCGGAGGCCTCTTCGGAGGCCGCGGCCACCGCTGTGGCAAGTCCGTTGCCGCGCTCGGCGGCCTGCGTCAGCGTGTTGGAGGACGCCTCGAGCTCGGTTGCCGCCGATGACACGGTCTCGATGATCTCGCCGACCGCACCTTCGAATCCATCGGCAAGGCGTTGCATGTCGGCCTTGCGCCGTTCGCGCCCGCGTGCATCTGCCTCTGCCTGCTCGGCACGCAGCCGCTCGGCGTCCGCCATATTGGTCCTGAACACTTCGACCGCACCGGCCATCTCGCCGATTTCGTCCTTCCGCCCGACGCCGGGCACGGAAATCGAAAGCTCGCCGCGTGCCAGCCGCGTCATCGCGCCGATCATGGCGCCGAGCGCCTTCGAGATCGACCGTCCCAGCAGGAAG
This sequence comes from Bradyrhizobium sp. YR681, assembly GCF_000282615.1. Classification (GTDB taxonomy): domain Bacteria; phylum Pseudomonadota; class Alphaproteobacteria; order Rhizobiales; family Xanthobacteraceae; genus Bradyrhizobium. The sequence continues at coordinate 5,496 of NZ_AKIY01000345.1, read as the reverse complement.
CCGACCCCGGAGAGCACCACGAGGGTGATACCGAAGGCAACGACCATCCACAGACGCACGGCGTCACGTGTTGCAGCTTCAGCAGCGTCAGCCTGCTTGTACGCGGCATCGACGACGGTCCGCACCTCGACCATCGCAGGCTCGAGCTCCCGGAAGGTCTTCATCATGCTGGCGTCGAGGGCAGCGCTCTGCTGCGCGGTCTCGGCCCAGGCCGCGAACTCGGACTGGTATTTCTGGAGCTTGGCCGTGATGTCATTCATCACCGCCGTAGGGACTGCGACGACCTCTATCGCCTTGGAGAATTCAACGCCGGCCTTCTTCACCTCGGCGATGTATTTCGGGTCGCGCCGCAGCATGAAGTCCTTCTCGTGCCGGCGCATCATCAGCATCCAGCTCGTCGTCCTGGGATCGTCGATCTCCTTCAGCTTGGTCTCGATGTCGTGCACCGCGGCGCGGAGCGAGCCGGACAGGCCAAGCGTCTCGTTCAGCCCGAGCCGGGTTTCGGCAGCGACCAGTGCGTTGAAATCCGCAACGTAGCGTTTGAAGCCGTCCTGTGCCGACTTCATCTTGACCGACAGCGTGCTCATCCCGCCCGCCGCCATCAGCCGCTCCACCTCGTCGAAATCGCGGTTGATGGGCCCGATCAGATCGGCATGCGCCCTGGCGTAGCTTTCGGTCCGGCGCTGCTGGAAATTCTTCTCGTTGCGGCGGGCCTCCAGCATCTCGATCGAGAGCTGCTTGTCGAGGTCGGCGATCGCCCGGGCGCGGTTGGCAACGGCGCGCGAGCCGTCCTGTGACAGGCTGCCGATCTCGTAGATCGCGCCGAAGCCGGCGAGCCCCAGCAGTCCGAGCAGTCCGATCGCCATGACCTTATGGGTGAGACGAATGGAAAGGCCGCTCATCGAATGTGCTCCAATAGGATTCGGACGCAATACAGGCAGGGCGACTCAGCACCCGGAATATTGCGGAGATCATGCCTGCATCGCTTTTCCGGAAAGTTAACCGTGCAGCCCTTCGCATCGCGGTATCGAACTGCAAACGCATGCGAACCGCCGCGCGTCCTCGCGCGGCGGTTGCAGTCCGGCAGATGCTGGATGAGAAAGGCCGCCCTCAGGCGGCCCGCACCGTGGTGAGGAACCTGCCGACCTCGAGCTTGAGGCGGTTGCTGTCGCCGGACAGCATCTGCGCAGCGGACAGTACCTGCGAGGAGGCCGAGCCGGTCTCGCTCGCCCCGCGCTGCACGTCGGTGATGTTGGCCGACACTTGGTGGGTGCCCTCCGCCGCCTGCTGCACGTTGCGGGAGATCTCCTGGGTCGCCGCGCCCTGTTCTTCGACGGCGGCCGCAATGGTCGAGGAGATCTCCGAGAGCTTCTCGATGGTGTTGCTGATATCCTTGATGGCGCCGACCGAATACTCCGTCGCGGTCTGGATGCTGGCAATCTGTTGGCCGATCTCCCCGGTCGCCTTCGCGGTCTGCTCCGCAAGCGCCTTGACCTCGGAAGCAACCACGGCAAAGCCGCGGCCGGCCTCGCCGGCGCGTGCCGCTTCGATGGTGGCATTGAGCGCAAGGAGGTTGGTCTGGCCGGCGATGGTGTTGATCAGCTCGACCACGTCGCCAATGCGCATCGCAGCCTGGGACAACTCACCGACACGATCGGTTGTGGTACGGGCCTGGTTGACCGCCTCGCTTGCCACCCGTGCCGATTCCTGCACCTGGCGGCTGATCTCGGTGATCGAGGACGACAGTTCTTCGGTCGCCGACGCCACCGACTGGACGTTGGTGGAAGCTTCCTCTGAGGCCGCAGCGACCATCGTGGCGAGTCCTTGCCCACGCTCGGCGGTCGAGGTGAGCGTCGATGCAGAAGCCTCGAGTTCGGTCGCGGCGGAGGACACGGTATCGACGATCTCGCCGATCGCGGCTTCGAAGCCGTCGGCGAGCTTGTGCATCTCGGCCTTGCGTTGCGCGGCCGCGACCTGATCCTGCCTGATCTTGGCCTCGGCCTCGTCGCGCGCCTTCTGCTCCGACACGACCTTGAACTTCTCGACGGCCGCCGCGACGCCGCCGATCTCGTCCTTGCGGCCGAGACCCGGCAGAACGACGGAGAAGTCGCCACCGGCGAGCCTGTCCATGGCAACCGTGAGCGCGCGGATCGGCCGCGCGATGGTCAGGAAGGACATGAGCCACGACCCGATGAGGACAAGCACGGCGCACGCGCCGACCATCATGCCGAGACGCTCGCTCGCGGCTGCTTCCTCCCATGCGAGGCCGATCTCTTCCTCGCTTCTGTGCCTGGCAAAATCGGCAATTTCGTTCGTCAACGTGTCGAGCTGCGCGGCAATCGGCAGCGTCACCTCACGGGTCAGGCGCGTGCCTTCCTCGGAGATCCTGGCGGCGCGGGTGGGGTCCGTGGCTGCCACGGCAATGGCCTCGCTGCGAACAGAAGCGTTCTGCAGCACAGCTTTGGCATAGTCCGCAGACAAGCTCTTGAGCTTTTCGATACGCGCACGGTTTTCCGCCGAACGCGTCAGCTTGAGCATGGCATCAACCGCGCCGCTCAGCGATTTCGACCGCTCCACCAGCGTTTCGCTCGCCTTTTGTAATTCACCCGGATTGCCGGCGAGACGGATGTCTCGTGCTGCGAGTTGCATGCCGCGCACCGAAAGCTTGGCTTCCATCGCATCCCGCGCCAACTCCAGTTGCGCGAAGGCGGCCTGGTTGGAACGGCGCACAGTTCCGTTGCCGACGATCTGACTCGCGATCATGGCGACGACGAGAAGTATGCCGAGCGCCGAAACGATCGCCAGCTTGATACCGATCCGCAAATTCTGAACGAGGCGCAACATGGGCATACTTCCCTGAGGAAATGCGCAGCCAAATCATTGCCGGCCGCCCTTGGCGTTGATCGCCCTTGCCCAAGAAATGAGCGCTCGCCATTCCAGTCTGGTTAACAACGGCGCCCGTAAAAATACCGGACCGGCGCGGAACCCCCTGAAAATCCAGCACGCAAAGCGTGCTTGGCAAGTTAATCACTGGGAGTGACAGCGACGTCAGGCGGCCCGCACGGTGTCCAGAAACCTGCCGACTTCGAGCTTGAGACGATCGCTGTCGGTGGACAGCATCTGCGCCGCGGACAACACCTGCGAGGAGGCCGATCCCGTTTCGCTGGCGCCGCGCTGCACGTCCGTGATGTTGGACGAAACCTGATGCGTGCCGTGCGCAGCCTGCTGCACGTTGCGGGAAATCTCCTGCGTCGCCGCACCCTGCTCTTCCACGGCGGCCGCAATGGTCGAGGAGATCTCGGACAGCTTCTCGATGGTGTCGCTGATATCCCTGATGGCGCCGACCGATTCCTGCGTCGCGGCCTGGATGCCGGAGATCTGCTGGCCGATCTCGCCAGTCGCCTTCGCCGTCTGCTCGGCGAGTGCCTTGACCTCGGATGCAACGACCGCAAATCCCCTGCCGGCCTCGCCGGCGCGCGCCGCCTCGATGGTTGCGTTGAGCGCCAGCAAATTGGTCTGGCCCGCGATGGTATTGATCAGTTCGACGACATCGCCGATACGCGTTGCAGCCTTGGACAATTCACTGACACGTTCGGTCGTGGTGCGCGCCTGGGCGACGGCTTCGCTCGCCACGCGTGCGGATTCCTGCACCTGCCGGCTGATCTCGGTGATCGAGGACGACAGTTCCTCGGTCGCGGACGCCACCGACTGCACGTTGGTGGAGGCTTCTTCGGAAGCTGCCGCGACCACGGTGGTGAGTTGCTGCGTACGCTCCGCGGTCGCAGTCAGCGTGGTAGCGGATGCTTCGAGCTCGGTCGAGGCGGATGACACCGTCCCGACGATCTCGCCGACGGCGCCTTCGAAACCGTCGGCGAGGCGGCGCATCTCGGCCTTGCGCTGCTCGGCCGCGATCTCGTCCTGCCGCATCTTGGCTTCGGCTTCCTCGCGCGCCTTCTGCTCGGACACGATCTTGAATTTTTCGACGGCACCGGCGACCTCGCCGACCTCGTCCTTGCGGCCGAGACCCGGCAGCACCACGGAGAAGTCGCCGCCGGCAAGCTTCTCCATCGCCACCGTCAGCGCGCGCATCGGACGCGCGATACTGAAGACGGAGAAGATGCACGCACCGATCAGCACCAGCGCGACCACCATGCCGGTGATGAACGAGGTCCGCGCGAGCGACGCGGCTTCCGCTTCGGCCTCGGCGCGAGCTTCGGCACTCTTCTGCTTGGCAAAATCGGTAATCTGGTTGGTCAGCTCTGAGATTTCTTCGTTGATCGGCATCAGGCTCTCTTTGCGGATGCGATCGACCTCGGCGACGAGCTTCGCGTGCTGCGTCGCCGCTTCGCCATCCTTCTTGGCGTCAAGCGCGAGCTCTTGCTTGCGGATGGATTCGATCTGCTGCTGGCCCTTGCTGAAATTGCCGATCAGCACGGTCAGGCGGTCGATCCGCTTGTGGTTTTCGGGCGACCTGGAAAGCCTGGCCATTTCGCCGGCGAATTTCAGGGCCGCCGTCTGTCGGTCGTTGAAATAGGTGACGGCCTTCTGCATCGCGGCCGGCGAGTTGGACGTCAGGATGTCGCGAATGCCGATCTGCATGCCGCGGACCGAGGCCTTTGCCTCCGCGGCGTTTTGCGCAATCGCCTGCTGTCCCGACGCTCCGTTGCTGAGCTTCTGGACCTCTGTGCCTCCGCTCATCTGAAGAAAGATCATCAGCGCGACGAGGGCGATGGTCAGCGCGGAGGTGACGGCGAGCTTGGTGCCAATTCGCAGGTTCTGAATGAATGACATTGAACTATCCCGGGATACGCATCGCCGCGACGAAGCGCGTGAACATCCCGGAAGACTAGCCGGCAGGTCGTTCATTAACGTTAAGTGCGACCCCGGCGCGTTAGGTAGAAGTACGGAAAGGCCCGCTTTAACCGGCGGATTACACTCGCTTCACGAGCAGAAAAACGAAACCTCGCGCATTTGCATGCTCCGCGTTCGTCAACGGCGGCGCTATCGTTGCCGGGTCAGGTCACCGACTCGCCGACGATGCTGATGCGGAACACCGGCTCCTTGTTCTCGTCGAGCAATTCCATGCTCCACTTGGCATTCGGCTTCAGGCTGCGCGCGATGCCGCCGAGCAGATTGGCGCAGACCTCGGTCATCTCGGTCCAGGCGGCGGCGCGATCCTCGAACTCGTACGGCTGATCGGCGGCGCCGGAATAGCGTCCGGTGCTGATGCGGAAAAAGTACAGCGACATCGTTGAACCCTTGTGTAGGGCCGCGCCCCCGGCCGTACGCAAACTGGGGCGCGAACAGCTACCAACGCATGAAAGACGCCGTCCGTATGACTACGGCGCGGCGGCTTTGTGCGCGATGGATGTCTTCAACGAAAAGGTGCGAAACGTCCCGCGCCGTAGCTCACTGGGTCGAGCGGCGCAGTTCCAGCGGAGCGTCGTTCCTGGCAGGTTCCGATTTGGCTTCCGCCTTCACCGGCTCGAGCCGGCC
>NZ_AKIY01000344.1 GCF_000282615.1 Bradyrhizobium sp. YR681 | reverse complement strand
GCGGCCGCCGTGCCCTCGTGCCCGTGCGACAGGATCAGGCGGGTCGAGGCCATGTTGAGCGACAGGCGCAGCATGGTCGAGATCAGGAGGACGGTCGGGAAGGCGGAGAATTCCAGCGGCGCCTGGATGAACAGCGAGGTCATCAGGATCAGGATCGAGAGCGTGATCGAGATCGCCAGGAACAGGTCCAGCACGATCGCCGGCAGGGGCAGGATCAGCACCACCAGGATGGTGAGGACGCCGAGCGCCAGCGCGATATCGCCGCGCCTGAGGATGTTGCCGATCTCGGTAAGGGTGGGGAAGCCGGCGTTGGTGCTGCCTACGCCCTGTCCCGCGGTGACGTCGACCATGCTAGCTGCTCCCCCGCGCGACTGACGTCCGCGCGCCCCAATTGTCTGCGCGGCGGCCGAAGGACCGCCGTTTCGAAAGTGAGGCACCGCACTGGCGTCCACGGGGGACCTCCCGTTTTACGCGGCTGACGACACTCGACTTCACCCGGCAATTCTTGCCGGGTGTATGGTTAGCAAAGGGTTAACGAAGGGTGCGGCAGGAGGTCAGACCGGGGTGTTTCGGGGCCCGGAACGACCAGGATGGCCCTACTTCGCCTTCTCCATCTTCGTGACCGTGTACCCCGACGGCGCCTCCTCGGCCTCGAAGGTCACCTTGTCGCCGACCTTCACCTGCTTGAGCAGAGCGGGGTCCTTGACGCGGTAGACCATGGTCATGGGCTCATCCATGCCGAGGTTCTTGGCGGGCCCGTGCTTGAGGGTGATCTTGCCGGCGCCCTCGTCGATCTTCTTGACCTCGCCGCTGATCGAGGCGCCCTGCGCGGCGGCGAAGGTCAGGCCGAGTGTCAGCGCGAGCGCTGCGGCGATACGGGTGATCTGTTTCATGGGTCTCTCCATCGCTTCAATTCACGTTGACGTGGCCGACCATGCCGTAGTCGCGATGGCCGGGGATCAGGCAGGAAAATTCGAACGTGCCGGCCTTGGTGAACCTCCAGAGGATCTCGGCCGTTTTGCTCGGCGCGAGCCGTACGCCGTTGGGCTCGTCGTGCTCCATGTGCGGATGCTTCTTCATCACCTCGGCATGCGCGAGGTTTTCCTTGGGTGTGGCGAGCAGGAATTCATGGTCCTCCTTGCCGACATTGCGCAGCACGAAGCGGACCTGCTCGCCTTGCTTGACCTCGATCCTGGCGGGGGCGTAGTCCATCTCGTTCATCAGGATCTCGATGGTGCGGGCGGGCTTCTTGGGGTCGCCCGGCTCGCCGGCCGAAAAGGACTCATGCCCGTGCTGTTCGTGGGCAAAAGCCGGTGCGATTGAAAGCGCCGCCAGCGCGGTGGCGAGTTTGATCGTCTTCATCGTCAACTTCTTCTTCTCCAGTTGGTGGTTCATCGAAACGCTCACATCTTCATGTTCTTCATCGGAGGGGCGCTTCCTTGCTGTCGCGCCGGCTCTGCGGCCGGTGGCGTAACTTCGTAGGCGACGGTGCCTTGCGGGAATTTGTAGGGGCCGGGATCGCGGTAATCGTCGCGGGCGAGGCCTTCGCGGATCTTCATCACGGTGAACATGCCGCCCATCTCGATCGGGCCGAACTGGCCGGTGCCGGTCATCATCGGCAGCGTGTTGTCGGGCGCGGGCATCTCCATGCTGCCCATCGCCATGCCGGTCGAGCCCATCGCCATGGCATCCGGCGCGAGCTTGCCGACGGCCTTGGCGAGATCCTTGCGCGACACGCCGATCAGGGTGCGCACCTCGTGGCCCATCGCGTTCATGGTGTGGTGCGATTTGTGGCAGTGGAACGCCCAGTCGCCGGGATTGTCGGCGAGCACGTCGAACACCCTGACGGCGCCGACGGGGACGTCGGTGGTCGTCTCCGGATATTGCGCGCTCTCCGGAATCCAGCCGCCGTCGGTGCAGGTCACCGCGAAGCTGTGACCGTGCAGATGGATCGGATGGTTGGTCATGCTGAGATTGCCGATACGCACGCGGACCTTGTCGCCGAGCCGCACCGGCAAGGGATCGATGCCGGGAAACACCCGCGAATTCCAGGTCCACATGTTGAAGTCGGTCATCTCGTTGACCTGCGGCAGGTAGGAGCCGGGATCGACGCGGTAGGTGCTCATCACGAAGACGTAGTCGCGGTCGACCGGGCGGAAGTTTTGATCGCGCGGATGCACGACGATCATGCCCATCATGCCCATCGCCATCTGCACCATCTCGTCGGAATGCGGGTGGTACATGAAGGTCCCGCTCTTCTTCATCTCGAACTCGTAGACGAAGGTCTTGCCCGGCTCGATATGCGGCTGGTTCAGTCCGCCGACGCCGTCCATGCCGCTCGGCACGATCATGCCGTGCCAGTGCACGGTGGTGTATTCGGGCAAACGGTTGGTGACGAAGATGCGGACCTTGTCGCCCTCGACCGCCTCGATGGTCGGGCCCGGCGACTGGCCGTTATAGCCCCACAAATTCACCTTCATGCCTTCGGCGAACTCGCGCACCACGGGTTCGGCGACGAGATGGAATTCCTTCCAGTCGCCGTTCATGCGGAACGGCAGCGACCAGCCGTTCAGCGTCACCACGGGGCGATAATCGGGGCCGCTGATCGGGTGCAGCGGCGGCTGCATCACCACCTTGTCCATGGTGGGTGCTTCCGGAATGGAGGCGGCCTGCACGCGGCCGCTGATGGCCGATGCGCTGGCAAGCGCGGCGCTGCCCAAAAATCCTCGACGTGAAAACATGCTGCTCTCCATCTCAATGGCCGCCATCGGCAGGTGCCGCCGCGGCGATGGTGGTTGAATTGTCGCCGCCGGACACAGGCGCGCCGCCGCCGTTGACGGCGGTCTGCAAGTCGGACTGGGCGAGAAAGAATTTTTGCTTGGCGTCGATCGCGCCCCGCAACGAGGCCAGGCGCTGCCGCGCCTCGGTCAGCAGCGCGAAGATGTCGACCTGCATGCTGGAGAAGCGCAGCTGCATCTCCTCGGTGATGATTTTTCGCAAGGGAACGATCTCGCGCTGGTAATGGCTGGCGATGTCGTAGGTCGAGCGATAGACGCGATAGGCATCACGCGCCTCCGAGCGAACATTGACAGCGCGCTCGGTGAGGCGGTTGAATGCGAGGTTGTAGGTCTCCGCCGCCTGCCGCACCCGAACCTCGCCGCCGTCGAAGATCGGGATCTGGAACTGCACGTCGAAACCGCGCTCGCGGAACGGCGCGCCCTCGGGGTCCTGGGTGCGGCGGGAAATCCCGGCGAGATCGAGCAATGTCACGAAGCGCGTCGCCTCGGTGAGGTTCAGCGATTTCGCCAGCGCCGTCAGTTCCAGTCGCGCGATCTGAAGATCGATGCGATGGGCCACTGCATCGGCTTCGATCGAGGGCAGCGCCTGCGGCCGGCGCGGCAGCGGCGGCAACTGGTTGGGCAGGCGGAAATCGAGGCCGTCGTCCCACAGCCCCATCAGGCGCGCGAGCCTTTCGCGCGCGCTCGTCGCGGCCTGCCGTGCGGTGGCGAGGTCGGCGGTGGTCTCGGCATAGAACACCTGCTCGCGGGCCTGGTCGAGCTTGTTGATCGAGCCGGTCTCGCCGAGCTTGACCGCAAGCTGCGCGGTCGATTCCGCCGTCGCCTTTGCGTCGGTCAGCAACACCACCATCTCGTTGCCGGCGACTGCGCCGACATAGGCGCGGCGCACTTCCGCGGCGAGCCGCAGCGTCGCCAGCGCGGCGCGCAATTGCGCCTGACGAAAACGCTCGCGCGCGATCTCGGAGCGGAACGGCAGCGTCGCGAGGGCGAGGATGTCGCCGACCACCTGGCGCTCGATCTCGTTGGCGCCATTGCCCGAGATGCGGGAGACCGAGAAGACCGGATTGGGCGGCAGGCTCTGCTCCACCATCTCGGTTTCGGCCAGCGCCAGTTCGTTATAGGCGGCCTGCAGCCCCTTGTTGTTGAGCAGTGCGACCTGCACGGCGGTCTCGCCGGTCAGCGGGCGCGCCAGCAACCGGCGGACGGTCGCGTTGACGGCTTCCGCGCCCTCTGCGGTTCGCACGAAGGCGACGTCCTTGTTGATGGTCTGGCTGGTCAGGTCCGAGACCGTCGTCATGCCGCCGTCCGGCGTGAATGCCATGCAGCCGGCAAGACTTACTGCCGAAAGCCCGAACGCGGTGAGCACGAGCAGGCCCCGCGCAAGATGATGTGTCATGGCGCGGCTCCTACCTGTCTTGCTTCGGCTGCGGCGTGACGGCGTCGTTGCGGTCGCGCCATGGCGCCGGCGTCGCAGGCCGTCGGCTGGTGTAGGGCGCAATGGTCGACCGATAGCCGACAGGTGCGACCTTCGCCGCCGGGTCGGCAGGATCGGCGTCAGCAATCTGCGTCGTTGCCGGCATGCAGCCGGACAGCGCGAGCGCAATCACGGCCAGCAGCGGCCAATTGAATAGAGTGTGCCGTCCACGCGCCGCGGATGCGGCGGCGGACTTCGCCCCGGAAAGCATGAGCATGAGTCATCCCTGATCTGTCGTGAGACCACAGGTTCGCGCGCGCGGATGCGCGTGCGGCCTGACGTCGTTGAGGCAGATCAGGCGATGGGGGGACGGTAGTGCCGGGGCGGCGCGGCGCTGTGCAGGCTGACCACGATCTCGGGCGCGCAGGCGGAGATCGGCTGAACCGGCTTGGCGACGACGGGCAGATCGGCCGGCAGCGCGCTCGCGCACATCATCGCGCAGCACGGGCCGACTGCGCCCTTGCCGTCATGATGATGCGGAGCGGGAGCGTCCTGTGCGGCGGTCTGGTGATGCGCATGCGGTGCGGCGTGGTCATGCGACACGCCGGCATGCATGTGGCCGGCCGGCATCTGGTGGTGCACCGGCACGAGGTCGGCGAGGAGCGCGTCGTCGAGGCACGGGGCCGGACCAGTGCCCCAGGCCAGGCTTGCGGCCGGCGCGAGCACGCAGAACAGGTAGGCGAGGGCGATGATCCGCCCCACCCTGATCCGCATCGATCGCGTCAATCGCAACAGCATTCCGCCGATAAGGCTCCTCGCGCGGCAAGATTGCACACGCAGATTGCAAACTAATGGCAAAGCGTGAATTCGCCAAGCATCTTCTTACCGCAGTGCACCGCGCATGCCCAATATATCGTCACGTTGCTTGACCCCGCGGCGATCGGCGAACATGGTCCGCGCCGTGCACGCACCAAATCACCCAGGGCAGAAACCGGCCTCATTCACCCCTGATTCGCGTCAGGCCTGGGTGCGGCTGGTCATTGCGCTTGTAATCGGTTCGATCGGCGCCGTCGGCATGTGGGCGGTCGTGGTGGTGATTCCCGTCGTGCAGGCCGAATTCTCCGCCACGCGCGGCGCGGTGTCGCTGGCCTTCACCCTCATGATGTTCGGCTTCGGGCTTGGTGGCGTGATCGCCGGCAGGATCACGGACCGGTTCGGCATCGTGCCGGCGATGGCCATCAGCATCGCCTTCCTCGGCGTCGCGAATGTGCTGGCGGGGCTCTCGAGCATGCTCTGGCAGTTCGTTGCCGCGTACTTCCTGATCGGCCTCGGCACGTCGGCGACCTTCGCGCCGCTGATGGCTGAGGCCTCGCACTGGTTCGAGCGCTACCGCGGGCTGGCCGTGACCATCGTCGCGAGCGGCAATTACGTTGCCGGCACGATCTGGCCGCCGCTCATAAATTGGGGCGTGCAGACCGCGAACTGGCGCATGACCCATATCGCGATCGCGATCGTCTGCGTGAGCCTGATGAGCATCCTGGTGCTGGTCCTGCGCGCACAGATGGGGCACGACAAGGTTGGCGATCACGCCAATGCGCCGCCGCCTCGGGTCGATCTCAAGCTGTCCACCAACACCCTGACGGTGCTGCTCTCGATCGCCTCCATCGCCTGCTGCGTGGCGATGGCGATGCCCCAGGTCCACATCGTCGCCTATTGCGGCGATCTCGGTTTCGGCGTGGCGCGCGGCGCGGAGATGCTGTCGCTGATGATGGCCTGCGGTGTCGTCAGCCGCATCGGCTCGGGCTACCTCGCCGACAAGATCGGCGGCATTCGCACGCTGCTGGTCGGATCGGTGGCGCAGGGCTTCGCGCTGTTCTTCTACCTGTTCTTCGACAGCCTCACCTCGCTCTATCTGATCTCGGCGATGTTCGGCCTGTTCCAGGGCGGCATCGTGCCGAGCTACGCCATCATCGTGCGCGAGGCGATGCCGGCAGGCGAGGCGGCAACCCGCGTCGGCATCGTGATCTTCGCCTCGGTGTTCGGCATGTCCTTCGGCGGCTGGGTGTCGGGCGTCATCTTCGACGCGACCGGCTCCTATGCGGCCGCCTTCGCCAATGGCATCGCCTGGAACGTCGTCAATATCGGCATCGTCGTGACACTGCTGATCCGGTCGCGGATCAATTCGGTGAGGACCGGGCCGGGCTTTGCCACCTAAACCTCCCGTCCCACCTTCAGCAACGAGCAGCCGGTGATCTTGTAGCTGCCATCGCCCTGCTGCTCGAGCGTGTAGAGCGCCTCCCACGCTTCGCCGTTGGCGTCGACGATATGGACGTGCTGGGAGATCCAGCTGCCTTCACTCTTGCTCTCGCCAAATTCAAAACTCTTGTGCCGGTAGACCGGCGGGTAGCCGTTCTGCACCATCGACATGAAGATGTCGGGCG
>NZ_AKIY01000343.1 GCF_000282615.1 Bradyrhizobium sp. YR681 | reverse complement strand
GGAAACGCTCAACACCATGGTCGACCAGCTCAACGCCTTCGCCGGCGAAGTCACCCGCGTCGCGCGCGAGGTCGGCACCGAGGGCAAGCTCGGCGGACAGGCGCAGGTGACGGGCGTCGCCGGCACATGGAAAGACTTGACCGACAACGTCAACTCGATGGCGGGCAACCTTACCGCCCAGGTCCGCAACATCGCCGAGGTGGCAACCGCCATCGCCGGCGGCGACCTCTCGCGCAAGATCACGGTGGACGTGCGCGGCGAGATCCTTCAGCTGAAGGACACGCTGAACACGATGGTCGACCAGCTCAACCGCTTCGCGGGCGAGGTGACGCGCGTGGCGCGCGAGGTCGGCACCGAAGGCCGACTCGGCGGCCAGGCCAACGTGCCCGGCGTCGCCGGCACCTGGAAAGACCTGACCGACAGCGTCAACTCGATGGCGGGCAACCTTACCGCCCAGGTCCGCAACATCGCCGAAGTCACCACCGCCGTGGCGCGCGGCGACTTGTCGCGAAAAATCACCGTGGACGTGAAGGGCGAAATCCTCGAGCTGAAAAACACCATCAACACCATGGTGGACCAGCTCAACGGTTTTGCCGGCGAAGTCACGCGCGTCGCGCGTGAGGTCGGCACCGAAGGCAAGCTCGGCGGCCAGGCCGAAGTGCCCGGCGTCGCCGGCACCTGGAAGGACCTCACCGACAACGTCAACTTCATGGCCTCGAACCTGACGGCGCAGGTCCGCAACATCGCCGAGGTCGCGACCGCGATCGCCGGCGGCGACCTCTCCAAGAAAATCACGGTGGACGTGCGCGGCGAAATCCTGCTGCTCAAGGACACCCTCAACACCATGGTCGAGCAGCTCCGCTCCTTCGCCGCCGAAGTGACGCGCGTGGCGCGCGAGGTCGGCACCGAAGGCCGGCTCGGCGGTCAGGCCGTCGTGCCCGGCGTCGGCGGCACCTGGAAGGACCTCACCGACAACGTCAACCTGCTCGCGGCGAACCTCACCACGCAGGTCCGCAACATCGCCGAGGTCACCACGGCCGTCGCGCGCGGCGACTTGTCCCGCAAGATCACGGTCGACGTGAAGGGCGAAATCCTCGAGCTGAAGAACACCATCAACACCATGGTGGACCAGCTCAATGCGTTTGCCGGCGAAGTCACGCGCGTCGCCCGCGAGGTCGGCACCGAAGGCGAGCTCGGCGGTCAGGCCCAGGTGCCCGGTGTGGCCGGCACCTGGAAGGATCTCACCGACACCGTCAACTTCATGGCGGCGAATTTGACCGAGCAGGTCCGCGGCATCGTCAAGGTGGTGACCGCGGTTGCCAACGGCGATTTGAAACAGAATCTCACCGTGAAATCGAAGGGCGAGGTCGCGGCGCTCGCCGACACCATCAACAACATGACCGAGACGCTCGCGACCTTCGCCGATCAGGTGTCGTCGGTGGCGCGCGAGGTCGGCGTCGAAGGACGGCTGGGCGGCCAGGCCGACGTGCCCGGCGCCGCCGGCACCTGGAAGGACCTGACCGGCAACGTCAACCTGCTGGCGGCCAACCTCACCTCGCAGGTGCGCGCGATCGCGGAAGTTGCGACCGCCGTGACCAAGGGCGACCTCACCCCGTCGATCCAGGTCGATGCCCGCGGCGAGCTCGCCGAGCTGAAAGACAACATCAACACGATGATCACGAACCTCCGTCTCACCACGGACGTGAACACCGAGCAGGACTGGCTGAAAACCAACCTCGCCAAATTCACCAACATGCTCCAGGGCCAGCGCGACCTCGCCACCGTCGGCCGGCTGCTGCTGACCGAGCTGTCGCCGCTGGTGAACGCGCATACCGGCGTGATCTATCAGATCGAGAACGAGGACAATCCGCAACTCCTGCTGCTGGCCTCCTATGCCGGCGACGGTGTCTATCCCTATCAGCGCGTGCTGCCGATCGGCGAAGGCCTGATCGGCCAATGCGCACTCGACCGGCGCCCGCGCGTGATCGCGGACATTCCCTCCGACGTGGTGCCGATCAACTCGGCGCTGCTCCGCGTCGCACCGAAGAACCTCGTGGTGCTGCCGGTCCTGTTCGAAGGCCAGGTCAAGGCTGTGATCGAGCTCGCCTCGCTGACCTCGTTCACGACCTCGCAGATGACGTTCCTGGAGCAGCTCACCGACTCCATCGGCATCGTGCTCAACTCGATCGAGGCGACGATGCAGACCGAAGGCCTGCTCAAGCAGTCGCAGCAGCTCGCCGGCGAACTGCAGACCCAGCAGCGCGAATTGCAGCAGACCAACGACCAGCTCGAGCAGAAGGCGCAGCAGCTCGCCGAGCGCAACGTCGAGGTCGAGCGCAAGAACCAGGAGATCGAACAGGCCCGCCGCGCGCTCGAGGAAAAGGCGACCGAGCTGGCGCTGACGTCCAAGTACAAGTCCGAATTCCTCGCCAATATGAGCCACGAGCTGCGCACGCCGCTGAACTCGATCCTGATCCTGGGACAGCAGCTCACCGACAATCCGGACGGCAACCTCACGGGCAAGCAGGTCGAATTCGCCCGCACCATCCACGGCGCCGGCACCGACCTCTTGAACCTCATCAGCGACATTCTCGACCTCTCCAAGATCGAGTCCGGCACGGTGACGGTCGACGCGGAGGAAATCCTCACCGCAAACCTGCTCGAAACCGTCGGCCGGCCGTTCCGGCACGAGGCGGAGAACCGCAATCTCTCGTTCAAGATCGACGTCGACCCGAACCTCGCGCGCAGCATCGTCACCGACTCCAAGCGCCTGCAGCAGGTCCTGAAGAATCTGCTCTCCAATGCCTTCAAGTTCACCGCCGAAGGCGAAGTCCGCCTGAAGGTCGGCGGCGCGCTCGGCGGCTGGGGAACGGATCACCCGGTGCTGAACTCCGCGCCGGCCGTGATCGCGTTCGAAGTCTCCGATACCGGCATCGGCATTCCCCTCGAGAAGCAGAAGCTGATCTTCGAGGCGTTCCAGCAGGCCGACGCGGGTACCAGCCGAAAATATGGCGGCACCGGCCTTGGCCTTGCCATCAGCCGCGAGCTCGCCAGCCTGCTCGGCGGCGAAATCCACCTGCGCAGCGCGACCGGCAAAGGGTCGACCTTCACGCTCTATCTGCCGCTGAAATATTCAGGGCCGACGCTGGCGCCGCGCAGCGCGTCGCCTGCGCCGCAAGCCTATAATCAGCCACCGGCGTTGCAGTCGCCTTCGACGGCCACCGAGCAGCGCGTCATCGAGCCGATCGCCGACGACCGCCTCAACCTCGAGCCCGGCGACACCATCCTGCTGATCGTCGAGGACGACCCGCATTACGCACGTGTGCTGGTCGACCTCGCGCGCGACAAGGGCTTCAAGGTGCTGGTGGCGGCCCGCGGCGCCGAGGCGCTGGAGCTTGCCAAGCAGTACCAGCCGAGAGCGGTCTCGCTCGACGTGTTCCTGCCTGACATGCTCGGCTGGACCGTGCTGAGCCAGCTCAAGCACAATCCGCTGACGCGCCATATCCCCGTGCAGATCATCACGCTGGATGAGGACCGCCAGCATGCGCTGGCCCGCGGCGCCTTCTCCTTCGTCAACAAGCCGACGACGACCGAAGGCGTTTCGGCCGCGCTGACGCAGATCAAGGAATACGCGCGGCCGCGGCGCAAGCGGCTGCTGATCGTCGAGGACAACGCGGCCGAGCAGCTCTCGATCCGCGAACTGCTGCATCACGACGACATCGAGATCGTCACGACCGACACCGGCGCCGGCGCCCTCTCGACGCTGCGCGAAGCGCCCTGCGATTGCGTGGTGCTCGACCTGCGACTGCCCGACATGAGCGGCTTCGAGGTGCTGGACCAGATCCGCAACGACGAGGCGCTGTCCAACATTCCGGTCGTGGTCTTCACCGGCCGCGAGCTTTCGGCGGAGGAGGACGCGGAACTCCACACCATGGCGCGCAGCATCGTGGTGAAAGGCGTGGAATCGCCGGAGCGACTGCTCGACGAGACCGCGCTGTTCCTGCACCGCGTGATCACGGAACTGCCGGTCGAGAAGCAGCGCATGCTGGAGAAGCTGAACAGTTCCGACGAGGACCTGATCGGCAAGACTGCGCTGCTGGTCGACGACGACGCCCGCAACATCTTCGCCCTGTCGAGCGTACTGGAACGGCGCGGCATGAAGGTGCTGACGGCGACGACCGGCAGGGAAGCGGTGACGCTGGTCGAATCCAATCCGGAAATCGCCATCGTGCTGATGGACATCATGATGCCCCAGATGGATGGCTATCAGACCATCGGCGTGATCCGCGAGAACCCGGCTTTCGCACGCTTGCCTATCATCGCACTGACCGCCAAGGCGATGAAGGGCGATCGCGAGAAATGCCTGGAAGCCGGCGCGTCCGACTACCTCGCCAAACCCGTCAACACCGATCAATTGCTGCTTGCGATCCGCATGTGGCTGCACCGCTAAGCTGGATCCGCTAATGGACCACGAAAAGGTCAACATCCTCCTCGTCGACGACCAGCCCGCCAAGCTGCTCGCCTATGAGGTGATCCTGAAGGAGCTCGGCGAGAACCTCGTGATCGCCTCGTCGGGCCGCGAGGCGCTGGAAGTGCTGCTCAAGACCGAGATCGCGGTGATCCTGGTCGACGTCTGCATGCCCGAGCTCGACGGCTTCGAGCTCGCCGCGATGATCCGCGAGCATCCGCGTTTCCAGAAGACCGCGATGATCTTCATCTCGGCAATTCAAGTGAGCGACATCGACCGCTTGCGCGGCTACGAGATGGGCGCCGTGGACTACGTCCCGGTGCCGGTCGTGCCGGAGGTGCTGCGTGCCAAGGTCAAGGTATTTGCCGAGCTCTACCGCAAGACCCGCGAGCTCGAGCGGCTGAACCAGGATCTCGAAGACCGCGTGCGTGCGCGCACCGCCGAGCTGGAGAACTCCACCGCAAAGCTGCGCGAGAGCGAGGAGCGGCGCAGCATGGCGATTGCCGCCGGCAAGATGGGCTCCTGGGACTGGGACTGGATCAGCGGCGACTGGATGTGGGACGAGGGCCAGTATCGCATCTTTGGCGTCGGCCCCGAGAGCTTCGAGGTCAACCCGGCCAACGTTCAGGCCCTGCTGCATCCCGACGACGTCGATCAGCTGCGCAAGGCCGTCGCCGAGTTCAACAAGGGCACGCGCGCCTATGAGACGGAATTCCGCATCGTGCGGCCCGACGGCGATGTCCGCTGGTGCGTCGGCACGGCCGCCGCCACGGCCGACGATAGCGGCCGGGTGGTGCGCGTGAGCGGCGTCACCGTGGACATCACCGAACGCAAGCGGGCCGAGGAACGGCAGAATCTGCTGGCGCGGGAAGTCGATCATCGCGCCAAGAACGCGCTGGCGTTGGCGCAGTCGATCGTGCGCCTCACCCGTGCCGACGAGGTCAAGGCCTACGTCAATGCCGTCGAGGGGCGCATCAATGCGCTCGCGCGCGTGCACACGATCCTGTCGCTGTCGAGCTGGCAGGGCGCCGAACTCTCGAAGCTGATCGACGAGGAGCTCGCGCCCTACTCGCTCGGCGGCCAGATCAAGCTGGCAGGCCCTGAGGTTCAGTTGCTGCCGGCGACTGCCCAGACATTGGCGCTGGCGCTACACGAGCTTTTCACCAACTCGGCCAAATACGGTGCGCTCTCGACGCGGTCGGGTCGGCTGATGATCGGCTGGCAGGTCGCGGAGGACCACCTCTCACTGAGCTGGGAGGAATCCGGCGGTCCGTTGGTGAGGACGCCGAAGTCTCGCGGCTTCGGCACGCGGAGCCTGCTTGCGAGCGTCGAGTCCCAGCTTGGCGGACAGGCGCAATTCGATTGGCGGGCCGAGGGTCTGTTGTGCCGTCTGGAGGTGCCGCTGATCCGCAAGACCGCGGCGACGCCGACCGCAACGGGTAAATTCGACGCCGCCAGCGCCGCCGAGTTGCAGCGCGCATCCGGTTAGCCGGACGCCGCCGTCTTGATCGGCTGCGCCGATCGCGGTTCGCGCGCGATCCGTCCTTCGAGCCAGGCTTCTGTTCGGGCGAGATCACCCAACGCCTTCGCATAGCGACGTGCCGCACTGCGCTCCGCGCCCCGCGGCAGCTTGCGCGCCTTGCGCAGCATGTCGGCCGCCGCGTTTCGATAGGCCAGCGAGCGATAGAGAAAGACAACCTTACCCATATCGAATGTTCCCGTGTTGATGCCGTTTATCCTCGCAAGCCCGGCATGAACGCTGGATGAAGCCGCGGATGACAATTCCTTCATGGGGATGGAACCCCATGATCAGCGCGCGCGTTTGAATGCGAATCGAGGGCCGGTTCCATGCGCGCGAAAAAGTCGCCCAAGAAGTCGCCGAGCCTGATCTCTCCCACCGGCGTCATCAAGCTCGTGACGCATACGATGATGGGGGCAGCTCTCGGGCTCGGATTCGGTCTCGCGCTCAGCCTGTCTAATCCGTCGGTCGCCAATCTGCTGAATCACGGCGGAAACCAGGCCGTTATCGTCTTCGTCCTCACATTGGTGACGACTTTCGCGATCGGTGCAACACTCACCGGCATCGTGTTCATCCTTGCCGAGGACAAGGAATTTTGAAGCGCGCGTGAAGCCTGCGCGCATGCTTTGTTGGGAACTCCCGCGATGACCAGCAGTTGGCTGCCTGCGTCAATTTAACTCAGGGAGTTCCCGCGCATGAAGACGACCAAGCTCGCTCTCGCCATGATGTTGGCAACCGGCCTCGCGGCCGCACCGTTCGCCGCGCAGGCCAAGTCGCACAAGGCGAAACATGATTCCACGACACCGTCCTCGCAGACGACGGGCGCCAATACCAAATCGAAGAGCCCCGATGCTTCCGGTCAAGGCGGCTCCGGCCCCGGCTCGGACCAGGGCGGCACCATGACCAAGGGCACGAGCACCGCCAAATAGGCGCACTGCCGTTCATCGAAGGCCCCGTTACCGCGGGGCCTTCTTGCTTTGGCGGTTCGATACAATCCAGCGCCACATCATCGGGGACGCTCTCTGGCCGCGTCTGATGTCGACGATGCTAAGTCCGCGCGCCCGCGGAATTCGTCTTCACAAGCTGGTCGAGTTGCGCCCGCTTGCGTCCAATCAGGAGCTGGGCCGCGGCGTCATCGAGACCCTCGCGCTGCAATTGCCTGATGGCTGAGCCCAGTTCGAGAATCTCGGCGCGCAGCCTCAGGATCCGGTACGTGTCCGGGTCTTCCTCCACTGCGCGCTCCCAAAATTCTCAGCGGCGCACGATGGCGCGCACGGGATCACTGGCCTTCTTCAGCGCACGAAGACGGACACGATGACGAACATCCGGCAGGACATCGCCACCACCGGCCGCCTTCCACTCGCCGATCAGCAGGTTGATTTTCCGGCGCAGATCCATCTGCGCCAGGGCCTTGTCTGTGCAGTCGCGGTCGCGGTTGACGAGGTCGCGGACGGACGCCTCGATATCGGCCATCTCCAGCCTCAAGGCACTGATTTTACGTCGAATTTCATTAATTCTGTTGTCCATGGCTTGTTAGAACAAAATAAGAACATATAGTCAAGTCACGATTTCAGAAAGGAGCGGCCAGATGCAGGTTCAAGGTAAATACGACGCCCGGGCTTTCCTCAGCGAGCAGATGACTCGCGCGCAAGGCTTGAAGTTGAGGCGACTGAGCGAGGAGGCCTATCAGCCCGCGCAATACAATCGCGATCTGTCCTTCACGGAAGCCGCGCGCCGCATCCAGGTGCTCGAGGCGGAGATCGAACTGGCGAACTCGTTCTGAGGCAGCACAGCCGGCGCATTTGGAACGTTGCGTCACCGATCCGGTTCTCTCCCCCAGCCAAGGGAGAGAGACGATGGCACGCAAGGCAACGAAGCGCCGCTACTCGCCCAGCGCCGGCAGTGATGTCGCGCGCGAGATGCGACGCTACAAGAAGGGCACCGCGAAAAGCGGGCCGGGCGGTCGTGGCGGGCGCGTGAAGAGCCGCAAGCAGGCGATTGCGATTGCCCTGTCGGAAGCGCGCGCGAAGGGCAAGAAAGTCCCGAAGAAGGCTTCGAAGCGAAAGACAGCCAAGAAAAAGACTTCCAAGAAGAAGACAGCCAAAAAGACAAAGGCGAAGCGGAAATCCAGCAATCGCTGACGCGGCTCGCCGTCAGATCATGCTGCCCGGCATGAAGCAGCGGATCGCAATCCCGAACGCGGTCTTGACCGGCCAAACCATGGTGCGCCCCGCCCGGTTCGGCTCGGTGATGACAGCCTCATCCGGCACGTCCACCCACTGCCCGTCGAGACGAACGCGGTAGTGCCCGTCATGCGATTCCCAATCGGGATCCGAGACGGCAAATCCGTCGGCGTCGGAGCAGCACGGGCCGAGGTGGCTGCGCAGGCTGTCGAACCAGGGTTTCAGGGGAGAGTTGGCGTAGCGGCCATCGTCGCGCCCGAGGGCGCTTCCAGTCGTCAGCACGATTGGCGCCGCCAGCAGCGCATATCTCAGCGAGAGCTTCAATCGATCCATGTCGGCACCGATCAAATACGAACCTCCGGTTCCACAAGACGGCCGGACGTTCGAAGTTCCACTGCTGCAACCCGCTCCAGCGTCGTCATTGACGCCAAAGCCCAACACGCGATTCCAAAAGTGTGACGGGCGAACGCGGCTTTTTCGGACGAACCCGTCATCATTGCTGCCGTTAACGAGAATGTTATCGGCGGCCTGTGGGTATCTCGGATGCGAATGAGAAAAGGCGGCCTGAGGCCGCCTTTTGGATTTGCGCGGGAAGAGCTCGACCTACGCGAGCGGCACCGCAACGAACCGGGTCGCCTCCGCGCTTCTGACCTGCAACAGCACGCTGTTCTTGCCGGACGATTTGGCCTGGGCCAGCTCGGAGCGGACGTCGCCGACATTGGCGACAGCCTTGCCGCCAACATTGAGGATGACGTCGCCGGTCTGGATGCCGCGCTGCGCCGCCGGTCCTTGCGGATCGACTTCAGTGACGACGACGCCCTTTTGGCCGGCGCCCTGCACGTCGCCGGCCGGCGCCAGGCTGAGACCGAGGCGCGGCGTACCGTTGCCCGGCTGCGCCCTGCCCTCATCGGCCTTTCCGTTTCCCTGGGCCTGCCGCTCGTTCGGGAGCTCGCCGAGGGCGAGCGTGACCGTCTTGGCGTCGCCCTTGTGGACGACGTCGAGCTTCACGGACGTGCCCGGCGCCAGCGTGGCGATGGTACGGGCGAGATCGCGGGAGTCCTTGATCGCGGTGCCGTTGACAGCCGTGATGACGTCGCCCGCCTCGATGCCGGCCTTGGCGGCCGGGCCGCCATCCTGCGGGTTGTCGACGATCGCGCCGCGCGCCTCCTTCAGTCCGAGGCTGTCGGCAATGTCAGCCGTCACCGGCTGCACCTGCACGCCGAGCCAGCCGCGGGTGACCGCGCCCTTGTCCTTCAACTGCGCGACGACGAGCTTCGCGGTCGTGGACGGAATGTCGAAGCCGATGCCGACCGAGCCGCCCGAGGGCGAGAAGATCGCGGTGTTCACGCCGATCACGTTGCCGTTCATGTCGAAGGCCGGCCCGCCGGAATTGCCCTTGTTGATCGGCGCGTCGATCTGGATGAAGTCGTCATAGGGTCCGTTGCCGATGTCGCGGCCG
>NZ_AKIY01000342.1 GCF_000282615.1 Bradyrhizobium sp. YR681 | reverse complement strand
ACGGCCCATAATCCGGAGTTATGTTACACAGTATGCCCGTAATGAACGAAAATATCGATGTTGTGTCTTTCTGATTGTATCTGAAAACTAACGGCTGCCAAGCCCGGTGCTGGCGGGTGGGCGCTAACGATTGGCGAATTTGACTGGCGATGGGCAGAACCGGCGCTCGCCTATCAAGCGCGCCGTCTGCTTTTGCTCTAACAGCTGGGGCGGAACGGAGGGGCGGGGGATGGGCGATTGACGCCCCCTACTTCCGCAACACCTTCACCAATTCCCCGTGCACGAACTCATTCCCGCACACCACATGCCCGGTCACCACCGGGTCGCCCGGCGTCTCGATGTCGGTCACCGTGCCGCCCGCCTCGCGCACCATGATCATACCGGCGGCAATATCCCACGACTGCAAATTCCGCTCCCAGTAGCCGTCGAGGCGGCCGGCGGCGACGAAGGCGAGGTCGAGGGAGGCGGCGCCGAAGCGGCGGAGGCCCGCGACGCGGTCCTGGATCGCGGTCATCTCGCGGCGGAATTCCTCGTGGTCGCCGCGGCCGATATGGGGAAGGCCGCAGGCCACCACGCATTCGTTGAGCTGGCGGCGGCCGGCCACGCGCAGGCGCTGGTCGTTGAGGAAGGCGCCCTTGCCGCGCTCGGCGATGTAGAGCTCGTCATTGGCGGGATTGTAGATTACGCCGGCGATGATCGTGCCTTCGCGGGCGAGGCCGATCGAGATCGCGAATTGCGGGATGCCGTGCAGGAAGTTGGTGGTGCCGTCGAGCGGATCGACGATCCAGGTGTGGCTCTTGTCGGAGCCTTCCCGCGTGCCGCCTTCCTCGCCGATGAAGCCGTAGCCGGGCCGGGCCTTGGCGAGGTCCTGGTAGAGGATTTCTTCGGCGCGCTTGTCGGCGAGCGAGACGAAATTGGCCGGCCCCTTCAGCGAGACCTGCAAATGCTCGATCTCGCCGAGATCGCGCTTGAGGCTGCGGCCGGCGCGGCGCGCGGCCTTGACCATGACGTTGATAGTGGCGGAATACAGCATGAGCTCTGGTCTTGATCGGGGGAAATGGCGCGAAATCGCGCGTGTTTGAGGGATTGGGTGCCCTGCGGGGGGCTCAAGGTCAAGTCATTTGGTCCCGAGCCATTTCTTGGCGGCGGCCTCGGCCTTGGACCGGTCGTCGGGGGGCAGGTCGGAGAACTGCTTGTCGAGCTCGGGATCGCCCTTGCCGGAGGTCTTGGCCACCAGATGCCATTTGAAACCCTCGACCTTGTCCACTGACGTTCCCATGCCGTTGATCAGGACCCAGGCCAGCCGGTTCTGCGCGATCGCACTGCCCTGGCGGGACGCCTTGCGGAGCAGCGCGACGGCGGCCGGCTGGTTCTTCGGCGTGCCGGTGCCGTTGAACAGGGCGATGGCATATTCGACCTCGGCGTCGACATTGTCGGCGAGCGTAGCGGCCTGGAGCAGCCGCACCGCCCGTTCCGGGTCCTTGGGCACGCCGGTGCCCTCCTTGTAGAAGGTCGCGAGCGCGTATTGCGCCTCGGGCAGGCCGGCGTCCGCCGCCTGGCGCAGCAATTCGGCCGAGCGCTTGACGTCCTGCGGCAGGGTCTGGCCGTCCAGATAGAGCAAAGCGAGATTATAGGCGGCCTTGGGCTCGCCGAGCTTGGCGGCTGACGCCATCAGCTTGACCGCCTCGCCTTTGTCGACCGGGCCGCCGCGGCCCGACATGCGCAGCATGGCCTGGGCGAACATCGCCTCGCGGTCGCCGGCGTCGGAGGCACGCTTGTACCATTCGAGCGCCTTGGCGTAGTCGCGGCGGATGCCCATGGCGTTGGAATAGAGCTCGCCCAGCATGGTCATCGCCTTGGCATCGCCGGTCGCGGCGCGGGCCCTGGCGAGGTCGAATGCCGTCTTGTATTGGCCGCGCTGATAGGCGCCGAACACCAGGTCGACGCCGGGCGTGTCGGTCGGAGGCGCCGGGATCACGGTCGCGGGCAATGCCGGCTTGGGCGAAGCGGCCGGCTTGGGCGAGGCCGAAGGTTTTGGCGCCGGCGCGGCCTCCTTCTTCTTGGGAGGCGCGGGCGGCTTGGGCTTCTGCTTCTCCGCGGGCGGGCTCGGCGTTGCCGCCGGCGGCGTGATCTGGAGCTGCGCGGCCGCGGGCACTGTGAGCAGCAGCGTGGCCAGAATGGTGAGGCGCGGGAGCTTCATGTCGGGCGCTAGCCGTGCCCCCGGCCTTCAGAATCCTGATCCGCAGAATTTTGGCCCGCGGGATCCCGGTCCACGGGCGCGGCCGCAAAGCCCTTCCTGATTGCGGCATCGGCGTCGATCAGCGCGGCTTTGGGCCCGCGCGGATCAGCCCAGATGAATTCGCCGACCAGCACGAAATCGGCGCCGCTGGCGGCGAAGTCGTGGGCTTCGTCCAGCGAGGTGGCAAAGCCGACGCAGGGCGGCTCGAACAGCTCGGCCCACCAGTCCAGCCGCTCGGCAATCGCCTGCGACGACGGCCGCTGGCCCTTCGCGTCGGGCTCGCCGAACAGCACATAGTCCGCGCCGACCTCGCCCGCATCCATGGAATGGTGCCGCGTCGTCAGCCCGCCGACGCCGGCGATGCGATCGGGCTTGAGCGACGGCAGCGCCTCCTTCAGCGCGGCGATGCCGGGCAGGTGCGCGCCGTCGGCGCCGCCGCGCGCGACCAGTTCGGCATGGCCGTCGACGAGCAGCGCAGCGCCCGCTTTCTGCACCGGCGGCGCCAGCGCCTTGATGCACGAGATCATGGTGCGCTGGTCGGCCTCCTTCAGCCGCAGCAGCACGGCCGCAACGTCGGCGGCCGCGAGCAGGCCGGGCAGGTCGGCGACGAGCGTCGCGGGATCATCGACAACAGGTGTCGCAAGATAGAGACGCGGTGCCGGGCGCGGTGGAGGCGATTTGTTCGACAAGATCTAGGCCGCTTTCTTTTCCAGGCTGCTTTGCCATTCGCCCCGGGAGGCGAGGCCGTTCATGCGGGCGCGATGGCTGAATGCGTTTTGCCCGGCCGTGACATTCTCCGCCTTGCCGGACCAGGCCTTCTGCGGCGCGGCCTGCAGCGCGCGGCCGTAGGAGAAGGTCAGGCCCCAGGGCAGCGCGCCGAGCTTGTGCATGGCGTTGAGATGCGCGGTCGCCTCCTCGTCCGACTGGCCGCCGGAGAGGAAGGCGATGCCGGGCACCGCCGCCGGCACGCAGGCCTTCAGCAGCCGGATCGTCTTCTCCGCGACTTCGTCCACTGAAGCCTGCTTCGGTGACTTCTTGCCTGAGATCGCCATGTTCGGCTTCAGCACCATGCCCTCGAGCGCGACGCGCTGGATGCGCAGCTCCTGAAAGGTCTTGTTGAGCACGCGCTGCGTGACCTCATAGCAGCGGTCGATGTCGTGGTCGCCGTCCATCAGCACCTCCGGCTCGACGATCGGCACGATCTGCGCGGCCTGGCACAGCGCGGCATAGCGCGCCAGCGCATGGGCGTTGACGCTGATCGCGGTCATCGACGGGATTCCGCTGCCGATGTCGATCACCGCGCGCCATTTGGCGAAGCGCGCACCGCGCTCGTAATACTTCTTCAGCCGCTCGGCGAGCTTGTCGAGCCCGACGGTGACGAGCTCGCCGGGACACATCGGCAGGGCCTGCGTGCCTTCGTCGACTTTGATGCCGGGAATGGCGCCGCTCTGTTCGATCAGCTTGACCAGCGGCGTACCGTCCTTGGCATCCTGCCAGATCGTCTCGTCGTAGAGGATCACGCCGGAGATGTACTGGCTCATGGCGTCCTTCGAGCGGAACAGCATCTCGCGATAGTCGCGGCGGCTCGATTCCGTGGATTCCACGCCGATCGCGTCAAAGCGCTTCTTGATGGTGCCGGAGGATTCGTCGGCGGCAAGAATGCCCTTGCCCGGTGCGACCATGGCGGTCGCGATCCTGTTGAGCTCAGTCAGATTCATCGAGAGGTCCTCCCAAAACGATTCTGCCCTTGCCTGTGAAAATAGACGGTTCTCGGGCAATTGCCGAGTTAACGTTCGTCGCAGGGTAAAGGGCTTGCCGTCATTCCGGGATGCGCCGAAAGGCGCAGGCCCGGAATCCATAACCACAGCCTGGGGTTATGGATTCCGGGCCCACGCTTCGCGTGTCCCGCAATGACGGGAGGATGTGGCTGAAGGCTTTACGCCACCTTCGGGTCCAGCTCGCCCTTGGCATAACGCTTGGCCATTTCGGCTGTCGTCAGCACCTTCTTGATCTTCGAGGCCTGCCCTGCGGTGTTGAACTCTTGGAGCCGCTGCTTGCACAGCTTGGTCATCGCTTCCATCGCGGGCTTCAGGTACTTGCGCGGGTCGAACTCTTCCGGGTGCTCCTTGAACACCTTGCGGATCTGGCCGGTCATGGCCATGCGGTTGTCGGTGTCGATGTTGATCTTGCGCACGCCGTTCTTGATGCCGCGCTGGATCTCGGCCACCGGCACGCCCCAGGTCGGCTTCATCTTGCCGCCGAACTCGTTGATGATGTCCTGGAGGTCCTGCGGCACCGAGGAGGAGCCGTGCATGACCAGATGCGTGTTCGGCAGCTTGCGGTGGATTTCCTCGATCACCTTCATGGCGAGGATGTCGCCGTCGGGCTTGCGGGTGAACTTGTAGGCACCGTGCGAGGTGCCCATCGCGATCGCGAGCGCGTCGACCTTGGTCTCCTGGACGAACTTCACGGCCTCGTCCGGGTTGGTCAGGAGCTGGTCGTGGGAGAGCTTGCCTTCGGCGCCGTGGCCGTCCTCCTTGTCGCCCATGCCGGTTTCGAGCGAGCCGAGCACCCCTAACTCACCCTCGACCGAGATGCCGCCGAGATGGGCCATGTCGGTCACCGTCTTGGTGACGCCGACATTGTAGGTCCAGTCGGCCGGGCTCTTGCCGTCGGCCTTGAGCGAGCCGTCCATCATGACAGAGGTGAAGCCGGCCTGGATCGCGGTCATGCAGGTCGCCGCCTCGTTGCCGTGGTCCAGATGCACGCAGACCGGGATGTGCGGATAGATCTCGGTGACCGCGTCCATCATGTGCTTGAGCATGATGTCGTTGGCGTAGGAGCGCGCGCCGCGCGAGGCCTGGATGATGACGGGCGCGTCGACCGTGTTGGCCGCGTCCATGATCGCCAGTGCCTGTTCCATGTTGTTGATGTTGAAGGCCGGTACGCCGTAATCGTTCTCAGCCGCATGGTCGAGCAATTGACGTAACGTGATCCGAGCCATGTGTCTTTTTCTCCGTTTGGGCCGATAGGCAGCTTCGTACGTGTCGACTGATTACTTGATGCGCAGAACTTCGACGCCGGGCAGTGGCTTGCCTTCCATCCATTCAAGAAATGCGCCACCGGCGGTCGAAACATAGGTGAACTGACCGGCCACATGGGCCTGGTTGAGGGCCGCAACCGTGTCGCCGCCGCCCGCGATCGAGATCAGCTTCTTGGCCTTGGTGCGCTCGGCGGCATGCTTGGCGGCCGCGACCGTGCCGCGGTCGAACGGCTGCATCTCGAAGGCGCCGAGCGGTCCGTTCCAGACCAGCGTGGCGGCATCGTCGATGGCGGCGTGGACGCGCGCGATCGACTGCGGGCCGACGTCGAGGATCATGCCGTCGGCCGGGATCGCGTCGAGCCCGTAGGCATGCGATGGCGCGTTGGCCGCGAAATGATAGGCGACGGTGGCGTCGACCGGGAGGATGATCGCGCAATTGGCGGCTTCCGCCTTCTCCATGATGCGCAGCGCGGTCGGTGCGAGATCCTTCTCGGCCAGCGACTTGCCGATGCCGACGCCCTGGGCGTGCAGGAAGGTGTTGGCCATGCCGCCGCCGATCACCAGCGCGTCGACCTTGCTGACGAGGTTTTCGAGCAGGTCGATCTTGGTCGAGACCTTGGCGCCGCCGATGATGGCGATGACGGGCTTGGTCGGCGAGCCCAGCGCCTTCTCCAGCGCATCGAGCTCGGCCTGCATGGTGCGGCCGGCATAGGCCGGCAGCTTGTGGCCGAGGCCTTCGGTCGTGGCGTGGGCGCGGTGCGCGGCCGAGAAGGCGTCGTTGACCCAGATGTCGCCGAGCTTTGCCAGCTCCGCGACGAAGGCGGGATCGTTCTTTTCCTCTTCCTTGTGGAAGCGGGTGTTTTCCAGGCAGAGGATGTCGCCGTCCCTCAGGGCCGCAACAGCCGTGGCCGCGGGCTCGCCGATGCAGTCGTCGGCAAACGCAACCGGCTTCTTCACGACCTTCGCCAGCGCTTCGGCGACGGGCTTGAGCGAGTCCTTGGCGTCGCGTCCCTTCGGCCGGCCGAAATGCGCGAGCAGGATGACCTTGCCGCCCTTGTCGGCGATTTCGGTGATGGTCGGCGCGACGCGCTCGAGCCGGGTGGCGTCGCTGACGCGGCCGTTGTCCATGGGCACGTTGAGGTCGACGCGCAGCAGCACGCGCTTGCCCTTCAATTCGACGTCGTCGAGGGTGCGGAATTTGTTGGTCATCGGATGGCCCTTGTCCCGGGCGCACTGCGGCGCGCAGTGCCGCTGTGCAGAACCGGGACCCATGTTGCAGCGAGTCCCGCGGTTAAGTGGGTCCCGGCTCTGCGACGCAGCGTTTGCACGCCGCATCGCGTCCGGAACACGAGAGCGGCGTCAGATCACCTTCGCGAACGCGACGGCGGTGTCCGCCATGCGGTTCGAGAAACCCCACTCGTTGTCGTACCAGGACATCACGCGCACCAGCGTGCCGTTCTGCACCTTGGTCTGGTCCTCGTGGAAGGTCGAGGAGTGCGGATCGTGGTTGAAGTCGATCGAGACGTTCGGCGCGCTGGTGTAGCCGAGGATGCCCTTGAGCTGCTGCTCGCTGGCGCGCTTCATCGCCGCGTTGATCTCCTTCACGTCGGTGGCGCGCTTGGCGATGATCTTGAGATCGACCACCGAGACGTTCGGGGTCGGCACGCGGATCGCGACGCCGTCGAGCTTGCCTTTCAGCTCGGGCAGCACGAGGCCGATGGCCTTGGCCGCACCGGTCGAGGTCGGGATCATCGACATCGCCGCCGCACGGCCGCGATAGAGATCCTTGTGCATGGTGTCGAGCGTCGGCTGGTCGCCGGTATAGGCGTGGATCGTGGTCATGAAGCCGGTCTCGATGCCGACGAGGTCGTTCAGCACCTTGGCCACCGGCGCGAGGCAGTTGGTGGTGCAGGAGCCGTTCGAGACGACCATGTGGTCCTTGGTCAGCGTGTCGTGGTTGACGCCGTAGACGATGGTGGCGTCGGCGCCGTCGGCGGGCGCGGAGACCAGCACGCGCTTGGCGCCGGCGGTCAGATGCGCGGAGGCCTTGTCCTTCGAGGTGAAGATGCCGGTGCATTCCATCGCGATGTCGATGCCGAGATCCTTCCAGGGCAGCTTCGAGGGATCGCGCTCGGCGGTCACCTTGATCTTGGCGCCGCCGAGGCTGATGGAGTCGCCATCGACGGTGACGGTGCCGGGGAAACGGCCATGGACGCTGTCGAAGCGGAGCAGATGGGCGTTGGTCTCGACCGGACCGAGGTCGTTGATGCCGACGACCTCGATGTCCTTGCGGCCGGACTCGGCGATAGCCCGCAGGATGTTGCGGCCGATGCGGCCAAAACCGTTAATTCCGACGCGGACTGCCATGTTCCATCTCCTTATGACCGTTCAATGACGGGCTCGATAACGCCTAGTCTTCCCGCACAACGCGCCATACGCGCCTGCGAGGGTTTTTTAGGGGCGGACGCCCGGTTCGGCCGGGCGATGCTTGATCATATGAGAGACTACGTAGTCCTTTTTTTTGGCAAGCTCAACTCTCAGGAAACGCGCTTCAGCACAGCGTTAACCGCAGCCTCGGCGGTAATGCCGAAATGCTTGAAGATCTTGTTCAACGGGGCACTGGCGCCGAACGAATGCATGCCGATGAATTCGCCATCCTGCCCGATCACGGCATCCCAGCCCCAGCGCACCGCCGCCTCTATGGCGACCTTGATCGGGGCGTTGCCGATGATCGCGTCGCGGCGCTCTTTTGGTTGCGCTAGCAAGAGCTCGAGCGAGGGCACCGAGACCACCCGTGTCGGAATGCCGCGCTCGGCCAGCTGCTTCTGGGCGGCCACCGCCATCTCGACCTCGGAGCCCGAGGCGAACAGCGTCGCCTTGGCTTCGCCCTGGGCCGCGACCAGCTCGTAGGCACCATATTGGCAGGGGTTTTCGTTCGCAGTCGTCCTGAGCTGCGGCAGGTTCTGCCGCGTCAGCGCCAGCACGGTCGGGCCGTCGATCCGATTCAGTGCAATCTCCCAGCACTCGGCGACCTCGATGGCATCGCACGGGCGGAACACGCGCATGTTGGGAACGGCCCGGAGTGCGGACAGGTGCTCGACCGGCTGATGGGTCGGGCCGTCTTCACCGAGGCCGATGGAATCGTGGGTCATCACATAGACGACGCCGGTCCCCATCAGCGCGGCAAGCCGCATCGCCGGGCGGGCGTAGTCGGTGAACACCAGGAAGGTCGCACCGTTCGGCGCGAAGCCGCCGTGCAGGAAGACGCCGTTCATGGCGGCGCACATGCCGAACTCGCGGATGCCGTAATGGATGAAACGGCCCTTCGGCGTCTTGGCCGAGAAGCCGGTCGCCGACTTCGCCTTGTTGTTGTTGGAGCCGGTAAGATCCGCCGAGCCTGCGAGGAATTCCATCGGCATCGCGCCGGCGATAACCTCGATCACGGCCTCGGAGGACTTGCGGGTCGCCGCATTCATCGGCTTTTCCAGCAGCTCCTTCTTGTAGGTGCGGAACGCCTTGGCGAGCGCGGCCGGACGCTCGTGGCGCAGGCGGCGTTCGAACTCGGCGCGCTTGCGGCTGCCGAGCTCGCCGAGC
>NZ_AKIY01000341.1 GCF_000282615.1 Bradyrhizobium sp. YR681 | reverse complement strand
GGCTGCCGTCGCCGCCGGTGATCGTGGTGGCGCCGTAGGGCGAACCGCCGGTGACCTCGTCCAGCTTCATCTGGCCGGCGAAACCATAGTTCAGGCCGACAACCGTCATGCCGAAATGCAGCAGGTTGGTGATGATCGAGAACAGCGTCGTCTCCTGGCCGCCATGCTGGGTCGCGGTCGCGGTGAAGGCGCCGCCGACCTTGCCGTGCAGGGCGCCCTTGGCCCAGAGCCCACCGGCCTGGTCCAGGAAGTTCGCCATCTGCGAGGCCATCCGGCCGAAGCGGGTGCCGGTGCCGACGATGATCGCGTCGTAATTGGCAAGGTCCGCGATCTCCGCGATCGGCGCGGCCTGGTCGACCTTGTAATACGAGGCTTTCGCGACTTCCGCCGGCACCAGCTCGGGCACGCGCTTGATGTCGACGGTGGCGCCGGCTTCGCGCGCGCCTTCGGCGACGGCATTGGCCATCGCTTCGATGTGGCCGTAGGCGGAATAATACAGGACGAGAACTTTGGTCATGGTGGTCTCCGTTGGGATTGAGTGAGGGGCGTGATTGGTTGCTTTGATCGTCAAGCCGCGTCGACGAGCACGAGCTCTGAATCTTCGAGCGCCGTGATCTTCAGTTTCTCCTCGTCGCGGATCGCGACGCCGTCGCGGGCATTGACGCGCACGCCGTTGATCTCGACCGCGCCCGCCGCGGGCACGAGGTAAAGGTGCCGCGACTTCTGCGGCTCGTACTCCGCGCTCTCGCCGGCCTTCAGCGTGGTGGCGAGCACCCGCGCATCGGCGCGGATCGGCAGCGCGTCGGTGTCACCTGCGATCCCGCTGGCGATGGTGACGAGCTTGCCGGAGCGGTCCGACTTCGGGAACGGCTTCGAACCCCAGGTCGGCTGTCCGCCACGCAGCGTCGGCTCGATCCAGATCTGGAAGATCCGCGTCTTGCTCGGCTCCAGATTGTACTCGGAGTGGCGGATACCGCTGCCGGCGCTCATCACCTGGACGTCGCCCGCTTCAGTGCGTCCCTCGTTGCCGAGGCTGTCCTGGTGGGTGATGGCGCCCTCGCGCACATAGGTGATGATTTCCATGTTGGCGTGGGGATGGGCGGGAAAGCCGGTGTTCGGCGCGATCTCGTCGTCATTCCACACCCGCAGCGCGCCGTGACCCATGTTGTTGGGGTCGTAGTGGCCACCGAACGAGAAATGATGTTTTGCTTTCAGCCAGCCGTGATCGGCGCCGCCGAGTTTTGCGTAAGGTCTGAGTTCGATCATTTGCGTAATCCTTGTTGGAGTGGGGGGCGCCTGGATCAGGCGCCGAACCCGCCGTCGACGTTGAGCACCGTGCCGGTGACGAAGGAGGCTTCCGGGCTGGCGAGGAACACCACGCCGGCGGCGACCTCCTCGGGACGGCCGAAGCGCTGCAGCGCGTGCTGCTTGCGCTGGGCTTCCGCGAAGTCGCGGTCGTCGTCCGGATTCATGTCGGTGTTGATCGAGCCGGGCTGCACGACGTTGACGGTGATGCCGCGCGGGCCGAGGTCGCGTGCCGCGCCCTTGGTGTAGCCGACGACGGCCGCCTTGGTGGCGACGTAGTCGGCCAGGCCGGGGAACGAGGCGCGGTCGGCGAGCATGGAGCCGACCGTGACGATGCGGCCGCCGTCACCCATCAACTGCGAGGCAGCGCGGATCGCCGCGATCACGCCATGCACGTTGACCTGGTCCTGCCGTTCCAGCGCATCGGTGTCGGCCTTGGCATCGTCGGTCGCGCCGCCGGCGGCAACGCCGGCATTGTTGACGAGAATGTCGAGATGGCCGAATTCCCTGGCGACATCGTTGACGAGCTTGGTGACGTCCTTGGCGGAGGCCTGGTCCGCCTTGAAGGCGCGGGCCTTGACGCCCCTGGCCTTCAATTCGGTGACGACGGCCTCGGCCTTGTCGGGCGAAGCGACATAGCTGATGGCGACGTCGGCGCCTTCATCGGCGAGAGCGCGGGCCGAGGCGGCGCCGATGCCGCGCGAGCCGCCGGTGACGAGGGCAACCTTGCCTGAGAGCTTCTTGGTCATTGGATTTCTCCAGTCCGTGGGTTTGCGATTGACCCTTGGATAAGCCTCCGCTTGTGGTATAGAAATAGAAACTGTTGAAACCTATTGTTTCCTAAAACACCCTGTTGGACCGACGCATATGGCAAAACTCCCGGATTTCGAGGCGCTCGCGATTTTCGCAAAAGTCGTGGAATTACGGTCGTTTGCGGGGGCCGCCAGCGAGCTTGCGATGTCCAAGGCGACGGTCTCCAAGGCGGTCACCCGGCTGGAGGAGCGGCTCGGCGCGCGCCTGTTCAACCGCACCTCGCGCCGGCTGGCGCTGACCGACGCCGGGCACAAGCTCGCCGAGCGCGCCACGCGCCTGCTGGTCGATGGTGAGGCCGCGGAGAACGAGGCGCTGGCGCAATCGGTGGCGCCGCGCGGCCTGGTGCGGCTCGCCGTGCCCATGACGTTCGGCATCAAGGCGGTGGCGCCGCTGCTGCCGGAGTTCTTCGAAACCTATCCGGAGGTCTCGGTCGATCTGCACTTAAGCGATGCGACCATCGATTTGATCGGCGAGGGCTTTGACATGGCGGTGCGGATCGCGCGGTTGCCGGATTCCTCGCTGATCGCGCGGCGGCTCTTCACCATGCCGCGCTTCACGGTAGCCGCGCCGTCCTATCTCAAGAAACACGGCCGGCCGACGCATCCGATGCATCTGGCCGAGCACAAATGCTTCGCTTACGCCTATCTCTCGACGCCCAACGTCTGGCACTACACCAATTCCGCCGGCGAGCAGGCCAGCGTCCGCCCCGGCGGCCAGCTTCGCGTCAACAATGGCGAGGCCGTGATGCCGGCGCTGATCGCGGGCCTCGGCATCGCCGAGCTGCCCGAGTTTATCGTCGGCGAAGCGATCTCGTCAGGCGAAGTGGAAGTGATCCTGAAAGACTGGAAACAGGCCGAAGGCGCCGTGCACCTCGTCACGCCGCCCGGCGGCCCGCGGCCGGCCCGCGTCGAAGCCCTCGGCGATTTTCTCGCAGCCAAGCTGCCGGGCACCTGCAAGCGGCGGCCGAAGAGAGGTGCCAAAGCCGGGTAGATCCTCCGGTGGGCTCGCTTCGCTTTGCCCACCCTACAAGATCTCGCTAATCTGTCCTCCGCGCAGGCTGCCGTAGGGTGGGCAAAGCGAAGCGTGCCCACGACTTTGTCTGAGGGAATCGCAAGTGTCTCGGTATCGGCGGGCATATGGCAGCACGTTCTTCTTCACGGTCGTGCTTGCCGATCGTTCGAGCACTCTACTCGTGGAGCAGGTTGATCGCCTGAGGCGAATTTATCGGACCGTCCAGCAACGCCGCCCTTTCGAGACGATCGCCATTTGCATCTTGCCCGATCATCTCCATGCCGTTTGGTCGCTTCCAGACGGCGATGTCGATTTTTCATCGCGTTGGAATCTGATCAAAGGCGGATTTTCGCGTGGCTTGGAGGCTGGGGTGCCTTCAATAAGCAAATTGAAGAAGCGCGAGAAAGGCATCTGGCAACGTCGCTACTGGGAGCACGCGATTCGCGATGACGCGGATTTGGAGCGGCACGTTGACTACATCCATTTCAATCCGGTGAAGCATGGACTCGTCACACGGGTGCGCGATTGGTCGCTCAGCAGCTTCCATCGCTACGTCAAGCAGGGGATGCTTCCTGCGGATTGGGGCGGGGACATGCGGGACATTGCGGGGCAATTTGGCGAATGATCGTGGGCACGGCGCGCGAAGAGCGCGCCTTTGCCCACCCTACGAAACCTCGCTAGTCTCTCGTTTGAGCAAGCCACCGTAGGGTGCGCAAAGCGAAGCGTGCCCACGTCTTCGCCTGATGGGCGGCCTACGACACCTTCACCCCATCCCGCGCGACAATCCGCAAGTTCGGCTTCAGCGTCTCCTCCAGCTGCGTCTTCAATTGATGCACCCGCGGGTCGCTCGATCGCGCTGCGCACACCGCGTATTGATGGACCGATTGCGCCAGCGCGCGCCGGGCTTCCGGCGTTCGCGTCAATTCGGGCCTCGAAAGCCGCAGCACGATCGCTGCGAGATTGACCAGCATCTCGTCCACGGCAAGGTCGATGGTCGCAAGATTCCGCATCACTCACTCCCTCGGCAGGGCAACAACGGCTTCAGGGATGCGTTCCTGACCGGGCCCGACATGGTCAATGCTTCGTTAACGCCTTGTTCTTGCCGCGCGGCACGCTAGGCTGGCGAGACAAAAGAAAATCGGGGGGAGGGGACCATGATGGATCGACGCGATCTCTTGCGTGCCGCGGCGGCATTGCCGTTGTTGCGGGTGGTCTTGCCGGACGAGGCCTTCGCGCAGGCCTATCCGGTGCGCAACATCACCATGATCGTGCCCTTTCCGGCCGGCGGCCAGGCCGATCTTGCCGCGCGCCCGGTGGCGATGGCGCTGGAACGGATCCTCGGCAAGCCCGTCATCGTCGACAACCGCGCCGGAGGCGGTGGCGGATCGGTCGGCAATGCCGCGGCGGCGCGCGCCGAGCCCGACGGCTACACGCTGCTGATGACGCTGTCCTCGCTCGCGGTGCTCCCCGAGGCCGACCGGTTGTTCGACCGTCCCGCCGCCTATGAAGTCTCGCAGTTCATGCCGATCGCGCGCGTCCTGGCCGATCCGACGCTGCTCGCGGTGCCGGCCTCGGCGCCATGGAAGACGGCGCAGGATTTCGTCGAGGATGCGAAGAAGCGGCCCGGCCAGATCACCTATGGCTCGTCAGGGCCTTACGGCACCCTGCATGTGGCGATGGAGATGTTTGCGAGCAGCGCCGACATCAAGTTGCTGCACGTTCCGTTTCGCGGCGCCGGTCCGGCGCTGACAGCGCTGCTCAGCGGCACCGTGCAGGCGATCGCCGCCGCACCGGGGACGCTGAAGCCGCAAGTCGACGACGGCAAGCTGCGCGTGCTCGGCAATTGCGGCGCAAAGCGCATCGCGAGCTTTCCCGACGTGCCGACCTTCCAGGAGCTCGGTTACAAGGACGTCGAGATGTACATCTGGGCCGGCCTGTTCGCGCAGAGCTCGCTGCCGGCACCGGTCGCCAGCCGCCTGCGCGAGGCGATGGCGCAGGTGATGACGAGCCCTGATGTCCTCAAGGCCTTCGAGACCTCGGGCAGCCTCGTCGCCTATCAGGATGCACCGGCCTTCTCGGAGTTCGTCGCGGCCGACAGTACCCGGCTGATTGCGGCAGTGAAGAAGATCGGCAAGGTGGAGTAAGTTCCGGCGGCGCATTCACATTTTTTTGTTGGGTCAGAACCTGCCCGCGTCTCATTGATTGGTCAAAATCGGAGAGACTCGGGAAGGATTGAGACATGCGAACAGAGCGGATTGCGCTGGGTGTGGCGCTTGCGATCGGCGGCATCGTCGCGCAGGGCGCAGCATTCGCCGACGAATATCGCGGAACCATGGAACAGCAGATGGCCTGCACGCCGGATGTGTGGCGCCTGTGCAGCGACCAGATTCCGGACGTGAGCCGCATCACGGCCTGCTTGCAGCAGAACACACCGCAGCTCTCGAGCGGATGCCGCGCGGTGTTCCAATCCAATAACCAGATGCCGCCGCAACAGCAGGCCCCGCGCAACCGCGCTGCACCGCCGCCGCGTTACAACAACAGTGCGCCTCCGCCCGCGCAGCCGCGGCCTTACGATGACGACGATTAGCGCTCGCTGACGCAGGGCGCGCCGCTGCCGGCGCGACGATGCGGTCACATTGCCTCGTTCAGCGCTGGCGCTCGCTGTCCGATTCCGGTCGATGTCCAAGCACCATCCGCAGGACGACGCCGAAGAGAATGGCGGCGACTGG
>NZ_AKIY01000340.1 GCF_000282615.1 Bradyrhizobium sp. YR681 | reverse complement strand
GGGGGGGGGGGGGGGGGGGAGTCTCCGCAGGGACGGTGACAGTCGAGTTCGCGGAGGCTCCCCCTCACCCTGAAATCAAGCTGCGCTTGATTTCAGGCCTCTCCCCGCACGCGGGGAGAGGCGAAGCAAGAAAACAAAAACAGGGAGAAGCCACCATGGGACTACTCGATGGCAAGGTCGCGCTGATCACCGGCGCGGGCGGCGGGCTCGGTGAGGCCTACGCAAAGCTGTTCGCGCGGGAAGGGGCCTCGGTCGTGGTCAACGATCTCGGCGGGCCCCGCGACGGCTCCGGCGCCGACAAGTCGATGGCGCAGTTGGTGGTGGATGCGATCAAGGCCGAGGGCGGCAAGGCGGTCGCCAACGGCGCCGACATCTCCACCATGGAGGGCGGTCAGTCGGTGTTCGACGACGCCATCAAGCATTACGGCCGTGCCGACATCCTGGTGAACAACGCGGGCATCCTGCGCGATCAGACCTTCGCAAAAGCCTCGGAGTCCGACTGGGACAAGGTCATCAAGGTCCATCTGAAGGGTACCTTTTGTTGCACCATGCCGGTGTTTCGCTGGATGCGGGAAAATGGCGGCGGCGTCATCGTCAACACCTCCTCGACATCAGGGCTGATCGGCAATTTCGGCCAGACCAATTACGGCGCGGCCAAGGGCGGCATCTGGGGCCTGTCCAACGTGCTGGCGATCGAGGGCCGGAAATACAACATCCGGATCTGGACGCTGGCCCCGGGCGCCCTGACCCGCATGACCGCAGACCTGCCCCGCTATAAGGAGAACCCGGGGGCGGCGCTGGGGCCGGACGGCATCGCGCCGGCCGTGCTATACATGGTCAGCGACTTGTCGGGCGACCAGACCGGCAAGGTGCTGGGCGTGTCCGGGCCCCGCGGAGTGCGCGAAATGCGGATGATGGAAATGGACGGCTGGAAACCGCCGCACGCGGGCTGGAAGGCCCAGGACATCGCCGATCACGCCAAGGAGATCTTCTTCTCCGAGGAGCAGATCAAGATGGGCGCGCGGAGGTTTTAGGAGGCCGTCATCCCGGGGCACGCGAAGCGTGAGCCCGGGATCCATACTCCGGATCGTGGTTATGGATTCCGGGCTCGCGACTGCGTCGCGCCCCGGAATGACAAATAGAGAGAGACGAGGAACTAAATGAAACTGACCGCCGACGCCAAGGGCACCTTCGCAATCGCGCCGACGCCGTTCCACGATGACGGCCGGATCGACGAGCGCTCGATCGACCGCCTGACCGACTTCTACGAGGAGGTCGGCTGCGACGGCGTCACGGTGCTGGGCATCCTCGGCGAAGCGCCCAAGCTCGACGCCGCCGAGGCCGAGCAGGTGGCGGTGCGCTACGTCAAACGTGCCAAGAAGATGCAGGTGATCGTCGGCGTCTCCGCGCCGGGCTTTGCCACCATGCGCGCGCTGGCCAGGGCTTCGATGGACGCGGGCGCCGCCGGCGTCATGATCGCGCCGCCGCCCTCGCTCCGGACCGACGACCAGATCGTCGGCTATTTCAAGCAGGCCGCCGAGGCGATCGGGCCCGACGTGCCCTGGGTGCTCCAGGACTATCCGCTGACGCTCACGGTGGTGTTCACCCCCGCCGTCATCCGCAAGATCGTCATGGACAATCCGAACTGCGTGATGCTCAAGCACGAGGACTGGCCGGGTCTGGAGAAGATTTCGACCTTGCGCGGCTTCCAGAAGGACGGCTCGCTCCGTCCGCTCTCGATCCTCTGCGGCAATGGCGGCACGTTCCTCGATTTCGAGATGGAGCGCGGCGCCGACGGCGCCATGACCGGCTATGCCTTCCCCGAGCTTCTGATCGACGTCGTGAACCTCTCCAAGGCCGGCAAGCGCGACGCCGCGCATGATCTGTTCGACGCGCATCTGCCGCTGATCCGCTACGAGCAGCAACCCGGCGTCGGCCTGACCGTGCGCAAATACGTGCTGCAGAAGCGTGGCATCATCGCCTCCAGCGCGCAGCGCAAGCCGGGCGCGACGATGACGGCGACGGCGAAGGCCGAGGTCGACTACCTCCTGTCGCGCGTCGCCCGTTTCGACAAGCGTGCCAATCTCGGCCCGCAATCCAGCGCCGCAGGTTAACTGAATGCCCGAGACATCACCATCGCGCCCGGCCTCGACCATCCTCCTGCTGCGCGACGGCGCGAAGGAGGTCGAGATCTTCATGATGGTTC
This sequence comes from Bradyrhizobium sp. YR681, assembly GCF_000282615.1. Classification (GTDB taxonomy): domain Bacteria; phylum Pseudomonadota; class Alphaproteobacteria; order Rhizobiales; family Xanthobacteraceae; genus Bradyrhizobium. The sequence continues at coordinate 18,259 of NZ_AKIY01000340.1, read as the reverse complement.
GCCATCATCAGATCGAGTTCAACTCGGGTGCGCTGGTGTTTCCCGGCGGCAGCGTCGATGCCGGCGACAAGGAGATTGTCGCGCGGTCCGACCTCTATTCGGGCGGCGAAGCCTTGAGTGAATCGGATCGCGGTTTTCGTATCGCCGCGATCCGCGAGACTTTTGAAGAGAGCGGAATCCTGCTGGCGCGCGTGAAGGACTCGAACACGCCTGTTGATGCCAAGCGTGCCGGCGAGATCGCGGATGCGCATCGCGTCGCGCTCAACGAGCACAAGATCAGCTTCCTCAGCATCCTCGACGACAACGGCCTCCAGCTTGCGCTCGACACGCTGGTGCCCTACGCGCACTGGATCACGCCCGAGGGTATGCCGAAGCGGTTCGACACATGGTTCTTCCTGGCTGCAGCACCGCCCGACCAGCTCGGGGGACATGACGGCCGCGAGTCCACCGACTCCATCTGGTTGTCGGCGCGCGAAGCGGTGGAGGGCGGTGAGAGCGGCCGCTTCAAGCTGCCGTTCCCGACCACGCGCAATCTGATCCGGCTGGCGAAGCAGCCGAGCGTGGGGGCAGCGCTCGCGCACGCCAAGGGCCTGTCGATCGTCACGGTGATGCCGGTCATGACCAAGACCGAAACCGGCCGCCAGCTCCGCATTCCGCGTGAGGCCGGTTATGACGGCGAGGTGTTCGAGGTCGGCGCGGTCGGGTAGGAGATGCCGCATCGAAGGCGGTCTCCCGAGGGGTAGGCAGACACCCCCAGCAAGCGATTGAGCGCTATTTGGGCGCTACCAAGCGGCCGCAGGGCTGTTGTGGGACAGGCTCGGCTTGGAATTTTCGACCACACCAACTAAACTAGAGGTTGCGTCGTGCTGCATATTTCAATTCATATTTGTTGGGGCCATTGGAAAGATGTCATCTTCTGGCTGGGACAGCCGATCTGAACTGATTCATCCCAATCCGATCCTGCCGCTTGCCAACGCTTGCGCCGGCACCATCATCGTCATCCTCGTCATGGCCTCGAGCCTCATGGCTTTGTCGGTCTTGCCGATCTTCGCGCAAATCGCGCTGGCGATGCGATCCGATGGCGGAGTTGCATATGCGTTCTTTGCCATTGCCCAGCTATTCGGTGTGAAGAAGGGAGCCAGCGCGTTCGATCTGTTTCGGCTGTCGTCGTTGCTAGTCTCGATCCCGATTTTTGTCGTCTTCTATGTTCCGTTTGCGGTTCGCGCTTTCTGGCTGGGCTTTTCGCGGATCGGTATCGCTCTCCTGCAGTTTCGCAACTCGGGCGTACCCTCCGGCATTCCCGAGAATCTGTCCGATCAGATGGGGGTGCTGCGAAAGATGGTCCAGCGCGAGAAGTATACGAATGGATGGAAGACCGGTTCGATCACCGCGCTGTTTGGACTCAACGTTCAATTTCTGTCTCCGCTCGCCACTGACATGTCCAAGGCGATTGCGGAGCGAGTCTCTCGATGGTTTGGGAAATTGTTCCGCGCCATTTTCGCTTCGGTTGCGGTGGGGGCGCTGATCTTCTGGACTTTTGGGCTCCCGGCGAACTATTCGGACTTGCTGGGACTGTTGGCTGCGACCCTGCAAGCTTCGGGGCTCTGGCCTAGCCTGATCATGGGCTTGACGCCGCTTGTTTTGCTGACCGTGCTCACCGCTCTGACGACGGTGCTCGATTATTCGTTCGTAGCCATGCTCGTTCCAAAGCGCGCGTGGCCCACCGAGTGTCTGACGCGGGGTGATCGGGTTGTCGCGTCGACATCGCCGAACCTGATCTCGCTGGAGCTGCCGCTGAGGCTGGAAAATTATCGCTCGGCCAACGAGTCCAACAGGGTTTACAGGCTGACCAACGAAACGGCGGCGACCAGCGTGTCCGAAACCGGCAATTTCATTTTTCTCGGGCTCATCGAGCAACAGCCGCAGAACATAGGCAACCCCAATCATCGGGCGGCCCGGCTCTGGCTGATCGGCGGTTGGATCATCGCCGTCCTCGGAGTGGTCGTGCAGCTCTTTTTCCTGATCCCGCCGGCGTTGAATGAAGCGATTACGGCGCACCGGTTGCCGAGCGCCGTCTACACTCTGACGCCGATGACGCAACTTCTCTATGTTGCGCTCGGCGTCAGCGCATTTTCGCTTGGCCGCAGGATGGTCGCTGAGGCGGAGCGGTTATATGCGTCGTACTGGTTCGCTTCGTCGACGCTTGGCTATCAGATTCGCGGCATGACCTCCCGGTCTGAGGTCAATATCGGGCGTGGCCAAACCGATTCGGTGCAGACGAGCTCGACCGTCTATCGCTCCGAATTTCTGCATGACCTGACCACCACGACGATCCTTTCGGAAGCGATTACGCTGGACGGTCAACGTGCTGCAATCGGGATGCAGAATTCCGAGGAGAGCCAGGCTTTTCTCGATGCCGGTTTGCATGAACTGACGCGGATTGTGGAGACGCGGGCAGCGCCGATCAGCGTAGATCTCGGGCATCAGGGGCTGCAGGATCAGATTCGTGCCAATACGATGATCGAGGCAATGAGGATCGAGCAGACCGAGGCTATGCGGCTAAGAGTCCAGCGCGATGATGCGAATCGTGGCGTTGCTGGCCACGGAACGGCTCCGCAATTGCCGGATGATCCCAGGCGCCGGGAGTGATCACTTTCGCCGGGAGTCGGTTAACGGACATGGTTCGACCTGCGGCGAACTATTTCCTGTGATGGTGCGCTAGAATTCGGACCGGAAATGCCGGGAATGCAGCTGCGCGATGGACAAATCACATGAACGCACGATCAGCCTGGAGCTGGCGCTGCTGCTGCTGCTCGCAACGCTGTGGGGCGGCTCCTATACCTTCATCAAGCTCGGCGTCGCCACGATCCCGCCGATCACGCTGATCGCGGCCCGCACCGCGATTGCGGGCCTCCTGCTGCTCGCCGTCATGTGGGCGCGCGGCATCAGGATGCCGACCGACGCTGCGACCTGGCGGCGCTTCGCGTTCCAGGCCGTGCTCAACAGCGTCATCCCCTGGACGCTGATCGCCTGGGGCGAGCGCCATGTCGATGCTGCGCTCGCCACCCATCCTCAACTCGGCGGGCCCCATCTTCACCTTCCTGCTCACGGCGGTGGTCACCCGCCACGAGGCGACGAGCCCGCGAAAGCTGTTCGGCGTGGTCGCCGGCATGGCCGGGATCCTGCTGATCGTCGGCGTCGATTCCGTCCATGACATCGGCGGCGGGCTGGTCGCCGAGGCCGCCATCGTGGCCGCCACGATCTGCTACGCCTGCGCCGCGATCTTCGGCCGGAGCTTCAAGGGCCTCGACCCGATGGCGCCGGCCGCCGGCTCCCTGCTGGCCGGCGCGGCCGCGCTGATCCCGGCTTCACTCTTAGTCGAGCAGCCCTGGACGCTATCGCCCTCGCTGAGTTCCGCGCTGGCGCTGCTCGCGCTCGCGGTGTTCTCGACCGCGGCTGCGTTTGCGATCTATTTCCGCCTGATCCAGACCCTGGGCTCGGTCGGCACCACCGCGCAGGCCTATCTGCGCGTGCCCATCGGGGTCGCGATCAGCGTCGCTTTCCTCGGCGAAACCCTGAGCCGGACCGCCTGGATCGGCCTTGCCTGCGTCGTCCTCGGCGTTGCCGCCATGACGATCCCGGCCCGGCGGCGGGCAGGCGTCAAAACGTCATAATCGGGACGGGCGGGGCCCCCATATTAAGGATGTTCGGCGGCCCGAGGCATGTTCCCCCGGGGCCGTGTTACGTCGTATATTGAGCCTCCACTAGCCCGGTCCTTCAAACGCCCCCATGTCCGCCGAATCGACGCCGACCCCTGAGAAAAAGCGAACATTCTCGCTCTCCATCGGCCAGCTCACCTTCGGCAGCTTCCTCCTGGTGCTGGCGGTGATCATCGTCACCTCGACTGCGAGCGTGATTGCGATCCGGCACATCGATACGACCTTTGCCGAGTTGCAGCGGCTCCAGAGCGTCGGCGATCTCGCCGAGGACATCGACCGCCGCATGAACGAGCTGCGGCTCGCCGCCCGCGACTTCGTCACCGACCCCGGCGCCGGCACCCAGTTCAAGCAGGTGGGTGAGGCGGCCTCGACCCTCAGCGACATCCTGAAGAAGACCCGCATCGAGCTTGCACCCGAACAGCAGGACATGATCGATGGGGTCACCGAGCGTCTTGCGACCTATCGCAGCGGGCTGGAGCGGATCTCGACCCTGATCGACCGCCGCGCCCAGCTGCTTGCCGGCCTGCCGCCGTTGCGCGACCGGTTCGACGCGGCCGTCGCCGGAACGGCGGACCGCGAGCTCGCCGCCCGCCTGTCCGAAGCGCAGAGCCGGATCGCGCTTGGACTGCTCGCCCGCAACCCGTCCGCGGCCGAGCAGGCCGCACAGAACATGCGGACGACGGACGTCGCCGATGCCGGGTTGAGGGCCGCCGTGAACGACTACGCCGAGGCCATCATGGCCGTCGCCGTCCGGGAACGGCAGATCGCCGACATCGACCGTGAGGTGCTCGGCACCGAGGGCCGGCTGATCGGCCGCGTCACCGAATTGCTGCGCGAGGTCAGTGCAAGGCGCGGCCACGTGCTGTCGCGCGATTTTGCCCGTACGCTGACCGAGGCGCGGTGGCAGAGCATCGTGCTCGGCTCCATCGGCGTGCTGATCGGCATCGGCGCGGCATTGTTCGTGGTGCGCAGGACGGTGCGGCCGCTGGCGAAGATCGCAAGGTCGATCCGCGCGCTGGCCGCGGGCCAGAAAGACACCTCGATCCCGTCCGCCGACCTCGACAATGAGATCGGCGACATCGCACGGGCCGCCGAAGTGTTCCGCCGCGCGCTGGAGGAGGCTGACACCGCGCGCGAGGCGGCGGTACGCGCGCTCACCGAGCAGCGCCTTGCCGAAGAGAGCTACCGAAAGCTGTTCGAGGGCTCGATCGACGGCATCTACGTGACGACGCCGGCCGGCGACCTCCTCAACGCAAATCCGGCGCTGGCGCGGATGATGGGCTATGACAGCCCGCAGCAGCTGATCGACAGCATCAACGACATCGCCCACACCATCTACGTCCATCCCGAGGCGCGCGTGGAGTATCAGCGGCTGATGCACCGCGACGGCATGGTGCGCGAGTTCGAGTACCAGGTGCGCCAGCGCAGCGGCAACATCTTGTGGCTCTCCGACAGCGCGACGGGGGTGCGGGACGAGCAGGGCAAGATCGTCCGCTACGAGGGCACGCTGCGCGACATCACCGACCAGAAGCGGGCGGAAGACGCCATCGCCGAAGGAAGGCGCCTGCTCCAGCAGGTCATCGACACGGTGCCTGCGGTCATCAACGTGAAAGACCGCGACCTGCGCTACGTGCTGATGAACCGCTACATGGCCGGCATCTTCGGCATCGAGCCCGGCGATGCGCTCGGCCGCACCACGGCGGACCTGATGTCGCGTTACGGCGCGGCCAAGACCGACGAGAACGACAAGCGCGTGCTCAAGCTCCGCAAGGGGCTGGGCTTCTACGAGGAGGAGTACAAGGATTCCTCCGGCAACATGCGGCAATGGCTGGTCAACAAGCTGCCGCTGCTCGATGCCGAGGGCGAGATCGAGCGGATCGTCACCGTGGCGCTCGACATCGGCGAGCGCAAGCGCGGCGAGCAGGAGATGCGGAAAGCCAAGGAATCCGCGGAGACCGCGCTGCGCAATCTGCGCGAGACCCAGGCCTCGCTGATCGAGGCGGAAAAGCTTGCGGCGCTCGGACGGCTCGTCGCAGGCGTCGCGCACGAGGTCAACAACCCCGTCGGCATCAGCCTCACCGTCGCCTCCGCGCTCGAGCGCAAGACGGCGATGTTCACCTCCGAGGTCGAGCGCGGCGAGCTCCGCCGGTCCACGCTCAACGAGTTCCTCAACACCAGCCGCGATGCGTCCTCGCAGCTCGTCTCCAATCTCAACCGCGCCGCCGAGTTGATCCAGTCGTTCAAGCAGGTCGCGGCCGATCGCAACTATTCGGACCAGCGCAGCTTCGATCTCGGCGACCTCACCGAGCAGGTGGTGATGAGTCTGCGGCCGGGCCTGCGCAAGCACAATCTGACGCTCAACGTCGAGTGCCAGCCGGACCTGACCATGAACAGCTATCCCGGCCCCTACGGCCAGGTGCTGACCAATCTGTTTCTCAATTCGGTGGCGCACGCCTTCCCGGACGGCCGTCCCGGGACCATCGACATCCAGGTGCGCGAATCCGGCAAGGACAATGTCGAGATCCTCTTCTCCGACAATGGCTGCGGCATGTCGCTCGACGTCCGCCGCCGCGCCTTCGATCCGTTCTTCACGACACGGCGCGACCAGGGCGGCACCGGTCTTGGGCTGCACATCGTCTACAGCATCGTGACGAACCGGCTCGGCGGGCGGCTCGATCTCGATTCCGAGCCGGGCGAGGGAACGCGCATCCAGATCATCCTGCCGCGCACGGCGCCGCTGGAGCAGGCTGCGGAATGATCTAGTCCGCTTCCGCGAGCTTGTGCAGCGTGGCGCCGAAAATCAGGCTGGCCTTGCCAACGAGCGCCGTTCCCGTCATCTCCGCGCGGTCGTCCGTGTAGGTCCCGCTGACGCCGATGCCGACCGGGGCCGGGCCACCGAACAGCGGATTGTCATCGCCCCGCGGCGAGGTATGGCGCTGCACCAGCACCTCGCCTTTGAAGGTGTGGTCGTCCTTCACCACGTAGCTGCCGGTGTAATAGAGGTAGGCATCGCCGCCAAGAATCTTGCCGTCGCGGAAAAGAATCACGCCGCTGCCCTTGCCGACTCGACCATCGAGCAGGTTCACGTGGATCGAATAGAGGCCGTTCTTCATAACGTCCCGTGGCCGGCCGCCATCGCCCAATGGCGTAACCGGTAGGGCTTTTATGCCAAAGCGCATCCGCTCGCGCAACGCGGCAGTTTGCCGGTCGGACACCAGAGCCGCCCGCCGCGAGCCGTAGTTGTCCCGGCTTGTCCGTGACAGCGCGATGACTGTCTCATAGCGGGGCGAGGCCAACCGGTGCGAATCAAGTTGGCCCGCGAAATGCATAACCTTTGTTGCACTGGCCGCGGGGTGCTGGAGCAAGACAAACGTGACCAACTGGATCGATTCCGGCGGCCATGAGCCGCGTCTGTACAGTGCGCGTTCCACGAATTGCAAAATCGAACGACGGCGGATTGGCGGCGCGACGCGCTGGCGAAGCGTGACGAGCCTGGTTTGCACCACGGCCCTGATCGCGCTCGCAGCTCCCTTCGGGCACGCGCGCGACCGGGGCCAGTTCGTCAACACCAATGCCGATTTGAAGGCGTGGTTTGACGGGCTGCGCAGCGGCAAGGGGCCGTGCTGCTCCGATGCCGACGGCTCGGCGCTTTCGGACACCGATTGGGAGAGCAAGGACGGGCACTATCGTGTTCGCGTCCCGCGTCTTGGCTTCATGCTCGAGGGCCAGCAGCAGGAGCTCGTCTGGGTCGACGTGCCCGAGGAAGCCGTGATCTCGGAGCCGAACCGGGTCGGCCGAACCATGGTGTGGCCGATCTACGGCTATATGGGCGTGACCATCCGCTGCTTTATGCCCGGCAGCATGACATAGGCGCGCCAGGCGGCACGTCGCCTGGCCTCGCTGTTGCCTGATGCGGCTCCGCGCCGCCTCAGGTGTATTTCTTGTCGCGCTCGAGAAGCTCGATGGAGATGCCTTCGGGGCCGCGGATGAAGCAGATGCGGACACCGGGCCGGATCGTCGTCGGCTCGCGCGTGAACGTGACGCCCTTGGCCTTGATCTCGGCGGCGACGGCGTCGATGTCCTTCACCGTGAGGCCGAAATGGTCGAGGCCCTGGTGCGGGTGCAGCGGCGGCGGGTTGACGGCGCTGTCGCCTTCGAGCGGTGCGATGAATATCTTTGCGCCGCCGAGATTAACGTCGATCCGTCCCGGCGCGCGCACGACCTCGCCGCCGAGGATGTCGCGCAGCCAGTTGGCCGTGGCCTCCGGATCGGGGCTGCGCAGATGGACGTGATCCCAGGTAACGGCGACTGGCATTTCATGTTCTCCCAAGGGGCCTTCGATGTTGCGACGCATGTTAGCGGCGCCGGGCGGTGATCGCCACCGTCCTTGCCGACTCGCATGAAGCGCGGGAACCTTAGTTCGCCTGTCGGATTAAGGTAAGCAATGGCCGAGTCCGTCGTCGAACCTGCTTCGGCCACCATCGGTGAGACAGACATGAACGCCAGGCTTGACCGGACAGGGTTGGGACGCTTCGCCGGGATCGGCGAACGCCTGGCGCGGGCCGTGACGGTCGCGAGCGTCTCGTTTGGACGGAGCCTGCTGTGGCTGCTGGCAGCGATCATCGTCGGGGGCAGCGTCTGGATGCTGCTGCCTCTCTCCCGCGGCAACAGCACTGAGCCGGTGAAGCCGGAGCTGGCAACCGCCGAGACGGCGCCTTTGACCGATGCCGCGCCTACGCCGGCTGCCGAAGCCCAGGCGCGCGCAAATGCAGAACTCGACCGTCTCAGGATTTCATCCCAGACCTGGCGCCGTGGCGGCCTTGGCGCGAAGGCGCTGGTGACGCTCACGCTGCGAAACGACAATGACTATGCCGTAAAGGATGTCGAGATCGTTTGCGCATTCGCACGGCGCGATGGCACCCATCTCACCGACCGCAGCCGTGTTCTGGCCGACACGGTCAGCATGAAAAGCCGCAAGACCTTTGCACGTGTCCCCGTGGGCTTCGTCAACGTTAATGCCGATCAGGCGAAATGTTCGTTGGTCGCTGCACGTCGCGCGTAGAGACGACGGGTTCGGGTAGCGGAAAAGTTACCGTCCTTGCCCTCTGGTCAAAATTCTTGGTGCCACCATTTGAACCGAAGGCTGGACGCAGGAACCAATTAGAGTATCGCCTGTTAAGGCGAAGAGCCCACGCGGGGATGCGGGGGGCGGAGCGCGGCCAATGCCCATCTTTCGGTATTTCGTCTTTGTCGGTGGAGCCCTGCTCACACTGCTATTCGCGGTGAACTATGTCGTGCCGGCGTCGCCGGTGGGGCAAGCCGTCGTAACGGCAAGCAACGATCAGCCGTTGATCCGGATCCGGTCCGATCGCCATCTGCCCGAACGGGTCGTGCTCGACACCAGCCAGCCGACGATTGTCCCGCCCGTGGTCAAGACCGCCGCAGTCGTAGCGCCGCAGCCTCCGGTTCACGACGCTGCATCGCCGGCCCTTGCCGAGATGTCGGCGAAGGCGCGGGTGCGCGAGACCTTTGCCCAGTTCACGCCCGCCCCGAAGGGCGATACCGCCGCACTCAGGAAGGCCGAGGCGAAGCCTCAGGCTGAGGTCCAGCAGGCCCAGACCCAGCTTCCCCAAGCTTCCCAGGCGCAGCCCAAGCGCAAGGTCGCGAGAGCCCATCCGGCGCCGCAGCGCGGTCAACCGATGATGCTGGTGGCGCAGCAGCCGCATTTCGGCCTCTTCAACACGACCTGGTGACGGCCGCCAGCGACCCGCCATGATCGAGGCGGGGAGGGCTTTTTATTGGCCGGCCTCTCTGCTAATTCGAACCCATCCGAACGCCGTGCGGTGTGCTGGCTTGCCAGCCGCCGCCCGGCGCTCCTCGGTTGTGGCCCCATCCCCGGGCCAGGGCGCTCGTAGCTCAGCTGGATAGAGCATCGGATTTCGATTCCGAGGGTCGGGAGTTCGAATCTCTCCGAGCGCGCCATTTGTTAAGGCCAGAGTTTTCGAGCCAGGCCGATGCAATCCGCAAAGGCCGCCTATTTGCCCTGGATTTTCAATCCATTGGGGCCGACATTGATCTGCACGCCGTCGGGTTGCTTTTTCGCCTGGTAAAGATTGTAGCCCAGCACGCCTGCCGTGATGATCAGAGCGCCAATAATCAAGAACAATACGTTGCGGCTGATGGACATACTTTTCCCCTGGACCAATCGCTGACGACGAGAAAAACCCCACGCCTTGAATGCGTGGGGTGCCTTGTGCGCCAGCCGGAGCCGGCAACACACTGGCTTGGTAACGCCGTTCGAAAGTGCAGGTTCCAAGGCGGCACAACGTACCAGGCCGGCATTCGGGGCACGGCCTGGATGTCAGCTCGCGGGAAAAACGCTTCGCCGGGCGCGTGCCAGCGTGTCTGAGGGCGCCTCGTGGAAGGTCGCGCGGTAGGCGGCCGCGAACTCGCCGAGATGATGAAATCCCTGGGCGCGCGCGCAGGTGGCGACCGACGTGCCACCGCTCCTGAGCAGTTGCGACCGGGTGGCCCAGAGCCGCTTCAGGCGGATGTATTGATGCAGGCTCATGCCACGTACCTTGGCCACCGCGCCGCTGAGAGTCCGGACGGAAACGCCGAATTCGCTGGCCAGATCGGCCGTGTAGATCGGCGCGGTCGGATAGGCAGCGACGTAATCGTCGATCCGTTGCACGAGCTTGGCGGACCGCGCGCCGGCACTCAGGGCGCAGCGCTCCGACAACGGGTCGATCTGAAACAGGTCATCGAAGGCCAGCAGCAGGCCTTCCTGGAGATGAGCCGCGACCTCTCGCGTTTCAAACATGTGCGGGTTTACGGACGCGGTCCTCAGGATATCGAGCACGAGCTGCCGGGCGTGGAGGTGAGCAGCGGGATCCGCGATGCGAACCCATAGCGCGTCGGCGCGATCGAACCAGCCGCGGTCCCTGAGCGTCGGAGAGAAGATGATCAGCGCATGATGATTGGTCTGATGCTCGACGAAATGGCAATCATGATTGCCGCGCAAGGCCACGTAGAAGCGCGAGTCGAGATCCATCCCGCTCGAGCTGGCCCGCAGATTGTCGGTCATCGGCAGGACCACCATGCCGCCCGGCGCGCGGTAGGCGGTATCGAGGATGCGCGCAAACGACCTTGCCACGATGATCCGGCATGCCGGCAGGTTCACGATCGCGCGTGCCGCGGCGAAATTGGTGACGTCGAGCGGAATGCTTCGCGCGTCTTCCAGCTGTTCGGCCGGCCGAAACGCGTCGACATCGGCAAAGCGGACCAACTGGAGAGCGGAGGAGGGGGCGAGAGCGTCGAAGAACATGCGTCTGGCCGGATGCTGCAATGTGACAATTAAATGAATGTCGGTACATCGCAATCAATGGCGAAACATCGCGCGTCAGTAAACCGGATTCCGGGCCGTAGTATTGCGGACATCATGTCACGAAGTCCGTCAGATCATTGTCACCGTCAACGTTCTCGGCTTATCGGCTGACCGGATGCGAGGTCGATGAAATGGAGGCGCGTGCAGGCGGGACAGGCAAAGGATTCAAAGCTCCGCCCCTCCGGTCTTTGCTGCTTCTCCAAATGCGTCTGCACGTTCATGCCCGTCTGCGGGCATCGAAAAACAATCAAATCGGCCATCGCCGTAGAATGACGGTGTGGCGAACTTCTTCTTTGATCTAGATCAGTTTTGGAATCGCTCCAGGCCGATCGCATCGGCGGCATGGGCAATCCGGGAACTCACAAAAGCGAGGGGGCCCCGAGGGCCCCCTTCAAAATCACCAGCGGCGATAGCGCGGCCCGTAGTAGCGGGGGCCATAATAGCGCGGCCCATAGCCGTAATATCGGGGCCCGTAATAAGGCCGCGGGCCGTAATAACCATAATAGTTCGGGCGCCAGAAACAGCGTCCCCAGGCGTCGCAGACCATGCGGACCTGCTCGACGTCGGAGACCTGCGGGACGGCAGGTGCAGGCGCGATGGGCATGGCGGACGCCGCCGGCGATGCCATGACGGCACCGAGCAGGGATGCGGCGACGAGGCCAATCTTGAGCTTCATGATGTCTTCCTCCGCTTACGCAATACAGGATATCGAAGTTTGTTCTGATCAAATTGTGGCAGAACCGAAATGTAATGCTGATGAACAAATCTTCAGCCACTCCGCTGCGGGGCTTGATCCAACCCCGGCAGATTACCTCAGCTTCGCGCCTCTGGCCATGCTGCGCTTACTTCGCCTCTGCATCGCAGGAATTCGCCGGCAGGCTTGATCCTGCGCAAGTCGCGCGCCTGGCTTCGTCCCTAATCTTGGTCGCCGTGGGCAGTGTTTCGCGGAATTCGAAGAGCATCCGGCCGGGCGTCCGCATCGGCCGGGTCCACGGGTTGATTGGAGCTGTGCAATGGAAAAGATGAGACTGGACAAGGGTGACTGGCTGGTGGTGTGCGACGGGCGCAAGGCGCTCATTCTGGAAAACCTCGGCGACGAGATGTTTCCGAACCTTCACACCAGGGAGGTCCACGAGCAGCCCAACCCGTCGACCAGCGCGCAAGGAAGCGATGCGCCGGGCCGATTGCATGGCGCGGTCGGCGGTGCGCGCAGCTCGGTCGAGCAGACCGATTGGCACGATGAGGCCGAGCGCGCCTTCCTGCGCAGCCTCGCCGGCCGGCTCGATGCTGCGGTCAGTGCGGGCGAGACCGCGGCCCTGACCATGGTGGCCTCGCCGCGCGCGCTCGGCATGATCCGCGCCGACTATTCAGACGTGCTGCGCAAGGCGCTTCAAGGCGAGGTGAGCAAGGACCTCGTCAAGCTGCCGGTCTACGAGATCGAGAAGCAATTGCTGGCGTCGGGCGCCGCCAAATAGCGGCCCACAGAGGACGCGCCGGGGCCCCTTAGTAGCAGGGGTGCCGGCGGCGGTCCTGGCCGACATAGGCGGCCGCGCTCTGGTAGCAATGGTTGGTCGACGGGCCGTCGTAAAAGGCAAAGGTGCCGGGGGTGAGGCCGGGGCCGTAATTGTGGACGTAGCTGATCGGGTAGGGCAGCGGATTGACGTAGCGGTGGTACCGGTGATGTCCCCGCGCCTCCGCCAGGGTGGGGGCTAGGATTGCGGCCGACAGGGCTGCAACCGCGGCTACAAGCTTCAACTTGCTCATCTGATTCTCCGGAACCCGCGCGAATAAGTCAGCCATCTATAGCCATTTCGGACCTCCGCGGCACCCGTCAGGCGGCCCGAAAACGGGGCCGATCCCGCAGATTCCCGGGTGGGTGTGACAGAATTGCCGGCGGGGGCGTCCAGATCTGCCCATTTTTGGCCTTTTCGGGATGCTTAACGAATTCCCCACACAAGTATGACCAAGAAGAATTCAGTTAGAAATTCCTGCCGGCCGCTTGGGGTGCTTTGAGGCCGGCCCGTTCCTGCAAGGTTTTGACCGTCCCGTTGCCATGCGCATCACGCTTTTGAGCCTGCTGTTGCTCTGCCTCGCCGCCGCCACGCCGGCGCGGGCCGAACTGCGTATCACCCGCGACCACGGCGGTTACGTCGAGGAGTACAAGACCAAGTACAAGCGTATTCGCGAGAAGGGCGAGCGCGTCATCATCGACGGTATCTGCAACTCGGCCTGCACGCTCGTGCTCGGCATCGTGCCGATGAACAAGATCTGCGTGACACCGCGCGCCAGCCTCGGCTTCCACCAGGCCTATTACGACAAGGCCTTCACCTTCGGCATCAAGGTCACCAGTTCGGAAGGGACGTCCGACCTGATGTCCTATTACCCCGACACGGTGAAGGACTGGATCCGCCGCAATGGTGGGCTGACGACCGACATGAAGAAGATCAAGAACGGCGTCGAGCTCTGGAAGATCATCGACCCCTGTCCGGAAGAATGGTGAGCGGCTGAGCCGAGCCGACGTCCGTCGCAGCGCAGCATCGCTCGGGTCCAAATTCGCATTGCCGCAGTGGCCTCCATGGGGCAATGAGGGCGGCAATGAACCATAATCAAGAAGCCCTGGCTGCCCGCGTCGCGCCGATCCTGTTCGTGCTGCTCTGGAGCACCGGATTCATCGGCACCAAATACGTCATCAACAACGCCGATCCCTTGACCTATCTCGCCATCCGCATGGCGATCGTGGTCGGCCTGATGGCGATCATCGCAGGCATCGCCCGGCCAAAATGGCCTGACCGCATCGGTATTGCGCACAGCGCGGTCGCCGGCATCCTCGTCCACGGCTTCTATCTCGGCGGTACCGCGATCGCGATCGCGCATTCGATTCCGGCCGGGCTCTCCGCGCTGATTCCCGGGCTTCAGCCGATCCTGACCTCGACCATCGCCAACCGCTGGCTCGGCGAGAGAGTGACGCCGGTGCAATGGGCGGGGCTCGTGCTCGGCCTCGGCGGCGTGGTGCTGATCCTGCACAACCGTCCGATGACCGGCGAGGCCGGGCTCGGCTGGCTCGCCTCGGTGGTCTCGCTGATCTCCATCACGCTCGGCACGCTCTACCAGCGCCGTTACTGCAACCACATCGACTGGCGCGCCGGCAATCTCGTGCAATACGTCGCCGTCACCATCTTCTTCGCGATCGGGGCCTTCCTGTTCGAGGACCGCGTGGTGCACTGGACGCGGGAATTCGTGCTCGCGCTGGCCTGGCTCGCGGTGGCGCTCTCGATCGGATCGATCGGGTTGCTGTACTGGCTGATCCGCCACGCCGCGGCGACCTCGGTCGCAAGCCTGTTCTACCTGGTGCCAGCAGTCACGTCGCTGATGGCCTATCTGCTGTTCGACGAGATGCTCGATGCACTGGCGATTGCCGGCATGGCGACGTGCGCGGCCGCGGTGTTCGTGGTCAACCGGCGGGTCTAGGCGGACACGGTGGTGCGGCGGAATACATCCCTGACGTGCGCGGGACGGTCGTGTTAGGCTGGGGGTATTTCAGCTTCCCTTTCACACGGTGATTTCCATGAAGAAGGCGCGGCGTGCACTGCTCGGCAGATCCTTGAGGCCGGTCCGGATTGCCTGCATCAACTACGCGCAGGAGACGATCAGCGGCCGCATGATGAGCAGGCTCACCGCAGCGCTCCAGAAATGCTACGACCAGCATTTCCTGCCGGTGTGGGGCTATCCGGTCGACCTCTATGTCACGAAGAAGCCGAAGGCCACCGATTGGCAACTGGTCTATTTCGACGATGTTTTGCACGAGAACATGCTCGGGCGCCACGAACTGACCCATCGCGGTCAGCCGATCTCGAAAATCTTCGTCAAGGCGCTGGGCGATGAGCCCGTCAGCGTCGCGGCCTCGCATGAACTGTTCGAGATGGTGCTCGACCCCATGGCCAATCTGTGGGCCGACAAGAACAGGAACACCCAATACGCCTACGAGGTCTGCGACGCCGTGGAGGAGGATAGCTTCCGCGTCGCCGGCTTCGAGATGTCGAACTTCGTCTACCCGTCCTGGTTCGAGCCGTTCAGGCATCCCCCCGGCACCAAATTCGACCATAAGGGAACTTTGAAGGAGCCGTTCTCGATGACCGAGGGCGGCTACGTCATCAAGAAGGTCAACGGCAGGAGGGTGATCAAGGCGTTCGGCTCGCCTGCGAAGCGGCGGCGCTTCAATGCCGAGGACCGGCGCGGCCATCGCAGCGAATTCCGCGATCCGCAAGGCGAGCATCACCCGGGCCGGCGCGCCGCCACGAAACGAGGGTAGGGAGGAGCCGTCTCCGGGCGCGCTCGCCCCCGGAGACTTGCTTTGAGCGCTGCGCTCAGCGCTTGGACTTCTTGGCCTTCTTTTTCTTCTTGGTGGCCTTCTTCGCGGATTTCTTCACCGCCTTCTTCACGCTCTTCTTGGCCGCCTTCTTCGACGACTTCTTGGCAGCCTTCTTCGAAGACTTCTTGGCTTTCTTGGCCTTCTTCGGCGCTACTTTCTTGGCGACCTTCTTCGCGGCTTTCTTCACCTTCTTGACGGCGGTGACTGCGGCGTCCTTGGTCGCTTCAACGGCGTTGGTCATCGTCTCCATCACCTGCTCGGTGATCGGCTTGTCGTCGTCCATATCGTCCCCCACGGTTTGTATGGAGTGATGACGATAGCGCGTTTCATAATTGTGTCAAAGCAACGCTCAACCTTTGCGGATCTTTGCGTAGGCGGCGAGCGCGCGCTCGCGTCCCTTGGCATGATCGATGATCGGCTGCGGATAGGTCTTGCCGAGCGTGACGCCGGCGCTCGCAAGCTCGATGGGAGTTGCCTGCCAGGGCTGGTGGATCAGCTTGGCCGGCAGGTCTTTCAGCTCCGGCACCCAGCGCCGGACATAGGTTCCATCGGGGTCGAACTTCTCGCCCTGGAGAATCGGATTGAACACCCGGAAATAGGGCGCGGCATCGGCGCCGCAGCCGGCGACCCATTGCCAGTTGGCGGGATTGCTGCCGGCGTCTGCGTCGACCAGCGTGTCCCAGAACCAGGCCTCGCCGTCGCGCCAGTCGATCAGGAGATGCTTGACCAGGAAGGACGCCACCACCATCCGCACCCGGTTGTGCATCACCCCGGTGTGCCAGAGCTCGCGCAGGCCGGCATCGACGATGGGGTAGCCTGTCGCCCCGCGCTGCCAGGCGGTGAGGGCCTTCGTGTCGCCCTTCCAGGGGAAGCCGTCGAAATTGGCCTGCAGGTTTTCGGTGGCAAGGCCCGGGTGATCGTGGAGCAGGTGGCGGCAGAACTCGCGCCAGCCAAGCTCGCTCAGGAATTTTTCGATGCCGGGTCCGAGCGCGGGATTCTCGGCCGCGGCAAAGCGCGCGGCGTGGAAGACCTGGCGCGGGCTGAGCTCGCCGAATCGCAAATGCGGCGAGAGGCGTGAGGTGCCTTCGCGATCCGGACGGTCGCGGTCGCCGACATAGCTGCGTGCGATGGTCTTGAGGAAATCGCGCAGGCGGGCGCGGGCGGAGGCTTCGCCAGGCGTCCAGCTCTCGCGCAGGCCGCCCGCCCAATCAGGCGTGGTCGGCTCGAGCGCCCAGCTCTCCAGCGTGTCGCTCGCGATGTTCGGACCCGCGCGGAGCTGCTTCGGTGCGGGCAGAGGCTTCGGCGGATCGCCGAGCGCCAGCACCCGCCGCCAGAACGGCGTGAACACGCGCAGGCCCCGGCCTTCCTTGTTGCGGATCGCCGACGGCGGGACCAGCAGGTCGCCAAGGAAGCTTTGCGAGTCGACGCCGAGCTTTGCCAGCGCCGCTTCGAGCTGTCTTTCCACGGCCTGATGCGGGGCCTGAGCGATCCCATTCCAGTAGACGGCGCTGGCGCCGCTCTCGCGCACCACCTCGGCGACCACCCTGGCCGCCGGTCCCTTGCGCAGGATCAGCGAGCCGCCGCGCGCGGCGATCTCGGCGCCGAGCGTCCGCAGCGACTGTGCCAGCCACCAGCGCGCAGCGCCGCCGGGCGCTCGCCCGGCCGCGTCGTCGAGCACGTAGAGGCAGACCACGGGCGCGCCGGTTTTGGCGGCGGCGTGGAGGGCGGGATGGTCGGACAGGCGGAGGTCGTCGCGGAACCAGACGATGATGGGCGGCGCGCTTGGCGTGGTCAGGGAGGCCTCGTTTACGATTTGGAAAGCATGCCGGGTTCGGCGGTATGAACGGCCGTTAATGGGGTCGTAAGCGGTATGCACAATTATGCAGGAGTTACGGGGGTAGTTCCATTCATGTCCAATCTATTAACGGCAAAGCTCCTGCCGAAGTTCAAGCTCGGCACCAAAGCCGTCCTCTGCGCCGTGCTGCTGATCGCCGTGAACACGGCGCTGGTGGTGGGCGCCGGCTATTGGTCGCTGACCACCGCCTTCAATGACCGCGCGCTGCGCGACATCGAGGTCAATCTGCGGACCCTGGCGCTGGCCTTTGCCGAGACCGCTCCAGACGCCAAGATCACGATGCGGGACGGCGCGGTGGTGCGCGCCGAGATCCCCAGGATGCCCGAGTTCAGGGATCACGCCATCGTCGATCGCGCGGTGTCCTATGTCGGGGGCAATGCGACCCTGTTCGTGTTCGACGATGCGAGCGGGCAGTTCGTGCGCCGCTCGACCAACGTGAAAAAGGAGGACGGCAACCGCGCCGTCGGCACCCAGCTCGCCGCCGACCATCCGGCGCAGGCGCTGCTGCGCCGTGGCGAGGCCTATAAGGGACCGGCCGTCCTGTTCGGCAAATCCTTCATGACCGCCTATTTCCCGGTCGTGGACGCCGCCGGCAAGGTCGCCGGCATTCTCTACGTCGGCATCCCCATGGCCCAGTTCGAGAGCATGCTGACCCAGGCGATCGAGAGCATGGCGATCGCGGCCGGCATCGCCGCGCTGCTGGTCCTGGTCCTCACCTTGCTGATCGTCCGCCGCGTCACCCGTCCGCTCAGCTCGGTCACGCACTCGCTGACGGCGCTGGCCAACGGCAAGAGCGACGTCGCGATCGATTGCGAAGATCGCGCCGACGAGATCGGCGAGATCGCCCGCACCGTCGCGGTGTTCAGGAGCAATTCGCTGGAGCGGGCGCGTATGCGCAGCGAGCAGACGGCGGCGACGGCTGCCGCGGC
>NZ_AKIY01000339.1 GCF_000282615.1 Bradyrhizobium sp. YR681 | reverse complement strand
CTCTCTCCACATTGGGATTATCCCGATGCGGAGACACCCCCACCCCAGCCCTCCCCCGCAAGCGGGAGAGGGAGTGCACTGCCGTCGTGGCGGCCCGCTATCGTCACAAGGACGCAATAAACCCCGTCGATGGTCGGGGCGACAGCCATCCTTGGCCCGAGAGAGAGACCCATGACCGCATCCGACCGCACCCCTGAAATGGCCAAACGCGAGCGCATCATCCGGGAAATGACCGACGATCTCGACGAAGAGCTGGAGATGGAGCTCGATGACAGCAGGCTCGACGAGCTCTTGGACGAGACCGATGCGCTCCGCCCGTCGGTCGATCGCAGGCTCTATTTCCGGGAATTGCTCCGCCTCCAGGGCGAGCTGGTCAAGCTGCAGGACTGGGTGCAGAGTGAGAAGAAGAAGGTCGTGGTGCTGTTCGAGGGCCGCGACTCCGCCGGCAAGGGCGGCGTGATCAAGCGCATCACCCAGCGGCTCAATCCCCGCATCTGCCGCGTTGCGGCGCTCCCCGCCCCGAGCGAGCGCGAGCGCACGCAATGGTATTTCCAGCGCTACGTCTCGCATTTGCCGGCCGGCGGCGAGATCGTGCTGTTCGACCGCAGCTGGTACAACCGCGCCGGCGTCGAGCGGGTGATGGGCTTCTGCACCGAGGAGCAATACCAGGAATTCTTCAAGACCGTGCCGGAGTTCGAGCGCATGCTGATCCGCTCCGGCATCATCCTGGTCAAATACTGGTTCTCGATCACCGACGACGAGCAGCAGTTCCGCTTCACCATGCGCATCAAGGATCCGCTCAAGCAGTGGAAGCTGAGCCCGATGGACGTCGAGGCGCGCAGCCGCTGGGAGGCCTACACCAAGGCCAAGGAGACGATGCTGGAGCACACGCACCTGCCTGATACGCCGTGGTGGATCGTCGATGCCGTCGACAAGAAGCGCGCCCGCCTCAACTGCATCGCGCATCTCCTCAGCCAGATGCCGTACCAGGAGGTCGCCCGCGCGCCGGTGGTGCTGCCGCCGCGCGTCCGCAATCCCGATTATCACCGCGGCCCGATTCCGCCGGAGATGTACGTGCCGTCGAAATATTGACGACGGTCTCGTAGGGTGGGTTAGACGAGCAGTTGCGCGAGGCGCATCTGCTCGGCGTAACCCACCCTTTTGCCTCCGCGGAAATGGACAGTGGTGGATTACGCCTTCGGCCAATCCACCCTACGAAGAAAAGTCATTTCCACGGCTGCACGATGATCTTGGTGTGCGCCTCGGGATTGGCGAGGTCGGCGAACGCCTTTGCCACGCCGTCGAGGCCCACTTCCGCCGTCACCATCGCGGCGGCATCAACCTGCCCTTCCGCGATCAGGCGGAGCGAGGCTGCAAATTCCTCCGGCGTATAGCCCAGCACGTACTGGACGTTGAGCTCCTTCATGATGCCGAGCATGGGCTCGTTTCTGTCGGCCTCCATGCAGACGCCGACCACGACAATGCGCGCATCGCGCGGCGCGCCCTCGAACACCTGCTGCAGCAGGCCGGGCACACCGACGCATTCGAAGATGATCGCGGGCTTCAACGCCGGCAGCATCGCCTGGAACGGCGGCCGTGCCGCCTTCTCCGCCTCCGACATCTGGGCGTGCTCGGCCCAGGTCGCGTAGGGCTGCGACACTTTCGGGTCGACCACAATGTCCGCGCCAAGCTTGGTCGCGAGCGCACGGCGCGTCGGCGAATAGTCGGCGGCGACGATCGGATGCAAACCCCTGATCTTCAACGCCGCGATCACCGCGAGCCCGACCGGGCCGCAGCCGATGACGAGCGGCACCTCGCCGCCACGGATGTTGGCCTTGGACACGGCATGAACACCGACCGCGAGCGGCTCGGTCAGCGCGGCGTGTTCCGGCGCAAGACCATTGGGCACTTCGAGCAGCAGTGCCTCGCTGAGCAGCATCGCTTCCGCATAGCCGCCGATATTGTCGTTGGAGTAGCCGATGCCTTCGATGCCCTGCGGCGTCACCAGCGCAGGCAGCGAGCAGACGCGGGCGCCGGGCCTGAGCTTGCGCGCGGTGCCCGGACCGAAATCGACGATCTCGCAACAGAATTCATGACCGAACACGACGTCGCGGGAGAGGTCCATCGGCTTGCGGCCGGTCTTCCGCGCCATCTCCACCATGCGGGAGGCGTGCTGGCGCGCATGCAGGTCGGAGCCGCAGATGCCGCAGGCGAGCGTCTTGACCAGCACCTGGCCTTGGCCCGGCTTCGGCTCGGCCATCTGGCCAACGACAATCTCGCCGTTCCTGAAAATCGCAGCGCGCATCCGGCTCCTCCCTGGTTGTTGGAGCCGTTGATAGCACGAAGTTGACGCAGCGATATTGCGTCAGGCGTTCGGGGAACGCTCGGCCTGGACCAAAAGCTGTGAACGGCGGACGCGCTCGCGATGGGCGATGTAGAGGCCGCTGGCGACGATGAAGGCAGCACCGATGATGGTCCAGATGCTCGGCACCTCGCCGAAGATGAAGAAGCCGAGAATGCTGACCCACAACAATTGCGAGTAGGAGAACGGCGCCAGCACCGAGGCATCGCCGTAGCGATAGGCCAGCACCACGATCCACTGGCCCGCGGTCGAGGCAACGCCGATGAAGATGCCGAGTGCGATCGCGGTCCAGGACGGCGTCACCCAGACGAACGGCACGATTGCAGTGAGGATCGCAAGGCCCGTCAGCGAGGAATAGGCCATGGTGGTGACGACCGCCTCGCGGCCGCTCATCATGCGCGTCAGGATCAGGGTGCCGGCCCAGCAGGCCGCCGAGATGACCGGGAAGAACGCGGCCATGTGAAACGCGCCGGTGCCCGGCCGCAGGATGATCAGCACGCCGACGAGACCGAGCGCGGTGGCGAACCAGCGGCGCATGCCGACCTTCTCACCGAGGAAGACGATCGAAAGCGCGGTCACGAACAGCGGCGCGACGAAGCCGGTGGCGGACGCCTCCGCGATCGGGAGGAAGCCAAGGCCGGTGATGAAGAACAGCGAGGATCCAAGCAGCACCGCACCGCGCATCACATGCATGCCGAGACGCTCGGTGCGCATCGCATAATACGGCGAGGACCGCAGCATCACCGGCGTGAACATCAGCGCGAAGGTGAGAAAGCGGATCCAGGTGATCTCGATCGAGGGCAGGCTCGTCGACAGATATTTTGCGGCGGTGTCGGAGCAGCCCAGAAACACCGTCGACAGCAGGATCAGCGCGATGCCCTTGAACGGATGATCGACGCGCGCAGGTGCGCGGCGCGTCTCCTTCTTCTCCGGCATGGGCATGGGAATACTGTCGAGCCTTGCGGCTACGGCGGGCGGCGGTGTCACGGCTGGAACCTGGAAAAACGACGATTCGGGAACGGTTGTAAAAAACGACAAATGCGCCGCTTTCACAACTTCCGAAAACAGGATGCCGATATGCGCTCACGTCCGCGCGCGTCAATACTCCATTAATAATAGGCTTTGCTGCACTACAGCATGGGCAGGCCGCGCGGCTTCGGACCGCGCGGAAACGCCGCATCCAGCGCCGCAATCTCGTCTTTCGTCAGCACGAGATCACCGGCCGCCGCATTTTCGCCGGCGTGTTCCGCCGACGACGCCTTCGGGATCGCGAACACCGTAGTCGCACGGGTGAGGAAGCTCAGCGCGACCTGACGCGGCGTCACGCGCCGTGCCTCCGCGATGCGCGCCAGCACGGCGCCGCCTTTGCTGCGCGCGTCCGGAAAATCGTCGTGACCGAACGGCGAGTACGCGACCACGGCAACTCCGTGCTGCTCGCACCACGGGATCACGGCATGCTCGATCGCGCGCTCCTTGAGATGATAGAGCAGCTGATTGCAGGCAATGCGGCCCTCGCCGGCAACCTCGAGAATCTCGTCGAGATCGTCGGCGTCGAAATTGGAGACGCCCCAGGATTTGATCTTGCCCGCCTTCACCAGCTCCTCGAATGCAGCGACGGTGTCTTCGAGCGCATACGAGCCGCGCCAGTGCAACAGATAGCAATCGAGGCGATCGGTCTTCAGCCGCTTCAGCGAGCGTTCGCACGCGGTGATGGTGCCGCGCCGCGAGGCGTTGCTCGGCAACACTTTCGAGACGAGGAATACCTCGTCGCGCCGGCCCGCGATCGCGTCGGCAATGACGAGTTCGGCATCGCCATACATCTCGGCGGTGTCGATATGCGTCATGCCGAGATCGAGCCCGCGCGCAAGCGCCGCAATCGCGCGCTTGCGGTCACCGTGGTCGAGATACCAGGTGCCCTGCCCGATGACGGAAACGCTGGTGCCGGTCTTGCCGAAGGGTTTTGTGTTCATATCGGGCTCCGATGTCGTCCTGGCGAAAGTCAGGATCCATTACCACAGGGAGATGTTGTTGCAGTAGATGGTGGCCACAGCGCGCTCGGACAACGCCGACCGGGGCAATGGGTCCCGGCCTTCGCCAGGACGACGTCGGGAGATAGTTTGCGCCTCTATCACCGTCATTGCGCACGCAGCGAGGCAATCCAGACCATCTCCGCGGAGGGACTCTGGATTGCTTCGCTACGCACGCAATGACGTGGAAAGAGCCGGGTCTAGCCCGCCGCGCCCGCGACCTTCACCTGCTTCGCCGGCACGACCTCGGTCGTCGCAATCAGGCGTTTCAGCTCGGGGATGCAGGAGCCGCAATTGGTGCCGGCCTTGAGCCTGGCGCCGATCTCGGCGGCGGTGCGCGCACCGGCGGCGATGGTCTCGCAGATGGTGCCGCGGCCGACGCCGAAGCAGGCGCAGACGACCGGGCCTGTCGACGCCGCGCCCTCGCTGGACTTGCCCGACAGCAGCATCCGGCGCTGGTCGTCGCTGACCTGGTCGGCCACGAACAGGCTTTTCACCACTTCCCAGTCGCCGGCATCATGCGCGGGACCGACGAACAGGCAGGTCTCGATGCGATCACCGTCAAACGACGCCGCGCGAAAAACGCCGCCGCCGAAATCGCGGTACTCGGCGACATCCTCGCCCGCGACACTCTCGAGCCAGGCCGGCCAGCGCGACAGATCGGCATTGTCGGCGAAGAGATAGCCGAAGCCGCCGCTGACCGTGACGCGGGTCCACATCAGGTTTGATGGCAGGTCGAGCTGCTTTCGCGACAGCGCAAAACCGCGGAAGACGTATTCATAGGGCGTGATCGCGGCCGGAGTCGCCTTCGATTCCGGCTGCCCCGAGAACGGATCGGTAAAGGACTGAACCAGCGCGCCGACGCGGCCGTGCGAGGCATTCATCGCGCTCCAGTGGATCGGCACGAACAGGGTGCCGCGCTGCTGCCGTTCGCTGACGACGACTTTCAGGATGCACTGGCCGTAATCGGTGGTGATGCGGGCATAGCCGTCATGGGCGATACCGTACCTGCCGGCGTCGTCGGGATGAACCTCGACGAACGGCTCGGGCAGATGCGCGCCCAGCCGCTGGCTGAGGCCCGTGCGCGTCATGGTGTGCCACTGGTCGCGGATGCGTCCGGTGTTGAGTCGCAGCGGACGCGACGGCCCAGTCTCGCCGCGCAGCGCCGGCACCTCGGGCGCGACGAAGCGGGCCTTGCCATCATTGGTGAAGAAGCCACCGCTCGCGAAGAAGCGCTCGCCCGGCGCCTGGCCGTCGCGCACCGGCCACTGCACGGGCTTCAAGGTATCGAAGCCATCGTCCGACAGCGAGGTCAGCGCGCCGATGTCGAAATCGCGGCTGCCGTCGTTCTCGAAGGCCGAAAGAGCCGCATGCTCGCGGAAAATGTCAGCGGCGGATTTGTAATTGAAGCTGTCGCCGAAGCCGAGGCGCTTTGCGGTCTCGCTCAGGATCCACCAGTCCGGCCGTGCCTCGCCGGGCGCGGGCAGGAACGAGCGCTGGCGCGAGATGCGGCGTTCGGAATTGGTGACGGTGCCCGATTTCTCGCCCCAGGCCAGCGCCGGCAGCAGCACGTGCGGGCCGGCCTCGACGGTGTCGTTGGAGAGCACGTTCTCGGACACGACGAACAGTTCGAGCTTCTTCAGCGCCTCGCGCACGAAGTCGGCGTCAGGCAGCGACACCGCGGGATTGGTGCCCATCACCCACAGCGCCTTGACCTCACCGCGGTTGATCGCCTCGAACAGCTGCACCGCCTTCAGCCCCTCGTGGGTGGCGATGCGCGGCGCCTTCCAGAACCGCCGCACCCTGTCGATGTCGGGCGGCGTGAAGTTCATGTGCGCGGCAAGCTGGTTGGCGAGGCCGCCGACCTCGCGGCCGCCCATCGCATTGGGCTGGCCGGTCAGCGAGAACGGCGATGCGCCCGGCTTGCCGATGCGCCCGGTGGCGAGATGGCAGTTCAGGATCGCGTTGACCTTGTCGGTGCCCTGCGCCGACTGGTTGACACCCTGCGAATAGAGCGTGACGACCCGCTCGGTGTCACGGAACATCTTGAAGAAGGTCGCGACGTCCTGCTCGGAAAGGCCGGTGGCAAGCGCGGTGGCGGTGACGCTGCCGGCGATGTTGCGTGCGCGGGCCAGCGCGTCGTCGAAGCCCGATGTGTTGCTCGCGATGTAGTCCTGATCCAGCGCGCCATTGTCGGCGAGATGAACGAACAGGCCTGAGAACAGCGCAGTATCGGTGCCCGGCTTGAGGCCGAGAAACAGATCGACATCGGTCGCCGTGTCGGTGCGGCGCGGATCGATCACGATCATGCGCGCGCCACGCTCGCCGCGGTTCTTCAGCATGCGCTGGAACAGCACGGGGTGGCACCAGGCAGCGTTCGAGCCGACGAAGACGAGAAGATCGGCCTGGTCGAGATCCTCATAGCAGCCCGGCACGGTGTCGGCGCCGAAGGCCCGGCGGTGGCCGGCGACCGAGGACGACATGCAGAGCCGCGAATTGGTGTCGACATTGGCGGTGCCGACAAAGCCCTTCATCAGCTTGTTGGCGACGTAATAGTCCTCGGTGAGGAGCTGGCCGGAGAGATAGAACGCAACCGCATCGGCGCCGTCACGCGCCACGATGTGCTGCATGCGGTGGGCGACATGGTCGAGCGCATCGCTCCAGGCGACGCGTTCGAGCACGCCCTTGCAACGGATCATCGGATAGAGCAGACGGCTTTCGAGGCCGACGGTCTCGCCGAGCGCGGACCCCTTCGAGCACAGCCGGCCGAAATTGGCGGGGTGATCGGGATCACCCGCAATCGCCGCGCCGCCCTTGCCGTCGGGCGTTGCGAGCACGCCGCAGCCGACGCCGCAATAGGGACAGGTCGTTTTGGTGGTGCGGAGATTTGGGTCGATCGCCGTCATGTCACCTCCATCATGCCGCTTTGGAGGGACGCGCGAGCGCGCGGCCGAACATCATGTCGGCGCGGATCGCCGCCACCTTGTCGCGATTGCGGATCAGCTCGAGATACCAGAGCGCATCGACGGTATCGCCGATCAGCACGGCGCCGGTGAGCCGGCCGTCGGCGATGACGAGCTTCTTGTAGGTGCCGCGCCTGCGGTCTGACAGCACGAGGCTCTCGCTGCCCTCCCCGCCCATGAAATCGCCGGCGGAGAACACGCTGACGCCCGAGACCTTCAGATTGGTCGAGACTACGCTGCCCTGATAGGCGGCGGGGCGGCTGGCGAGGTGCCGCGCCAGCACGCGCGCCTGCTCATAGGCGGGCTCGACCAGGCCATAGCAGGTGCCGCGATGCTCGGCGCATTCACCCAGCGCATAGATGTCGGGCGAGGCCGTCTGCATCACGTCGTTGACGACGATGCCGCGGTTGACGGCGATGCCGGCGTCCTTGGCCAACGCGACGTTGGGCCTGATGCCCGCGGCGAAGATCACGGCGTCGGCCTCGATGCGGCTGCCGTCGGCAAGCTCGACGGCTTCGACATGGCCATCGCCATGGATGCACTTGGTGCTGGCATTGAGCAGGATGCGGATGCCCTTGCGCTCGACAAGCGTCTTCAGCAGATCGGCGGCCGGAGAATCGAGCTGGCGCTCCATCAGCCGGTCCATCAGGTGCAGCAGCGTCACCGGCGCGCCGGCCTTGGCGAGACCGTAGGCCGCCTCCAATCCGAGCAGGCCGCCGCCGACCACGACGACGCGCTTCTTCGCCGCCGCAAGCGTCAGCAGCAGGTCGACGTCGCGGGTGTCGCGGAAGGTGTGCACCCCGGTGAGATCGGCGCCGGGCACGTTCAGCCGCAGCGGCGTCGATCCCGTCGCGAGCACGAGCTTGGAATATTCCATGCTCTCCTCGCCCTCGATCTTGAGCTCGCGGCGGCCGGTGTCGATCTCGGTGACGCGGTAGCCGTAGCGCACCGTGACGCCGCGATGGCGCCACCAGTCGGCCGGCCGCAGCTCGATCTCGTGCGAGCCGGTCTCGCCGGCCAGCACGGAAGAGAGCAGCACGCGGTTGTAGGCGAGCCGCGGCTCTTCGCCGATCACCGCGACCGCATAGCGACCGAGCGAGGTCTTGGCGAGCTCGTCGACCAGACGCGCGGCCGCCATACCGTTACCGACGATGACCAGCGGTTCACTCACAAGGCATCTCCTATTCGGCGGCCTGCGCCGGCGCGCCATAGGCCTCGGAAATCATGTAGCCGGACAGCACGCCGTAGGCGTCGGTCCAGGCCGTTGCGAGTTCGGGCGTCCAGGCATCGCCGAGACCCTTCTCCAGGGTCCACAGCAAGGTCGCACCGACCACGGGATAGTGCTCGGCCTTGGCACCATAGTTGACGTGACGCTTGGCGAGCGCCGAGGCCGCGGGAAGAATCGAGTCCAGGTTCGACAGGCCGCCGACGACGGCGGCAAGCATGCCCATCAGCTTCTTGCGCTGCTCGGTCATGTCTTCGGGGAACATCGCGCGCACGGACGGCGCCACCTCGAACAGACGATCGTAGAACAGCACCGCGGCCGTCTCCGAAATCGGCGCGACCTTGGCGAAGCTCTGCTGGATGAGGGCGATCTGTTCTGAAGTCATGATGTTCTCCTGTCTGTTTCGGTCTGCCTTGGTCCGCGCCGTTGCGAACAAGGTTCATGGATCAAACGTCATCAGAGAGACTTCTCCCCGCGTACGGAGAGAAGCGAGATTCGTACCAGATGTCAGACCCGCGCTTCGGCGAGGCTTGGCGCGCCCTCACCCTGCGGGCTGCGACGCAGGTAGAACCACCAGGTCAGCGCAAGGCAGGACGCGTAGAAGCCGAGATAGATCGCGAGCGCCAGCGACGGGCCGCCGGTCAGGGCGATCGACTTGCCGAAACCGCTCGGGATCAAATAGCCGCCGACGGCGCCAACCGCGCCGATGAAGCCGACCGCCGCACCGCTCTCGATGCTCGCCGTCTTCAGGGCTGCCGCGCGCGCCGCATCGCCCTTGCCGCGAACCTTGAACAGATTCTGCTCGCGGAAGATCGAGGGAATCATGCGGTAGGTCGAGCCGTTGCCGATGCCCGTCGTCACGAACAGGATCAGGAACATCACGAGGAAGCCGGTGAAGTCCTTGTGCCCGACGAAATAGAGCACGCCGACCGTCGCCGCCGCCATCGCGATGAAATTCCAGAAGGTGAGGATCGAGCCGCCGATCTTGTCGGCAAGCAGGCCGCCGAGCGGCCTGGACAGCGAGCCGACCAGCGGCCCGAGGAACGCGATCGAGATCGAGATCGCCGGAAACTGCGTCTTGATCAGCAGCGGGAACGCCGCGGAGTAGCCGATGAAGGAGCCGAACGTTCCGATATAGAGATACGCCATGATCCAGGTGTGCTTGCGCTTGACCACCGCCAGCTGGTTCCTGATCGACGACTTCGCCGTGGTCAGATTGTTCATGAAGAACACCGCGCCGAACACTGCGATGGCGATCGGCAGCACCCACATCAGGCCGGCGTTCTGCAGGAACACGCCGTCGACCGGCGTTGCCTGGAACAGGTTGATGACGGCGAGCGTCATCAGGATCGGGGTCAGGAGCTGCACGCTGGAGACGCCGATATTGCCGCCGGCCGCATTCAGGCCGAGGGCCCATCCCTTCATCCGGTCAGGGAAGAAGAAGGAGATGTTGGTCATGCTGGAGGCGAAATTGCCGCCGCCGAGGCCGGCGGTCGAGGCCACCAGCAGCATCAGCCAGAACGGCGTGTCGGGCTGGCCGACGAAATAAGCCAGCGACAGCGTCGGGATGAACAGGATCGCCGCGCTGAAGATGGTCCAGTTGCGGCCGCCGAAGGTCGTGACCGCGAAGGTGTAGGGAAAGCGCATGAAGGCGCCGATCAGCCCCGGCACCGCGACGAGTTGGAACAGCTGGTCGGTGGTGTAGTGGAAGCCCGCCTGCGGCAGCTTGGTGGTGACGATGCTCCAGATCAGCCACACCGAGAAGCCGATATGCTCGGCGACGATCGACCAGATCAGGTTACGCCGGGCGATGGTCTTGCCGCCCGCATTCCAGAACGCCTCGTCTTCGGGGCGCCAGTCAGAAATCCAAGTCTCATTTGAAGCCGGACTCTTGGTCATTGCTTATCCCTTCCAGGCTCACCGCTGCGTCGTTGCAGGCTCAGCCTCCAGGCATGGAGGCGCGCTCCGAGGCTTCACCCCGGTGGCGAGATCACGATGCTGATTGATGATGTTGAGGGACGTCGTCGTTGGCGTCGGGCAAAGTAATTCAACTTCCATGCCAACTGCGCACGACCAGGAAATACAGGGAATTCAGTAGCTTGTTCGTATTGCCCGAAATTTTTGCAAGGCGTTTTCGCACGCAAATTTTGCGATTCGCTCAATCCTTGTGCGGCGCACAAGGATTGAGCTTGATGTCTTTATATTAGGCGCAGCGCATCACGCGTTAACGATGCGCTTACGCGGCTTCGACGAAGCGGTGACGCTCGTAGAGGAATTCGAGCACGCGTTGGCGGCACTTCAGGTAAGTGGCGTTGGTGGCGAGCTCGAGCCGCTTGCGCGGTCGGGCGAGCGGCACCTCAAGCACCTCGCCGATGCGCGCGCTCGGCCCGTTCGTCATCATCACGATGCGGTCTGAGAGCAGCACCGCCTCGTCGACGTCGTGGGTGATCATCAGGATGGTGTTGCCGAGCTTCTGATGCAGCGCCATCACGGAGTCCTGCAAGTGCGCACGGGTCAGCGCGTCGAGCGCGCCGAACGGCTCGTCGAGCAGCAGCACCTTCGGCTCCATCGCCAGCGCCCGCGCGATGCCGACGCGCTGCTTCATGCCGCCGGAGATCTCCGAGGGACGCTTGTCCCTGGCATGGGCCATCTGCACGAGGTTGAGATTGTGCATCACCCAGGCGTCGCGCTCGGCCTTCGTCTTGGTTTTGGCGAACACCTTGTCGACGCCGAGCCTGACGTTCTCGTAGACGGTGAGCCACGGCAGCAGGCTGTGGTTCTGGAACACCACCGCGCGGTCGGGACCGGGCGAATTGACCTCGCGGTTCTCCAGCAGCACGCCGCCGGTGGTGGCGGTGGTCAATCCCGCGATGATGTTGAGCAGGGTCGACTTGCCGCAGCCGGAATGGCCGATAATCGAGACGTACTGCCCCTTCTCGATCGTCAGGTTGATGTCCTTCAGCACCTCGGTGCTGGCGGCGCCGCGGGTAAATATCTTGTCGATGTGGTCGAGCTTCAGATAGGCGGTCATGTGTCCCTTCCCCCTTAGCTTGTCGCGGTGCCGCGGGTGACGATCTTGCCGAGGCCCGCGATCAGCCGGTCCAGCACGAAGCCGATGATGCCGACATAGAACAGCGCCAGGATGATCTCGCTGATATGCGAGGAGTTCCAGGCGTCCCAGATGAAGAAGCCGATGCCGACGCCGCCGATCAGCATTTCCGCCGCGACTATGGCGAGCCACGACAGGCCGATGCCGATGCGCAGGCCGGTGAAGATGTAGGGCGCCGCCGCCGGGATCATGATCTTGGCGAAGAACTCGAGCGGGTTGAGCTGCACCACCGCGGCGACGTTGCGGTAGTCCTGCGGGATGTTACGGATGCCGACAGCGGTGTTGATGATGATCGGCCACACCGAGGTGATGAAGATGACGAAAATCGCCGAGGGCTGGCCGTCGCGGAACGCGGCGAGCGAGAGCGGCAGCCAGGCCAGCGGCGGGATGGTGCGCAGCACCTGGAACAGCGGATCGAGCCCGCGCATCGCCCAGACCGACTGTCCGACCAGCACGCCGAGCGCGATGCCGGCGATGGCGGAGAGCGAATAGCCGAGCGCGACGCGCTGGAGGCTGGCGGAGAGATGCCAGAACAGGCCCTTGTCGATGCCGCCATGGTCGAAGAACGGATCGAGGATCAATTCCTTGGTGTCCTTGAACACCTTTGACGGCGGCGGCAACGCCGAACCGGCGCGGCGGCAAACCAGCTCCCAGACCAGCGTCAGCAGCGCGATCACGACCAGCGGCGGGATCACGCGCACGACGGTTTCCCGCGCCATGCGCGCGTAGGCTTCGCTGCGCGGCGGGCGCTTCGGCGTCATCGCGACGACCGGCGCGGCGGTGGCCGCAGGCGTCGCAGTCTCAACCTCGATCTTGGTGGCAGGCATGTTCATCGCAATATCTCTCCGGCTGCAAAAGACGATGCGGCCGCCGCGCGGGCGGCCGCAGGGCTCCATCAGACTTCGACGCGCTTGATCGCGAGCGACTTCAGATAGGCCGCCGGATTTTCGGGATCGAACACCTTGCCGTCGAAGAAGGTCTCCTTGCCGCGCGAGGTCGAGGCCGGGATCTCGGCCGCCGAAACGCCGAGAGTCTTGGCCGCATCGCGCCACATGTCCTCGCGATTGACCTTGGCGATCAGCGCCTTGGTGTCGAAGTTCGCCTCGTACTTGCCCCAGCGGATGTCCTCGGTCAGGAACCAGAGGTCGTGGCTCTGGAACGGATAGGACGCGTAGTCGCGCCAGTACTTCATGATGTGCGGCGAGTTCTCGACCACCTTGCCGGGGATGCCGTAGTCGAACTTGCCTGCGGTGCGGTCGAGCACGTCCTCGACCGGGCAGTTCATCCACTGCCGCTTGCCCATGATGGCGGCGAGCTCGGCCTTGTTCTCGGCCTTGTCCGACCATTGCTGCGCTTCCATCACGGCCATCAGCAGCGCCTTGGCGGCCTTCGGATATTTGTCGACGAAGGCGGCGCGCATGCCGAAGGATTTTTCCGGATGCTTGTTCCAGAGTTCGCCGGTGTTGACAGCGGTGTAGCCGATGTTCTGGTGGATCAGCTGCAGGTTCCAGGGCTCGCCGACGCAGAAGCAATCCATGGTGCCGACCTTCATGTTGGCCACCATCTGCGGCGGCGGCACCACGATGGTCTCGATGTCCTTGTCGGGATCGATGCCGCCGGCAGCGAGCCAGTAGCGGATCCAGAGGTCATGCGTGCCGCCGGGGAAGGTCATCGCGGCCTTCACCGACTTGCCGGAGGCCTTCTTCTTCTCCAGCGCCGCCTTGAACGGCGCAGCGTCAACGCCGAGCTTGAGGTCGGCATATTCGTTGGCAACCGAGATGCACTGGCTGTCGAGATTGAGCCGCGCCAGGATGTACATCGGCGTCGGCTGGTTGTTCTGCGTCACCTTGCCGGCCGAGATCAGATACGGCATCGGGGTGAGGATATGCGCGCCGTCGATGCCGTTGCCTTCCGAGCCGAGCACGAGGTTGTCGCGCGTCGTGCCCCAGGAGGCCTGCTTCTGCACGTCGGTATCAGGCATGCCGTACTTCGCGAACAGGCCCTTGTCCTTGGCGACGAAAAGCGGGCCGGCATCGCTCAGCGCGATGAAGCCGAGCTTGGCGCCCTTGACCTCGGGGCCTGCATCCTGCGCGAAGGCGCCGGCGGGGAAATTCAGCTTGGCGGCGGCGAGAAGAGCGGCGGTGCCGCTTGCGGCTTTCAACAATTGACGGCGGCTGAGGCCAGTATCCGATGGCCGGCGTATGCGCTTGGTCATAGGCGGTGTCGTCCTTTGCGTCGTTGCGGAATGATTGCGTCAGTGCGCACGAGCAGCCCGGTCCGTCCGTGACGCCAGAAAAAGGCGCATGCGAACGCGCGACGGGGGGACCCCCGTCTGGTGGCGTCAGCAAAATCGGATGAGAAGTCTCGCGGGACGGCTTCAATGGCGTCGGCTTGGAACTATTCAAGCTTCATGCCAAGCCCAACGCCGCGAAAAGATATGTGAAATTAATAGCTTACCTGAGCTGCGCCAGACTGCCGCACGCCTGCTTCGCACGCGGAATTTGCGTTCTGCTCAATACTTGTGCGCCGCACAAACCTTATGCAATCGCTTAGACATGAGGCCGAACAGCAAGCAAAAGCCAGCTCAGCGATGACGGCATCCAATTGATTGCGCTGTATTTTTATTACGACGCCACGCGGCACGCAATTTGCATTTGTACTGGCGTCAACGAAGACTGCGGCTTTGCCGCATCGTTGCGGCCTCTGGCGGCTGCATCAGGAAGCTCGACTGCTTCGCGGCCCTCTGGGCCCAATTCTCGTGACGCGATTCCCCGGGGCTTCCAGACCTTCCATCGAACTCGTGCGCGGCAGCACCGTCCGCACGGCCCAATGACGCTCAGCCGCGCTCTCCTGAAGGGGGCGTGCCGTTCTCACTTACGAAGCAAAAGGAAGCATTGATGTCGTATCTCGCGCCTTCGGAATTCGTCACCAAGATGGTGGATGCAGGCGAGTCCAAGATTTTCATGTCCACCCGGGATACCATCATCCGGGCCTATATGGCCGGCGCCATCCTTGCGCTCGCCGCCTGGTTCGCCGTCACCATCAACGTCAACACCGGCCAGCCGCTGGTCGGCGCGCTGCTGTTTCCGGTCGGCTTCGTGATGCTGTACCTGCTGGGCTTCGATCTCCTGACCGGCGTGTTCGTGCTCTCGCCGCTCGCGCTGATCGACAAGCGCCCCGGCGTCACCCTGGGCGGCGTGCTGCGCAACTGGGGCCTCGTCTTCGTCGGCAATTTCGCCGGCGCCTTCACCGTGGCCTTCATGATGGCCTTCGTCACCACATTCGGCTTCACGCAGGACCCCGACAAGGTCGGCGCGGCGATCGGCAACATCGGCGAGGGCCGAACGCTCGGCTACGCCGCGCACGGCGCGGCCGGCATGGCGACGCTGTTCCTGCGCGGCATGCTCTGCAACTGGATGGTCTCGACCGGCGTCGTCGGCGCCATGATCTCGACCTCGGTCTCCGGCAAGGTCATCGCGATGTGGATGCCGATCCTGGTGTTCTTCTACATGGTGTTCGAGCATTCCGTGGTGAACATGTTCCTGTTCCCGTCGGGCCTGATGCTGCACGCGAAGTTCTCGATCATGGATTATCTGATCTGGAACGAGATCCCGACCGTGCTCGGCAATCTCGTCGGCGGCCTCGCCTTCACCGGCATGACCCTCTACACAACGCATGTGCTGACGAAGCCGAAGCGCGAGGCCGGCAAGTCCACGCCGTCCCGCGTTGCGGCCTGATACGTCTCGACAGGGGAGCCTCGCCCGATCAGGGTGAGGCTCCCTTCTCCTGGTGATGACGATGTCCCGCGGACTCCAGATCTCGGTCGGCCAGCACTCCGACAAGGGGCGCAAGCCCGTCAACCAGGATTTTCACGGCGTGCTGATTCCGCAGGAGCCCCAGCTCAGCCTGAAGGGCATCGCGGCGGTTCTCGCCGACGGCATCTCCAGCAGCACGGTGAGCCAGATCGCCAGCGAATCGGCGGTCAAGAGCTTCCTGATGGACTATTACTGCACGTCGGAATCCTGGACGGTGAAGACCTCCGCCCGCCGCGTGCTGGAGGCGACCAATTCCTGGCTCCACGCGCAGACGCGCAAGAGCCAATATGCCTATGACCGCGACAAGGGCTATGTCTGCACGCTGAGCGCCATGGTCATCAAAGCGGCCACCGCGCACATCTTCCATGTCGGCGACTGCCGCATCTACCGCGTCGCAGGCAAGGCGCTCGAGCAACTGACCGACGACCACCGCATCATCGTCTCCTCGGAGCAGACCTATCTCGGCCGCGCGCTCGGCATCAATCCGCAATTGGAGATCGACTACCAGACGGTCGAGATCCAGGCTGGCGACACCTTCCTGCTGGCCACCGACGGCGCCTACGAATTCGTCGAACCGCGTTTCGTGACCGGCGCGATCAACGAGCATGCAGCCGATCTCGACGCCGCGGCAAAAACGATCGTCGAGGAGGCCTACCGGCGCGGCAGCGACGACAACATCACGGTCCAGATCCTGCGCGTCGACGCGGTGCCGGAAAACGAGTCGCCCGACATCTTCAATCAGACCTCCGAACTGCCGCTTCCTCCGCTGCCGGAGCCGCGGGCGATGTTCGACGGATACAGGATCATCAGGGAGATCCACGGCAGCAGCCGCAGCCACATCTATCTCGCCGTCGATGCGGAGACTGACGCTCCGGTCGCGCTCAAGCTGCCGTCGATCGATCTGCGCGACAATGCCGCCTACCTCAAGCGCTTCCTGATGGAGGAATGGATCGCGCGCCGGATCGACAGCCCGCATGTGCTCAAACCGCTGTCGCAGTCGCGGCGGCGCAACTACCTCTACGTCGCGACCGAGTTCATCGAGGGACAGACCCTGCGGCAGTGGATGACCGACAATCCGCGGCCCGATCTCGAAACCGTGCGCGGGCTGGTCGAGCAGATCGCCGCGGGCCTGCGCGCCTTCCACCGCATGGAGATGCTGCATCAGGATCTCAGGCCCGACAATATCCTGATCGACAAGACCGGCACCGCGAAGATCATCGACTTCGGATCGGTCAGGGTGGCCGGCGTCACTGAGGCGGCGCCGCTGGGAGAGACCGGCGAAATCCTGGGAACGGTGCAGTATACGGCGCCGGAGTATTTTCTCGGGGAAGGCGGATCGCCGCGCTCGGACATGTTTTCGCTGGCCGTGATCTGCTACCAGATGCTGACGGGACGGCTGCCCTATGGCACGCAGATCGCCAGGATCCGGCGCAAATCCGATGTGCGAAGGCTCCAGTACCGCGCGGCCGACGACGAGCGCAACGTGCCCGCATGGGTCGACGGCGCGCTGAGGCGCGCGCTGCATCCCGATCCCTACAAGCGGCACGAGGACCTCTCCGAATTCGTCTTCGAGCTTCGCTCGCCGAATCCGGCCTATCTGAACACGCGGATCACGCCGCTCCTGGAGCGCAGCCCGCTGATGTTCTGGAAGCTGACCTCGGCCGCCCTCGCCTGCGCCGTCGTCGTCCTGCTCGCACTGCTGCACGCGCGTTAGGGCGCGCATTCATCGCGCGCGAAGTGCCAGCTTCTACCGTTGCACGACGCTCTCTTCGCGCGACGTCGCTCGCTTTCGCCACAGCCGCAAGTCGGCCACGGCCTTGATGGTCGCGCCGAGGATCAGTGCGCAGAGAGCCGCCTTCGACACCGTTTCCATGGTCCCCTCAACCAGCATGCTGTGAACCACGCTGCCTGCGACGATGATGATCGCGAAGACCATGTGCGCCATACGCCACGTTCGCGGCCGCAGTTCCCACCGCCGGCGGAGCACGGCCAGAAGCGCGACGGCGAAGATGGCCCACATGGCGATCACGCCAAAGGGCGAGAACGGCGTCGGTGAGGCGAAGAGAAGGGCATCGATCATGTCGGGCGGGCTGGTGATCCAGAGGCCCGCGACGTGGATCATCACCGCCACGCCCAGCGCGCCACCGATCCAGTGATGGGCGCGGCGTCCGCGATAGCCGGACAGTCCCGGCAAATATCCGCCGATCAGCAAGGGCTGAACCAGCGCAAGACCCAGCGCGACAATCCCCGCGAACCCCGCCAGGATGTAGACAGGCCCGCGCCATTCGAGCTGCGGGCTCATCGCTGCGGCGGCCATCGGCACGCCGACGGCGACGACAAGGGCGGCCCAGCTCAGGGTCACCCGGACTGATCTCATCCCCTTGATTCCAGTTCGGTCAGGCCGGCTGAAGCACGAAATGCGCCTCGAGGCTGGTTTCCTTGGCGCTCCGCATAACCGGACGCAGAAAGACGGTCTTGAATTCACCGCTGTCATAAGCGAGGTGACCATGCGGCTGGCCGAAGATGGGAATGATCTGCGGCATCTCGAGACGGAACACGCCGTCCTTGTCGGTGAGCGTGGCGCCGTGACTCTGCGGCTCGTGCTCCTGCCCTTCGGTCGTGTGCGCCCAGATCTGGATGCGCTGCCCGGCCAGCGGAGTGCCATCGCCGGCGCGGCGCACGGTGCCGCTCATCCAGAAGCCGCCCTTGCCGATCCGGTCCACGATCGCCGCGCCCTTGCGGTAATTGTTCGCCCCACCCGACATCGATGCAGTCGGTGCGAAACCCTCCGCGCGGGCCGGCAGCAGCAGCCCGGCAACACCGGTTGCCAAAACGCCCGAGGTCAGGACGGAGCCGCCAACGGCGAGGAGGTTGCGACGGTTGAACACGACGGTGGACATAGGGTTCCTCCTGCGATCGTGCGATTGCTCCGCCGAGGGTACAACAACACGCCCAAGATGCCCAGTTACGGGTGGCGACGCGCGCGGCCGGTGGCAATAACGGTGTCGTGAACCAAAGCGCCGGCGGTTATGCCGGCTCCGCCGCCTTCACCCCGAGCGGTTTCGGCGCCATGCCGCCGCCGGGCTTGAGGTGGAATTCGTAGGTCATCAAATGCCACTGCCCGTTCGCCTTGGTGCCGTCGGGCATCTCGAGGTCGTTGCGCGGCTCGACCTTGGCAACGAGATCATCCTTGACGCCGAACACCACGTCGGAATCGAGATATTTGTCGCCGTCCATGAAGACGTGGGTGATCAGCGGCTCGTACCCCCTGGCGTTGACCAGGAAATGCACGTGCGCGGGCCGCATCGGATGCCGCCTGGTCTGCACGATCATCTCGCCGACGGGGCCATCGGTCGGGATGGGATAGCTGCACGGCAGGATGGTGCGGAAGAAGAAGCGGCCGTCGCTGTCGGTGATGAAGCGCGCCCGCGCCGAAGCGCCGACCTCGTCGTAGTTCGGCTTCTGTGAATCGTAGAAACCGTCATCGT
This sequence comes from Bradyrhizobium sp. YR681, assembly GCF_000282615.1. GTDB lineage: Bacteria > Pseudomonadota > Alphaproteobacteria > Rhizobiales > Xanthobacteraceae > Bradyrhizobium. The sequence goes on along the minus strand of NZ_AKIY01000339.1, from coordinate 5,224 downwards.
CGGCATGCCAGACATCCACGGGAACGCCCGCGAGCGGCTTGCCCTTGAGGTCGGTGACGCGGCTCTGCACGAACATCCGTTCCCCGGTCTGGTTGTTTGGCGAGATGTCGGTGCCGTGGGCGGTCACCTTGTGCTCGCCGACATAGAACGGGCCGAGCACCGTGGTCTGGGTGGCGCCCTCGCGATCCCTGTGGTTGACCGCGTCGACCAGCATGGAGACGCCGAGCACGTCCGAGAGCAGGATGAATTCCTGGCGGGTGTCGGTGCATTTCTGGCCGGTGCGGGTCAGGAAATCGATGGCGTATTCCCATTCCTCGAAGGTGAGACCGGTCTTGCTCACGTAATCGTGCAGCGACTTCACCAATTCCTGGAGCAGGAATTTTGCGCGCGTATCGGGCGTCTGGTCAAAGCTCCGGACGACGGCTTCGGTGAGTTCGGTCTCGTTGAACTGGGTCATGGTGCGTTTGCCCTGAGTTTTCTCGTTGGCCCGGACGGGCTCCCTGGAGGCGTTCCAGGCCGGAGCCTACACCAGTCGGCGTGCTCGCGTTAAGCGCAACCGGCTTGGAATGCGGCGTCCATTTCGGTATCAACTTTCCGACAAAACGCCCCGGAGGAACTGATGCTCGCCCCGACCCCCGCCTCGCCCGAATCCGTCGGCATGTCCAAGGCCGCGCTCGACCGCGTCGATGCGCACCTGAAGAACCGGTACATCGATGCCGGCCGCTTCCCGGGCACGCATCTGCTGGTCTACCGCCGCGGCAAGATCGCCCACAGCACCGTGCAGGGCTTTGCCGATGTCGAGCGCAAGGCGCCGGTCAAGGACGACACCATCTACCGCATCTATTCCATGACCAAGCCGCTCACCAGCGTCGCCTTCATGATGCTGGTCGAGCAGGGCCTCGTCGCGATCGACGAGCCCGTCGCAAAGTACATTCCGGAATGGAAGGATCTCGGCGTGTTCGTCGCCGGCACCGCGCCGGCCTTCCTGACCCGGCCGCCGTCCCGGCCGATGCTGATCGTCGATCTGCTGCGCCACACCTCCGGGCTGACCTACGGGTTCCAGCAGCGCTCCAATGTCGATGCCGCCTATCGCGCCGAGAAGATCGGCGAGGTCGAGAAGTCAGGCACGCTCCAGACCATGATCGAGAGCCTTGCAAAGATCCCGCTGGAGTTCTCCCCGGGCGAGGCCTGGAACTACTCGGTGGCGACCGACGTGCTCGGCTACCTCGTCGGCAAGATCTCAGGGATTCCGTTCGAGCAGTTCCTGAAAACACGCATCCTCGATCCGCTCGGCATGACCGACACCGACTTCCACGTGCCGGCCTCGAAAGCGCACCGCTTCGCCGCCTGCTATTCGGCGGACCCCGGCGGCGGCATGACCTTCCATGCCGGCCAGCGCCGCGAGGGCCTCACGCTCCAGGACGACCCGGCCAAGAGCTCGTTCCTCGTTCCGCCCTCGCTCATTTCCGGTGGCGGCGGGCTGTGTTCGACGGTGGCCGACTATCTGACCTTCTGCCGCGCGCTGCTCAACGGCGGCGAACTCGGCGGCGTCAGGCTGATCGGACCGAAGACGCTGGCGCTGATGACGAGCAATCACATTCCGGGCGGCCGTTTCCTTCCCGAGGTATCGCGCTCGCTGTTCTCGGAAGCCGCCTATAACGGCATCGGCTTCGGTCTCGGCTTCGCCGTGACGATGCGCCCGGCCGAGACGCTCATCGCCGGCAGCCCCGGCGAATACAATTGGGGCGGCGCGGCCACGACCTCGTTCTGGATCGATCCGGCCGAGGAGCTGATCACGATCTTCATGACGCAGGTGCTGCCGTCGAGCGCCTATCCGATCCGGCGCGAGCTGCGCAGCATGGTCTATGCCGCGATCACCGAGAGCAATCTCTGATCAATGGAATCGATCCCGCCGCCACAGGCCGCGGGATCGAGGCTCATTTGAGCATCTCCGGGACGATCAGGCGCGGCAGGAACAACGACACGCTGGGCCAAACGATGACCGCCGCCAGCACGAGCAGCATCGGAATCAGCATGATCACAGTGTCTTTCAGAGCATAGCGCAGCCGCACGCCGGCGATCGAACAGGCGATCATCAGACATAAGCCATAGGGCGGCGTCACAAGTCCGAATGCCAGCGACACGATGGAAATGATCGCGAACTGGACCGGATGCAGATCGACGGACTTCGCCAGCGGCTCCAGCACGGTGCCGACGATGATGATCGCCGGGATGGCGTCAAGAAAGCAGCCGACGACCAGAAAGCAGAAGGCGATGAAGAAGCCGGCCCCGACGGCGCCCATGCCCCATGTCGAGACATTGGCGAGCAGCTCCTGCGGGATCTTGTAGTAGGCAAGCAGCCAGCCAAACGCACTTGCGGTGCCGACACAGAATAGCGCCACGCCGGCAAGACGCCCGGTGTCGAGCAACGCCTTGTACAATTCGCGAGGACCAGTCTCGCGGTAGAAGAACGTCGAGAGCGCCACGGAATAGAGCACCGCCACGCAGGCGGACTCGGTCGCGGTGAACCACCCGAGCAGAATGCCGCCGACGATGATGAACGGCGTCATCAGGGCCGGGATCGACCGCCAGATGGCGCATCGCATCTCGACCCAGCTCGCTCTCGGATAGGTCGGATAGCCACGTCGCACCGCATAGACGTGCACCGTCGCCATCTGCGCGCCGGCAATCAGCAGGCCCGGCACGATGCCGGCCAGATACATCGCCGCAATCGAGGTCGAGATCAGCCCGCCCCACACGATCATCAGGATCGACGGCGGGATGATGACAGCGAGCACCGCAGACACCGCGGTGATGGCGATCGAGAACGAGAGATCGTAGCCTTCCTTGGTCTGGGCATCGATGAAGATCTTCGACTGGCTCGCCGCGTCGGCCGTCGAGGAGCCGGAGATGCCGGCGAAGAACACCGACAGCACGACGTTGATCTGCGCCAGCGAGCCCGGCCAGTGTCCGACCATCGAGCGCGACAGTGCGACCAGCCGATCGGTGATGCCGCCGATGCTCATCAGATTGGCGGTGAGCAGGAAGAACGGCACCGCCAGCAGGATGAACGAATTGTAGGCGTTGAAGGTTTCCTGCGCGAGCATCATCATCGACAAATGAGGCTCGATCAGCAGGATCGGCACGCAGGCCAGGCCGAGCGCGAAGGCGACCGGCACGCGGACGACCAACATGCCGACGAAAACCCCGAACAGGACCATCGCCGCCTGTCCGGCAGAAAGAACATTCCCGCTCATGGCTTTGCCCCGGCCAGAATCCGCATTTCGTCACGGATCTGCTCGCCCGCAAACACGACCCACGTCACGCCGGCCACCGGCCAGGCGACATGGATCAGCCAGAGCGGCAGATCGGCCAGCTCCGACGTCCTGTTCCACGCGAACCTCGTGAATTCGATGCCCGCCCACACGAACACAAATGCCAGCGCCAGCACGCCGAGGCGCGCGAGGATTCGCACCAGGGCCTCCGACCGCCGCGACAGATCGGGCCAGACGTCGACTTCGAAGTGCTGGGATTCCCGGATGCCAACCATGGCGCCGATCATGATCGTCCAGACGAACAGGAATCGCGCCATCTCCTCCGTCCAGATGTAGGACGGAATGAGCGGGGTGTAGCGCGATATGATCTGCAAGGTGACGGGGATGACGAGGATGCCCACACAGGCCGCCAGCAGGATCTCCAGCAATTTCGCGTAGGCCGCCGTCGCTCGGCGCCACAGCGACGGATTCGGCACGGCAGATATTTCGGTCATCGGAGCTCCGCAGCGGCGATCATTACCAAAGGGGCAAGCCGCAAGGCTTGCCCCGGTATTCCGTCGGTAGACATCCGAAACGTCAGACGACGTTGATCTTCTCGAAGATGCCTTCCGCGCCGATGTCCTTGGCGTAGGTCGCCATCACGGGGTCGGCGAGCTTCTTCATGGCGTCCCGCTCCTCGAACGGAACGCGCTTGAGCTTGCCGGCCTTCTCGAGCGTGTCGAGCTTGACCACCTCTTCGCTCGACTCGAGCTGACGGCCGTAGTCGCCGGCTTCCTTGCCGGCCTTCATGATCGCGTCCTGCAAATCCTTGGGCAACGTCTTCAGCGTCTTCACCGAGAAGCAGATCGGCCGGATCGACACCGCGTGCTGGGTCAGGTTGAGATGCGGGGCCACTTCGTAGAACTTCATCGCCTCGACACCGGCGGCTTCGTTTTCACCCGCCGCTATCACGCCGTTCTGGATCGCGTTGTAGATTTCGTTATAGGCGATCACCGTCGGGCTCATGCCGACGGCCGCGAAGGTCTTCGACCAGATCGGCGCGCCCTGCACGCGGACCTTGAGGCCCTTGAGATCGGCAAGGTTCCTGAGCGGCTTGTTGGCGAAGATGTTGCGGATGCCACCGCCGGAATAACCGATCAGGACGACCTCGGCCTTCGCCGCGACCTCGTCGGCGATCGGCGCCAGGATATTGGCCTCGACGACCTTGTTCATGTGCTCGATGCCCTTGAACACGAATGGCGCATCGATGAACGGAGCCGCCTTGGCGAAGGTCGACATGTGGGCCGGCGAGACGATGCCGTAATCGACCGCCTTGCCCTGCGACATGTACTCGAAATACTGTTTCTCGAGACCGAGCGACGAGTTCCTGTGCAGGGTGAAGTTGACGGGCTTGCCGTAATACGTCTTCACCAGCTCCTCGAACCTGATCAGCGCCCGGTTGAAGGCGTGGTCGTCGTTGAACTGGACCGCGCCGTTCAGCGTGATCGGCGCTTGAGCCCTCAGGATCGACGGCATGCCGATCGTGGCCGCCGCGGTGGTCGCACCGATACCAGCGAGAAATGATCTTCGCTTCATCGCCTCCCCTCCCTTTGATGCTCCGCCCCTGTAACCGGGTCGTGAGCGCAACCGGTCTACGGCCGGCGTTCGGGGAGGGTATGAAAAACCACGCCGGGACGGAAGCCAATTCGGATGCGTGCTCCGCGCATTGATGGGGCTCGCGCTGATACAGTTCGACGCAGGCCCGCACTCGCGCAATCTATTGCACTGCACCCTTCACATGCCGGGCGTTCCTCCAGCGGACCGGAACGGGTGCCGGACATGACCAATTGAGGAGTGGCGCAATGGCGGCCCTGCTTTATGCTTCGGCCGTCCGGCGCCGTTGCGCTGAAATCGGGACTCTCGCGTTTGTCAAAGCTCACCCTGCCGGTCCGGCTCCCCCCCCCCCCCCC
>NZ_AKIY01000338.1 GCF_000282615.1 Bradyrhizobium sp. YR681 | reverse complement strand
CCGGATGGAGCGCAGCGAAATCCGGGGCCGCTTCATCCGCGGCGCGAATCCCGGATTACGCTGCGCTCCATCCGGGCTACGAATCCGGGTGTAGTTACGCTGCCCTGACCTCGCCGAGGAAGCGGTCGAACTGTCCGGCGAGATCGCGCGACTGGGTCGAGAGCTGCTCGGCGGCGCCCAGCACCTCCCTGGCGGCAGTTCCCGTGTCGTCGGCGGCGCGCTGCACACCCGAGATGTTGGTGTTGACCTCCTGGGTGCCGCGGGCGGCCTCCTGGACGCTGCGGGAAATCTCCCGGGTTGCCGAGCCCTGTTGCTCGATCGCGGCGGCAATCGCGGTGCCGATCTGGTCGATCTCGCCGATCACGTCGGCGACGTTGCGGATCGCGGCCACGGTCTGGTCGCTCGCAGCCTGGATCGCCGTGATCTGCTCGGAGATCTCGGTGGTGGCCTTGGCGGTCTGGCCGGCCAGCGACTTCACTTCGGAGGCGACCACGGCAAAGCCGCGGCCCGCGTCGCCGGCGCGGGCGGCCTCGATCGTGGCGTTGAGAGCGAGAAGGTTGGTCTGTTCGGCAATGCTCTGGATCAGCGTGACGACGTCGCCGATCTTCTGCGCGCCCTCGGCGAGCGCGCGCGCGGTGTCGCCGGTGCGGCGGGCATTGTCGACGGCGCGGGCCGCGATCTCGGTGCTTTGCGCGACCTGACGGCCGATCTCGGCGATCGAGGAGGTCAGCTCTTCCGTCGCGCTGGCCACGGTCTGCACGTTGGTCGAGGTCTGCTCGGAGGCGGCGGCGACGACCGCGGCCTGGCTGTTGGTCTGGGCCGCCGTCGAGGTCATCGACTGCGCCGTGCTCTCCATGGTCGAGGACGCCTGGGACAGGCCGCCGACGAGCTCGGTGACCTTGGCCTCGAAGGCGCGGGTGAGCGCGTCGAGCGCCTGCGCGCGGCGCATCTTGCCGTCGTTCTCGGCCTGCTTCTCGGCCGCGAGCCGGTCGGCCCGGATCATGTTGTCCTTGAACACCTGAACGGCGGCGGCCATCGCCCCGACCTCGTCGGAGCGCTCGGCGCCGGGGATGTCTTCGGCGACGTTGCCATCGGCGAGGCGCGACATCCGGCTCGTCAGGCTGACGATCGGCGCGCAGACGCGGCGGCGGACCATCACCACGAGCCCGACGCTTGCGATCAGCACGGCGAGGAGGCCGACGAGCGCGATGGTGAAGCTGGTGCGCGCGGACGAGGAGGCGCCGGCGAGGATCTGCTCGGCGTTGTCGTAGAAGGCATCGCGGACGTCGATGATGGTGCTCAGACCGCGCTGGGTGGCCGCGAAATAGGTGTCGACGTCGTGCTCGTACTTGCCGCTGATCGCGCCGTCCTTCACCAGCTTGAGTTCGCGGCCGAATTCCTCGATGTAGATCGCGTTGAACTTCTCCAGCGCGGCTGCGACGTTCGCCGGCGTAGTCGGATTGCCACGCAATTCCTGGAGCGTCATCACGATCTGGTCGTTGCGGCCCTGTGAGCGGCTGATGTCGGCCTTCTCGGCGTCGGTCGCCGGCTTCTTGCCGCCAACGAGGTTCTTGTGCAGGCTGGAGTTGAAGCCGCCGACGTCGCGCAGCGTCATGGCGACGTTGGCATAGCTGGCCTGGCGGTAGGCATCGCCGTTGAGGATCGCCATGCGGCGGACCTGCTCGTTGAGCAGGGCGGTCACGCTGCCGTTGAGCACGGCGTTTTCGCCGACGATCTTCTTGGCGGCATCCTTGCGCGCTTCCGGCGGTCCTGCCATCGCCTTGTCGATGGCCTCGCGCAGCGCGGTGAATTTCGAATTGATGCCGTCGATGTTGCTGCCGATGGTGCTGCCATCGTCGAACGGGCCGGGCAGCTCCTTGCGCAGCGCGTTCATCTTGTCGCGGGCGCCGTCGGTCTGCTTGCGCAGCTTGTCATGCTCGGCAAGCTGTGCGGGGTCGTAGGTCGAGGGCCCGTAGAGGATGTTGGTGGCGAAGCCGCGTTCCGGGTTGAGATAGCGCGGGATGTCGCTGACGGCGCGGACGATCGCGAGCCGGCCCTGCGCCTCGGTGATCCGCTCCATCGTCTGATATTTCGTCACGGCGACATAGACGGCGAGGCCGCCGCCGACGGTCGAGAGCGAGACGATGGCGGTGGTCAGGAGCGTACCGATTTTCATGATCTGTCCGGCAATTGCGCAGGAGAAAATTATTCTGCGCGACGATAGGCAGCCGGTGTTAATCCGGAGTTTACGCTGGCGGCCGGCATGCTCCGCGCGCATGCGTCCATTCGTCCGGCGGTTGGTCGCGCTAGCGCGCCGGTCGATCGAGCTTGGCCAGCATCTCCAGCGTCGCGCCGTCGCGCTCGCCGTTGAAATATCGGGCGAGAGCCTGATCGAAGACGGGCTCATCGGACACCGCGTTGAACAGCGTCATCGACGAGCGAAATTTGGCGTCGTCGGGGGTGCCGAGGATCGCGTTGATCGTCCGCCCCTGAACGGCGAGCACGAGCCCGGTGCATTCGATCAGGCGCGGGCCGAGCAGGGGGTGGGCGAGGTAGGCCCTGGCCTCCGCGCGCGAGCCGATGGCATAGCGCCGGGACGTGGCGCTGAAGCCGAGGCCGGTGATTTGTGGGAAGACGAACCACATCCAGTGGCTTTGCTTCTGCCCCCGGGCGAGTTCGCCCTGGACGTCGCGAAAAACCGGGTTTTGGGCCTCGACGAAGCGGTCTAGGCCGAAAGGATCGGTCATTGGATACCTCGGATGGGCGTGGCCGGCCGCGATTATGCCTAACTTTTGGCTCCCAATGTGGTAGCTGGTATAGAGTCTCCGGGTGGGGGTTGGGTACCCCCGGGGGTCGATTTGGGGATCTGATGGTTTCCGACCGCGCAAACGCCGAGAGGCTGTTGTCGCGCCGCCGTGTTGGGCGAGCGGAGATGATATTGCTGTCTCTGGCCGCCGCCGCGCTGGCGCTGGGCGCTGCCGCCTGGGTTGCGGATATGGGCGCCTCGACCCCGCTGGTCTCGGCGGCGCTGCCGCCGGCCAATACCCTGTCCTTCGATGATCGTTTCGCCTCGCTCTCGGGCAGCCCGTCCACCCGCGAACTCGGCCTGCGGACGATGGAGCGCTCGGCCCTGAACGCGGTCCAGCTCAAGCTCCGCGACGCCAAGGCGATGCTCGCCCAAAAGCTCCAGGGCGACGACTGGCGCTCGACCCTGACCGAAGACGACAGGCCGGCGGTCGACGAGAGGAGGCCCTCGCAACGCGCCGACGCCGTCCCGATGCCGCGCTCGCGACCGGTCCAGGCGGACTTCTCGGCCCAGATCGCCTCGAGCCAGGCCTATGCGGAGACCAATCCCAGGGTCGACAACCGCAACTTCTTCGAAAAATTCACCGACAAGATCAAGCTGGCCTCGCTGACGCCCGGCGACGGCCTGCTCGGCAGGGCACCGGATCTGGCCGCCCTCGGCTACGATTCGCGGACCGCGGTCTACGACATCTCGGCCAAGGCGCTCTATCTGCCGAGCGGCGTCGCGCTGGAAGCCCATTCGGGCATGGGCGCGCTGATGGACGACCCCCAGCATGTCGACCAGCGGATGGTGGGCGCGACTCCGCCGGCGATCTACGATCTGAAGCCACGCGAAAAGCTGTTCCACGGCGTCCGTGCGCTGCGCCTGACCCCCACCGAGGGCACCAGCGCGCTCGGCCGCGTCGGTCTTCTCACCCACAATTACATGCTCGGACCGCGCGGCGATTCCAACGGCTGCGTCTCGATCAAGGACTATGATCGTTTCCTCAAGGCCTGGGACAACGGCGAGTTCAATCGCCTGGTCGTGGTGCCGAGCCTGAGCGGATCGGCGATCGCTGCGCAGCGCGGCAGCACCGACTCCTGATATTTGGCGAACGGCGGGGCGGCCGTTTCCCCTTCGTTAAGCCGTCCTCGTCCAGAAGCAGCCCATGAGTGATCCCCAGAATTCAGAGACCCCGCTGCGCACGACGTTCAAGATCAAGCTGAACGGCGACACGCTGGCGATTGCGACGGTCGGCCAGGCCTATCAATTCCTCACCAATTTCAAGTCGGTCGAGTGGATGGAATTCCGCTCCCTGCACGAAGAGGCCGTCGCGGCGCTGGAAGGCGCTGCCGGCAATGCCATGCTCGCGGTGCAGGCGACCAACGCCGTACGCGCGCTGTTCGTGAGCGCGAAGCTGCTCTGACGGGCTACGGGCCTTCCGCTCACACCTTGAACTCCGCTATAGGAACGGGCAAACGGTCCGCGAAGACCGTGGCCAGAAGTCCGTATGTTTGAAGCTTACTTTAAGGGAGAAAACCCATCATGAAACGCCGTACATTCCTCACGGGCGGCGCGGTCGCCGGCGCGACGACGCTGGTTGCTGCACCTGCGATCGCGCAGAGCGCGCCCGAGATCAAATGGCGCCTGACTTCGAGCTTCCCGAAATCGCTCGACACCATCTACGGCACGGCGCAGACCTTTGCGAAATATGTTGCGGAAGCCACCGACAACAAATTCCAGATCCAGACCTTCGCAGCCGGCGAGCTCGTGCCCGGCCTGCAGGCGCTCGATGCCGTCAGCGTCGCCACCGTCGAGATGGCGCAGACGCCGCTGTATTTCTACATCGGCAAGGAGCCGGCGCTGGCCTATGCCACCGGCGCCCCGTTCGGCATGAACCATCGCCACCAGGAATCCTGGTGGCATTTCGGTGGCGGTGCCGACCTCACCAACGAGGCGCTGAAGCCGTTCAAGACCCACGCCATCCTCTGCGGCAATTCCGGCACCCAGATGGGCGGCTGGTTCCGCAAGGAGATCAAGACCGTCGACGATCTCAAGGGCCTGAAATTCCGTATCGCCGGCATGGGCGGCCATGTGCTGGCGCGGCTCGGCGTGGTGCCGCAGCAGCTCGCGGGCGGCGACATCTACGCGGCGCTGGAGAAGGGCTCGCTCGACGCGGTCGAGTTCGTCGGTCCTTATGACGACGAGAAGCTCGGCTTCCAGAAGGTCGCGAAATACTACTACTTCCCCGGCTGGTGGGAGGGCGGCGCCATGCTGCACATGATCGTCAATGACGAGAAATGGGCGAGCCTGCCGAAGCAGTATCAGGCGGTCGTCAACCAGGCCGCTTCCGCTGCGGGCGCATGGATGCTGGAAAAGTACGACAGCGTGAATCCGGCAGCGCTGAAGCGGCTGATCGCCAACGGCGCGGAGCTGAAGGCGTTCCCGCAGCCGGTGCTGGAAGCCTGCTACAATGCGACCCAGGAGCACCTGAACGAGCTCGCCGCCAAGAGCGATCTGTTCAAGCGCACCAAGGAGAGCCACGACGCGTATATGAAGGAGCTGTTGTTCTACACGCAGATCGCGGAGAATTTTTACGACAACTATCTGCTTGGCAAGATGCGCAACAAGACCTGAGCGTAAGGAGGGCGCGGTAGTTACGCCGCGCCCCGCTTCGTAGCCCGGATGGAGCGTAAGCGTAATCCGGGATTCTCTCGCGCGTCATCGGCACTTTCCCGGATTGCGCTTCGCTCCATCCGGGCTACGGACTATCTGCTTGGCAAGATGCGCAACAAGAGCTGAGCGTGAGGAGGGCGCGGTGTTTACGCCGCGCCCCGCTTTCGTAGCCCGGATGGAGCGTAAGCGTAATCCGGGGCCTCGCGCGTCATCGGCACTTTCCCGGATTGCGCTTCGCTTCATCCGGGCTACGGAGTGAGGCCCAGCTTCGCATAGATGCGCCTGGCATACGCGCCGAACGCGTCCGTGGTTTTCAGCGGGAGATCGCGCGGGAAGGGCAGGTCGATCGGGAAGTAATCGGCCATCTTCGCGGGGCCCGCGGTCAGCACCGCGCAGTGCGAGGACAGGAACACGGCTTCCTGGATCGAATGCGTGACGAAGATGATGGTCTTGCCGCTCTCGCGCCAGATCCGCAGCATCTCCAGATTCATCTGCTCGCGCGTCAGCGCGTCCAGCGCGCCGAACGGCTCGTCCATCAGGATCAGTTTTGGATCGTGAATGAAGGCGCGCGCGATCGCGGTGCGCTGCTGCATGCCGCCGGAGAGCTCGCGCGGATATTTCTGCTCATAGCCCGAGAGGCCAACGAGATTGAGCAGGTCGCGCGCCCGCTCGCGCGCGGCCTTGATCGGCAGGCCCACGATCTCGGCCGGCAGCAGCACGTTATCCAAGATGGTCCGCCATTTCAGCAGCAGCGCCTGCTGGAACACCATGCCGATGTCGCGGGTCGGATCGAACGGGCTTTTGGCGTTGCCGATCTTGACGGTGCCGCCGTCGGCGCCGTGCAGCCCGGCCAGGATCTTCATCACCGTGGTCTTGCCGCAGCCGGACGGGCCGACCAGCGAGACCAGCTCGCCTTCCTGCACGTCCATGGTGACGTCGGACACTGCGAGAAATTCGGTGCCGCCGCCGCGGTAGACTTTTCGCACGCCGCGCAGGCTGATGAAGGGCTCGGCCGTCATGCCAGCCATTTGTTCAGGTTGTCGGCCACGAACGCGTCGTCGCTGAGGTCGGCGTGCTCGCGACAGACGCGGTCGATCTCGTCCTTCTGGCCGGGGCTCAGGCCCTCGTTCGGATCGAGACACCACAGGCCCTGCATCAGGCCCTGGCGACGCAGGATCTCGTGGCAGCCGGCGATGCAGCCGTGGAAATTGTTGGCGACGTCGAAGAAGGCGCTGTTGCAGTCGGTGACGCGGGCATCGAGCGCGAGCAGGTCCGCTGGCACGCTGTCCTTGTGCCGCGCCGCCTTGCAGCGCTCGAACTGCTTGATGGCGCTCGCGGTCCAGACCGACCAATGGCCGAGCAGGCCGCCCTTGAAGTAGGTGCGCGTGGTGACGCGGTTGTCGCGCAAATCGAACGGCAGCATCAGGTCGAGCAGGATGTGGTCGTCATTGCCGGTATAGAGCGCGACGCGATCGAGCGCGCCGGCGGCCGCCACGCCGCGCAGCACGTCGAGCGTGCGGTAGCGGTTGAACGGCGCAATCTTGATCGCGATGACGTTGTCGATCGAGGCAAAGCGCTGCCAGAACCGGCTGGACAGGATGACGCCGCCGACGGCCGGCTGGAGGTAGAAGCCGACCAGCGGGATCTCGGCGGCGACCGCCGTGCAATGCGCGATGATCTCGTCCTCGGAGGCGTTTTTCATCGCGGCGAGGCTGAGCAACCCGGCGTGATAGCCGATGTTGCGCGCGGTGCGGGCTTCAGTGGTCGCCTGCTGTGTAGGGCCTGCGAGGCCCGCAACCATCGCCAGCGGGCGTTTTGTCCAGTTCGCCGCGGTCTCGGCAGCAAGCTCGAGCACCGGACGATAGAGCCCGACATCGCGGATCGCGAATTGCGTGGTGTGGACGCCGACGGCAAGGCCGCCCGAGCCGGCGTCGATGTAATAGCGCGTCAATGCGCGCTGATGCGTCTTGTCGAGCTGGCGCTCGGCGGTGAGCGCGAGGGGATGCGCCGGCAGCACGGTGCCGTCAGCGATCAGCTTGCGGATATCGGCGTTGATCTGGCTGTGGTGCATGATGTCCTATCCGAATTCGGGGCCGGCGACGGCGAATGGCAATTCCTCGCCCGCGGCTGTGGCAGGGCCGAACCGCATGCGCTGGAACGGGCGTTCGATGGTCCAGCCTGAGGCGGTCAATCCTTCCAAGAACGCGGCTTGCGAGGCGATGGCATCGACCAGGAGCGGGCCGGTCTCGGATCGTGCGATCACGTCAACCAGGGCCAGCGCCGCTGCGGCATGATTGGCAAACAGAGGGCCAACATGACGCGCGGTCCGGCCGTCGCGAACCAGCGCGATGGCTCCGTTCGCGGAGACGATGCGTGAGCCGGGGCGCTGTGCGAAGGCGGAGAGCAGGGCGGAGCGGTCGAAACCGGTGGCCCGCCGGTCCCGCGCGCGCAACGCATCGACGGTCGCGGATGACGTCGGCGGCGTTTCGGCGCGCGAGGGCTTCACCAGTTTCAGCCGACGCAATTGCAGCGTCGGCGTGAAGCCGAGCGGGCCATAGACGGCGGCGCCGTCGGGCGTCGCGTCGAGCCAGCTCGTCAGGCCGTTCCTGCGCGCGGTTTCCAGGCAGGTATCGACGAGGCGCGTGGCGAGGCCGCGGCGGCGATGCGTGCCTGATACCAGCACCATGCTGATCCAGGCGTTGTTGCCGGAATAGGGCAGCAGTGCCGCGGTCGCCACCAGTCGCATGCCGTCGCGGATGCCGAACACGACGCCATCGCGCAGGAAGATTCGCCAGTCTTCCTCGGTCTGGTTCCAGTGTGCTTCCGTCGACAGCGCGAGCCCGGCGATCGCATCCTCGACCCCGAGCTTGAGGATGGGCAGACCGTCAGTAGCGTCCATCGCGGACCTCGTATTTGGTGGGCTTGCCGAGGCTCGGCATGGCGCGGGAGACCCAGTCCGCGGTCCAGGCGATCAACTGCTCGGTGTCGATAACAGGCAGGCCGAACAGCTCGACCGCCCTGGAGGTGTCCGTGAGCCAGGCCGTCGGCTCTTCCTTGCCTGTCAGCACCGGCGGGCGGCCGAAGCGAGCGCCGAATTTTGCGGCGAGATCGCGCACCGCCAGAATTTCGTGGCCGCTGACATTGATCGGCGAGGACGGCGCCGTGCAATGGGCGAGGCAGCGCAGCGCCTGCGCGGAGGCATCGCCCTGCCAGATGAAATTGACGTGGCCGAGGCTGACGTCGATCGGCGTGCCCGTGAGCACCTTTGTGGCGATGTCGTGCAGCACGCCATAGCGCATGTCGATCGCATAGTTGAGGCGGAACAGGCGGCCTGGCGTTCCGAACTTGCGCGAGAAATATTCGAACATGCGCTCGCGGCCGACGCAGGACTGGGCGTATTCGCCGGGCGGATTCGGCGCCATCTCCTCGGTCGATCCCTTGCCGTCGACGGGCACGAACGGATAGACGCAGCCGGTCGAGAAAGCGACGATCCGCGACGACGGGAAAGCCTGTGCCACCAGTGCCGGCACGTGCGCGTTCATCGCCCAGGTCAGCGACAGGTCGCCCTCGGCGCCGAACTTGCGGCCCGCCATGAAGATGATGTTGGGCGCCTTCGGCAGGGTGTTGATCGCGGCCTCATCCAGCAGGTCGCAATTGATGGTCTCGACGCCGCGCGCGTGCAGCCAGTCCTTCACGCGCGCGTCGCTGAAGCGGGCGACGCCGATGACGCGGCGATCGGGGGCGGCGGCCTTCGCCAGCCCCGCCAGTGTCGGACCCATCTTGCCGGCGACGCCGAGGATCATGATGTCGCCCTCGACCTTTTCGAGGTCGTCGATCAGCGCCTGGGTCGGCCGGCACAGCAGCTCGTCGAGGGCTGCGATATCGGGGATGGTCTTTGGCAGCGTCTGGCGGGTGAGCAGCATGGGGCGGTCCTTCGTTTAGCTTTGTCTGGCATCGCCGACCACGAACATGCGTTCGAGGGCGAGCACGAGGCCGTAGAGGGCGACGCCGAGCAAGGTCAGCAGCACGACGGCCATCACCATCGCGGGCGTATCGAGCGAGGACTGCACCTGGATCATGAGGTAGCCGAGCCCGCGCTCGGAGGCGATGAACTCGCCGACGATGGCGCCGGCGACCGCCAGGATGGCGCCGACCTTCATGCCGGAGAAGATGTAGGGCAGCGACCCCGGCAGCTGGATCTTGCGAAACAGCGTCCAGCGTGAGCCGCGCAGCGATTTGACGAGGTCGAGCAGGTCAGGCTCGACCTCGCGCAGGCCCCGCGCCGTCGTGAGCAGGATCGGGAAGAAGCAGATGCTGAAGGCGATCAGGATGTTCGGCAGGATGCCGTAGGAGAACCAGACGATCAGAAGCGGCCCGAGCGCGACCTTCGGGATCATGTTCAAGGTCACGAACAGCGGCAGCAGCACGAGGCTGACCAGCGGCGCCCAGCTGAAGATCACGGCGAGCGTCACGCCGACGAAGGCGCCGAGCGCGAAGCCGCCGACGATCTCGACGGCCGTCACCAGCGTATTGGCGCCCCAGGCATAGTTCGCGGTTGCCAGCGTCTGCACCGTCGCCAGTGGCGAGGGCAGGATGAATTTCGGGACGTGGAAGGCGTCGACCAGGAGCTGCCAGAGCACGAGCACGGCCAGATGCACGATCAGGATGATCGCAAAGCTGCGTGCCGGACCTGCTCCGCGAGCTGTCACCTGTTGCTCCCAATTGCCGCGGCTTCACTGCCACGGCGGTGAGCCTAACCGTCCTCGGGCCAAGTTTCAACCAGTTGGTTGATTATGGCCGGAGCGACTGGAGCACGAGGTCGACGACATGCCGGCGGCGGGACTGGCGCTGGGCGCGGCTCGACAGGTCCTTGCCGAAGATCGCCGACAGCGTCGGGGTGTTGGAGAAGAAGAAATAGCTCAGCCCCGCGATGGAGATGTAGAGCTGGATGGGATCGATCCCCTTGCGGAACACGCCCGAGCGCACGCCTTCATGGAGGATGTGGGAGACGCTCTTGACCAGCGGGGAATGCATCGCTTCCAGCCGGGTCGAGCCGCGCACATGGCGCGCGCCGCCGCGGTTCTCGTCGTTCAAAAGCACGATGAAATCAGGGTTTGCCGCCAAATGGTCGAACGAAGCTTCGATCAGCCGGCGGATCGCCTTGTCCGGCGGCAGGCCTTCCAGATTGAGCCTGCGCTCCTGCTCGCGGATGTCCTCATAGACCACTTCGAGCACGGCGAGGTAGAGCGCGTCCTTGTCGCCGAAATAGTGGTAGACGAGCTGCTTGTTGACGCCGGCGCGCATCGCGATCTCGTCGACGCGGGCGCCGGCAAGGCCGTGCCTGGCGAATTCCAGGCGCGCCGCGGTCAGCAGCTTCTTGCGGGTGGCGACGGGGTCGCGCCGCTGCGGCGCGGTGTCGCCGGATCGTTTTGCGGGCATTTCCAACCAAACAGTTGACAAGTGGAGGACGGCTTGTTGCATTGGTAGCCTCACAAGGGGAGAGCGACAAGCCGGGTCGCTGGCAATGAGGAGAGATGCGATGAAGCATTTGCAGGCGGCTGTTGTGGCGCTGGCGCTCGGTTTGTCGGCGGTGCCGGCGAGCGCTGGCGAGGCGGTGAACCTGATCCTGAACTGGACGCCGACGGCCGACCACTCGCCGTATTACTATGCCAAGGCGCAGGGCTGGTACGAGAAAGCCGGCATCGATCTCACCATCGAGACCGGCAAGGGCTCCGGCGTCTCCGCCGCCAAGGTCGGCTCCGGCGGCTCGCCGTTCGGCGTCGCCGATCTCGCCACCATGCTGGTGGCCAAGAGCAAGGGCGCCGACACCGTCGCGGTGATGAGCGTCTACGCCAACACCGGCCAGACCTTCTACTGGCTGAAGAGCTACGGCGTGAACGGGGTGAAGGACTTTCCGGGCCACAAGATCGGCAATCCGCCGGGCGATGCCTCGCGCGTGATGTGGCCGGCCTTCGCCAAGGCCGCCGGCATCGCGCCTGATGCGGTCGGCTTCGTCAATGTCGGGCCGACCGCGAAGATCGCGGCGCTGAAGAGCCACACCGTCGACATCATCAGCGACTTCTACAACGAGCACGATCTCAAGGTGATCGAGTTCGGGGGAGATCTCGGCTACGTCAACTGGAAGGACATCGGGCTCAATCCCTACGGCAACTCGCTGATCGTCAACGGCGCGTACTTGCAGAAGAACCCGAAGGTCGTCGAGGATTTCGTTCGCGTCACGCAAAAGGCCTTTGCGGCCTGCGTCGCCGAGGTCGAGCCCTGCCTCAAGGCACTGCTCGACCAGGTCTCCGGCCTCGACAAGGCGAACCAGGAGCGCCAGTGGGAGCGCATCAAGTTCCTGATGACGGACGAGTTCACGACGACCAAGGGCCTCGGCTGGATCGACGGCGAGCGGATGAAGAAGGACTATGAGCTGGTCCAGACCTATCTCGGCATGGAGAAGCCGTTCGACGTGACCACCGCGTTCACGACCAAAATGCTGGATCCTGCCGTCAAGATGGATGCGAGCAAGGTGAAGAAGTAGGGAGCCTCGTAGCCCGGATGGAGCACAGCGAAATCCGGGACCGTCGTTTGTGGCGCAATTCCCCGATTGCGCTTCGCTCCATCCGGGCTACGGGTCGGTGTGCGCGTCCGGGACACGAGCAGCACCAACCAGGGCCCCATCCACGTAACCCCACGGAGAAATTAACCAGCCGTTAACCATATCCGCCGCATCGTTAACCATTCAATAACAGGGAACGAGTCGGCCGATATGGAGGCTGCAGCAAAAGTCCAACGCCAAATGGTGCGCCTGCGCGGGCGCTCCTATGTGGCCTTTGTGTTCGTGCCGACGGTTCCGATCCAGGATTGGCTCCAGGAGATCGACACCACCATCGCCCGCTCGCCGGGCTTCTTTGCCGGCCGGCCCGTGGTGATCGACCTGTCCTCGGTCGACCTCAGCCAGTCCGGCATCAATCATCTGCTCACCAGCCTTCAGGACCGCAACATCCGCGTGCTCGGCATCGAGGGCGTGGAGGAGGCGCGGCTGACGCCGTCCATGCCGCCGCTGCTCTCGGGCGGACGCAGCTGTGTGGTCGAGCCGACCGCGCCCAGGAAGCCCGAAGCGAAGGTCGAGGCCAAGCCCACTTCGCTGCTGCTCGAGACCCCCGTGCGCTCCGGCCAGACCGTGATCTTCCCGGAAGGCGACGTCACCATTCTGGGCTCGGTCGGCTCCGGCGCGGAAGTCGTCGCCGGCGGCTCCATCCACATCTACGGCGCGCTGCGCGGCCGCGCCATGGCGGGCGTGAACGGCCACACCAGCGCGCGCATCTATTGCCAGAAGATCGAGGCCGAACTGCTTGCGATCGATGGATTTTACCAGACCGCCGACGACATCGACGCGGCCTTGCGCGGCAAGCCTGCCCAGGCCTGGCTGCAAGGCAACACCATGCGAATTACCGCGCTGAACTGACCAGAAGGAGATATTTGAGATGGCCAAGGTACTGGTCGTGACGTCAGGCAAGGGGGGCGTCGGCAAGACGACAACCACCGCCGCACTGGGAGCTGCGCTGGCGCAACGCGGCGACAAGGTTGTCGTGGTCGATTTCGACGTGGGATTGCGCAACCTCGACCTCGTGATGGGCGCCGAACGCCGCGTCGTGTTCGACCTCATCAACGTGGTGCAGGGCGTCGCCAAGCTGCCGCAGGCGCTGATCAAGGACAAGCGGCTGGAGAATCTCTGGCTGCTGCCGGCTTCCCAAACCCGCGACAAGGATGCGCTCACGGAAGAGGGCGTCGGCAAGGTCATCGCCGATTTGCGCAGCCGGTTCGACTGGGTGATCTGCGACAGCCCGGCCGGCATCGAGCGCGGCGCCTCCATGGCGATGCGCTTTGCCGACGAAGCCGTGATCGTCACCAATCCGGAAGTGTCCTCGGTGCGCGATTCCGACCGCATCATCGGCATGCTCGATTCCAAGACCGTGCGGGCCGAAAAGGGCGAGCGCGTCGAGAAGCACATTCTCATCACCCGCTACGATCCCTCGCGCGCCGCGCGCGGCGAGATGCTGACCATTGAGGACATTCTCGAAATCCTCGCAACGCCCTTGCTCGGCATCATCCCCGAGAGCCAGGACGTGCTGCGCGCCTCCAATGTCGGCACGCCGGTGACGTTGTCGAATGCCGAAGGCGCACCAGCGCGGGCCTATACCGATGCGGCGCGGCGGCTGTGCGGCGAGACCATTGCCATGCACGTGCCGACCGAGCGCAAAGGATTCATGGATCGCCTGCTGCGACGGAGGGCTGCATGAGCATGGGTCTGCTCCGGCTTCTCCGCGGCAACAAGGCTTCTGCACCGGTCGCTCGCGAACGGTTGCAGATCCTGCTTGCCCATGAACGCGGAATGCGCGGCCAGCCCGATCTGCTCGGCGTGCTGCGTGAGGAAATTCTGGCGGTCGTGTCCAGGCACGTGACGCTGGACCCGACAAAAGTCATCGTCCGGCTCGAGCGCGGCGACGAGGTCTCGACCCTCGAGGTCGACATCGAGGTGCCGAACGATTTCGAGCGCAAGAAAGCGGCGGTCGCGTAGGGGACGCGACTGACGACGGCCCATTTTGGGGTGGGTGAGAAGGCGGTCCGCCGGGCATGGCGGGCCGCCTTTGTCGTGTGCGCCAGCGGAACGGGACCCGCGGTCGGATCGTTGTCCCGCACCCGCGGCAACAGCCGATCGGTGCGCCGTGGGTTGGTCAGACGGGAGAGCGCCCATGATGTCTGAGGTCCAGGTCCACACCCTCGCGCGGCAGATGCTGGAACAGCATGGTTTTGCGGCGATCGCGAAGGCGGCCGAGCAGGCGCAGGCTTGCGAAGGCCGTGGCGAAGCCGACGAGGCCAGGGAATGGCGTCACATCGCCGACGCCATGAAGATCATGCGCGGGCCCGCCCAGAGCTGATCACGGCGACGGGAACGCTCAGCGCTCCTCGCGATCGGTTCCCTGGGCTGGAGCGCGATGTTGCATCTGTGGCTGGCCGCGCTCGGTGGTTTCCTTGCAGGGAAGCTGTTCCCACGATCCGTCGGGCGCTTGCTGATAGGCGCTGCAGGACGACGGCGAGGTCGACTTGTACTCGCCCTTTTGGGTATCGGCATTCCTCGCCAGGGCCGGGCCGGCCGAGGCTGCGCTCGCCGCGAGCACGCCGGCGAAGACGAGATGAGCAATCCGCATGAGGGTCTCCTGTTCGAAGAGCCCGCATGCTGGCTAGGAATGTGACGATTATGGGCCGAGGCAGCGGTTCCGTCGCGGCGTGCCTAACGCGGCAAACAGCCGCTAGCCGCCCTTGGCGCGGATCAGGCCGGCGAGGTTGGTCTTCTGGGCCTCGCACCAGCTGGGCATGCCGAGGCGGCGCTGGTTGAGATCGGTCGCCTGGGTCGCCACCGCGACCTCGGCCATCAGATCGTCGTCCTGCTTCTCGCCCATCTTGCCGCCGGTGTGCATCCAGGCGATCGCCTTGCGCACCCTCTCGGTGGTGCCGTCGGGCAGGTGCATCTGCTCCGCCTTCTGCACCAGATCCTGGTAGACGACATCCGTGCCCGGACATTCCACCTTGGCGGCGAAGGCCTGCAAGACCAGCGTCACATAGGTCGAGCGTGAATGGTCGTCGGCCGCTTGGGTCGGCGCGGCGATCAGCAACAGGCCGGCGATCAGGAAACCGGTGCGCATCCTTGGTATCTCCTCCATTTTTGGGCAGGCTAGCGTCCGGCGGGCCGCTCCGCAATGGCGTTGGGGGCGCATTTGTCGCTTCGCATTGCGGTGCGCTATCGTGGCCGGGATCCCGGCCACGGAGAGTGACATGAGCCTGTTCAGCACGCCGTTCGATCCCGCACGCGACACGGCGCTGGTCACCGGCGCCGGCAATGGCATCGGCCGCGCGATCGCGCAGGCGTTGGTCGGCGAGGGCGTGCGAACCGTGTTCGCCGATGTGAATGCGGAGCGCGTCAGTGCCGCGATCGGCGCCAGCAGCAAGCCCGAACTGGCGGTACCGTGGGTCGGCGATCTCGCGAGGCTGGAGGCTTGCGATGAGCTGCTTGCTGCCGCACGTTCCGCGCTGGGCGAGGTCACGCATCTCGTGCACAGCGCCTCGCCGCCGCGGCGTGAGGCCGATCATGCGCTGGCGGTCGATCGCAGGACCTGGCAGGAGATGCACGCCGTCAACCTCGATGCCGGCTTTCATCTGGCGCGCGAGATCGCAAGGCGTCTGATTGCGGCGAAGCGGCCCGGCTCGTTCCTGTTTCTCACGTCGCTGCACGCGGGCACGCCGCGCAACCTGCCGCATTACTCGACGGCGAAAGCGGCAATGACGATGCTGGTGAAGGAGCTCGCCAAGACCTTTGGCCGGTACGACATCCGCGTCAACGCACTGGTGCCCGGAGCGATCGCAGCCGGCGGGTTCGTTGCGGATGCTTCGCTGGCGAAGCACATTCCGCTCGGGCGTCTCGGCGCGGCAAACGACCTCGCGCCGATGGCGCTCACGGTGCTGTCGAACAAGCTTTCCGGCTATGTCACCGGCGCGGCGTTCGTGGTCGACGGCGGCTTGTCGCTGACGAACTGGTTCGAAGCGCCAGTGCTGGAAGAGTAGCTAGCGCTGCCAGGCCGGTACGGGATCGAGCGGCGTGCGATAGACCTCGTTCTGGTCGCGATCGGTGACGCGAACCGCGCAACCCCTCTGCTGAAGCTCCGGCTTCACCTGCGACAGCTCGCACGCCAATTGATCGGCGCGATCGGAGGCAACCTCGATGTCTTCGAGGATGATTCCACCCTGGTTCTTGAACTCTTCACCAACCACGAGATCGAAGGAGTAGTAAGGCATCCGATTTCCCCGGTGTGACGACCCAGATTTTCAAATGAAGCCTTCGACGGAAGTCTTCAAACATGCTGGATCGTATCACTGAGTCGATATCTATCCGATGAACGGAGCGCACAATCTCTGTGCCTATAGCGCAGAAATGATGTGCAACGCGTGAGTGCTTTAAGATTTTATTAAACATGTCGGCGCGATCATGAGGCATGGAATTGCAGCAGAACCGGGCTCCGGGAACCGGCAGCTGCAAGAGAAGGCCGCCGGCATAGATCCCGACGGCCTTTTCTCTTGAAGGAAGACGATCGCAGCATCGCTTCCGTAGTATCCCGGACTCAACGCATCACATCGACTCGGTCAGCGTGCGCGAGGCTGTCGCTTCAAAGCGCGATGAGATTTCGATGAAGCGTCATCGCGCTTCGGATTGTTGTTGCGCATGATCCTTCCGGAAAACCGCTCCGCACTTTTCCGGATCGTGCCTTAGCGCAGCGGCATCGGCGGACGCACGACAGGTCCGTCGTCATCGGCAACGGCCTGCGTCGTCGCGGCCGGCGGAGCCGGCGGCGGGACCGCGGCAGCTTGCGACGGCGGCGGCGGCGCGACCGGCGCAGGCGAGTAGGCGGGCATGTAAGTCTGCGACACGACCGGCTTCGGTTTACGAACCGGCGGCGGCACAGGCCGTGGCGGCAGTGCAGAGACGCGCGCGCGCGGATCGATCGGCGGCCTTGCTTCGACGACCGGCTTCGGTGCCGACGGCTTCGCCATCTCGCGTGCCATCTGCTCCTGTCCCGCCTTCAGCTCGGCGATGCTGGCTTTCAGCGTTTCGATCTGCTGCGCCATCAAGCCGAGATCGCGCGTCAGCGACTGTACCGATTGCGCCGCGTCGGCGGGCTGCGTTGTTGCGGGCGCGGCTGCCGCAACCGGAATCGCGGGCGGCGTCGGAGATGGATCGGAGCCCGCAGGTGCGGCGGCTTGCGCCGTGGGCGGCGCGGCCTGCGCGGCTGCGACCGTTGCCGTCTGCGACGTCGCAGGCAGCAGCGAGGCCAGGGCCGGTGTCCATTCCGCGAGCATCGGTCTGACGGTGTCGCCGTGTTTCTCCCAGGCGATGGTGGCGGCGGCGCTGCCGCCCGCAAACAGGAACGTGACGAACGCACCGCGCAGCCATTTGCCGGCGGCGGACCGTTTCGGCCGGCCGTGACTATCGCCGGCTGCGATGCGCAGCTCGGTGTCCAGCGAGGGCGCCGCTGCCTGCGGCTCCGCGACAGGGCTGAACTTCGGCGCGGGATCGATCTCCGGGATGACCTTGGGCTCGGTTGCGAATTTCGGCTCCGGACGGGGCGTGATCTCGGGCGCCAGCGCCGGCGCTACGCCGATGGGGCGCGAGGCCCGCACCATCTCCGGCGAAATCTGAATCGCGTCGTGCGGATCGTTGTCCTTGACCGTGTCCTTCACGATCTCATCGACGATTTGCTTGGGGTTCAGCATCGCGAGCATCGCAGCTCCTTAGGCTTGGTCGTCCGCATTGGCGCGAGTCGATCTGTTGAGGTGGCCCCATCCCAAATCCGATGGGCAAATCCGGTGGTCAGGTCTCATGACGCACGAGTCCAGCCGGGTTTGACCAAAGCAAGGCGAGGGGATGGAGATGATGCGACGCTCTTCCGCCGTTTGTGGTGATGGAACCGGACTTGCCGAACACGCGCACGTGTACCGCCGCTGCCTTGCTTTCCGCACGATTTGGGCACTATCTGGCGCTGCTGGGGGCGCTGTTGTCCGCTATCGGGGGGCCGGCGGTGCCAAGATTTCTACTCGCTTTGTTCGTCGTTGCCTTGCTGCCGCTGGGCGGCTGCATGCAGACGACTCTCTCGCCATCGACGGATGCGAGCATGACGCCGCGCGACCGGCAGTTGCTGGCGCACGCGCCTTACGCGCAGGCGAACGTGCCTGAGCAATTTCTCCGTCACATCGTCGATTATCCGCGCAAGGAGCAGCCGGGCACGATCCTGGTCGATACCGATGCGCGCTACCTCTATTTCGTGCTGCCCGACGGCAAGGCGATCCGCTACGGCGTCGCGGTCGGCGAGGAAGCCATGGCGTTCTCGGGAGTCGCGCGCGTCGGCCGTCTGGCGGAATGGCCGGACTGGGTTCCGACCGCGGACATCCAGGCGCGCCTCGGACCGTATCCGGCGCGCGTCTCCGGTGGTCCCGCCAATCCGCTGGGCGCACGCGGCATCTATCTCTATGCCGGCAACAAGGACACGCTCTACCGTATCCACGGCACCAACCAGCCCGAATATATCGGGCAGGCGATCTCGTCGGGCTGCATCCGGATGCGCAATGAAGACGTGATCGACCTCTACGACCGGGTGAAGCTCAACTCGATGGTCGTGGTGCTGCCGCCCGGACAGAGCGCGCAGGTCGAGGCGACGAGAAGCTGGCGCGGCTGATGGCCGCGCGTCGTTCGCGCGCTATTCCTCGGGCCGCGCGATGCGCCATTGCAGCGTCGTGGCGATACCGTTGGCGTCGCCGGGCGCCTTGTCCGCCGGCGAGGTGTAGAGCGGACGATAGCGGTACGCCCACATCTTGCTGCCGTCGTTGCGGCTGATCACGGTGAAGTCGCCGATGGCCTTGGCATCGGCGGTTGCAGGCAGCGGGACCCAGCTCTCGGTGCACTTGCCGTTGCAGTTCGAGCTCTTGCCGCTGGTGTCACGCTCGTACGTGTAGAGCGTCATGCCCTTGGGATCGACGAGCTTGGGACCCTGCTTGGTCAGGACCACCTTGGCCGGTGCGGTCGTCGCCTCGGGCTTGGGTGGAGGAGGGGCATCGCCGCCATGGCCGTTTGCCAGCGCGGGGACGGTCGAGAGCGCGATCGCCGCGGCCGCAATGGTGAACCTGAACATCCGAAACTCCCGACCGGCAAAGTTAACCGCGCGTTAAGCGCCGAATGGGCCCGACGGTAGCAGCCGAAGGTTAGTTCCTGGTTTCGCAGGCCTGCGACAATTACGGACATCAAGGTGCTCATTCGCGCAGTGGAGCGCGGCTGAGCTCGTTGCCGGCCGCGATGGCCTTGCGCAACAGCCGCATCAGCTCCTCGCCTTCCCGGGCGCTGAGGCCGCGCAGCATGACCCGCTGGGCGGACTCCACGGCCGGTGTGACCTTGCGCAAGATGCGCCGGCCTTCGTCGGTGATCTCGAGCTCGCGGGCACGGCGGTCGCGAGGACTGGCACGGCGCTCCGCCAGCCCCTTCTGCACGAGGCGGTCGATCACGCCGGTGATGGTGGTGCGGTCATAGGCGATCAATCCGGCGAGCGTGACCTGGTCGAGTCCCGGATTGGCCTTGATGGTCGCGAGCGCGGCGTATTGCACCGGCGTGAGGTCGAAGCCGGCGTTTTCGACCTCGGCCAGGAACACCGCCACTGCGATCTGCTGGAACCGTCGGGCCAGATGCCCGGGCATCTCGTTGTTGTCTTTCACCGAATTCTCCTCGGACGGCAGGGAGGTCGCGGATTATTGACAAGTATACTGATCATCAGCATACTGAGCAATATCGAAGAAGACGTTGACGGGAGAGGTGCTCATGCAATTCCATCTCAATGGATTCCAGCCGGGCGACCCCGAAATTGCCGATCCTTCCGAACGCATCCAGGCTTCGGGTGCAGCGGGCGCCGTGCCCGAGGAGGTCGACGTCCTCATCGTCGGCTGCGGTCCCGCCGGCCTGACGCTCGCCGCCCAGCTTGCGCAATTCCCCGATATCAGGACCTGCATCGTCGAGCAGAAGCCGGGCCGTTTGCTGGTGGGGCAGGCCGATGGCATCGCCTGCCGCACCCTGGAGATGTTCCACGCCTATGGCTTCAGCGAGCGCGTGCTGAAGGAAGCCTATTGGGTCAACGAGACGACGTTCTGGAAGCCGAACGAGCAGACGCCCGAGAGCATCGTCCGCAGCGGCCGGGTGCAGGACGTCGAGGACGGGCTGTCCGAATTCCCGCACGTCATCCTCAACCAGGCGCGCATCCATGACGGCTTTCTCGACGTCATGCGCAAGGCACCGGCCAGGCTCGAGCCCCATTACAGCCGCCGCCTGCTCGATCTTCAGGTCGATCCGGCCGCAGATCCTGCCGACCATGCCGTAACCGTGCGCCTCGAGCGCGTCGATGCCGGCGACGAGGGCAAGGTCGAGACCATCAAGGCACGCTACGTCGTCGGCTGCGACGGCGCGCGCAGCACCGTGCGCAAATCGATCGGCCGCGAGCTGCATGGCGATTCCGCCAACCACGCCTGGGGCGTGATGGACGTGCTGGCGGTGACCGATTTTCCTGACATCCGCTTCAAGTCCCTGGTCCAGTCGGCGAAGGACGGCAGCCTGCTGATCATTCCGCGCGAAGGCGGCTACATGGTCCGCATCTATGTCGAGCTCGCCAAGCTGGATGTCGGTGAACGCGTTGCCAACCGCAACATCACCGCCGAGGACGTGATCGCCAAAGCGCAGCGGATCCTGAAGCCGCATACGCTTGAGGTGAAGGAGATCGCCTGGTGGTCGGTCTACGAGATCGGCCAGCGCCTCACCGACAAGTTCGACGACGTGCCGGAGACCGAACTCGATACGCGCCTGCCGCGCATCTTCATCGCCGGCGATGCCTGCCATACCCACAGCCCGAAGGCGGGGCAGGGCATGAACGTCTCGATGCAGGACGCCTTCAATCTCGGCTGGAAGCTCGCCGCGGTGCTGCGCAAGCAGTGCGCGCCGGGCCTGCTGCACTCCTATTCGGCCGAGCGCCAGGCCGTTGCAAAGGAGCTGATCGACTTCGACCGCGAGTGGGCAGGGATTTTGGCTTCCGCCGCGAAAGCTGGCGGCGTCGATGCCGCCGGGACGCAGGACTATTTTGTCCGGCATGGCCGTTATACCGCGGGCACCGCGACGCACTACAAGCATTCGACCTTGACCGGCACAACGTCACATCAGCATCTCGCGAAAGGCCTCGTGATCGGTACGCGCTTCCATTCCGCGCCGGTCATTCGGCTTGGGGACGCAAAGCCTGTTCATCTCGGCCATGCGGCGCAAGCCGACGGCCGCTTCCGGATCTATGCGTTTTCGCCCGCCGAAAATCCGACAGCGTCGGACTCGGCCATCCGTGCCTTGTGCGATTTCCTCGCGGAGTCCCGGACATCTCCGATCCGGAGATATACCCCGAACAGCGTCGACATCGACGGCGTGATCGATCTGCGCGCGGTGTTCCAGCAGGATCATCGCGACCTCGCCCTCGAGGCGATGCCGTCGCTGCTGCTTCCGCGCAAGGGGCGCTACGGTCTGCTCGACTACGAAAAGATGTTCTGTCCGGACCTCAAGAGCGGTCACGACGTCTTCGAGATGCGCGGCATCGATCGCAAGGCCGGCTGCATGGTTGTGGTGCGGCCTGACCAGTATGTCGCATGCGTGCTGCCGATCGAGGACTTTGCCGGGCTCGCCTCGTATTTCGACGCCTTCATGCTGCAGGCAAGGTGACGGACGGGCCGCGCTCGCGCGCGCGACGCCGATGAACGGCGAATGAATATTGAACCGCGCGCGGCATGCGTCTCAATCTTTCGAGGGATGCGGCCTCTGCGCGCGGAACGCCCGTATCACTGGCGCGTTCCAAACCGCAGAGGAGGAATTCGCCATGAGACTCAAGAGCGCTTTGGTTGCAGCATTGCTGCTCGCCCCGACGGCCGCACTGGCCGCGCCGGGTATCGTCACCGTCTCGACCGGCCTGCGCGCCGGGCCGGGTTCGGGCTTTCCCCTGGTCGATCGCATCCCCGAGGGCGCCCGCGTCAACATCCATGGCTGCCTGCGCGGCAATGCCTGGTGCGACGTGAGCTTCTCCGACGATCGCGGCTGGGTGTCGTCGCAATATCTCGAATATCTCTACCGCAATCACTACGTCTATCTTCCCGACTATGTCGACGAGATCGACGTGCCGGTCGCGCCCTTCGTGCTGAGCTCGTACTGGTCGAGCTATTACGAGGGACGGCCGTGGTATCGCCGCCACGCCTACTGGAATCAATACTGGACCTCGCACGAACGCGTCGCGACGCGGATGACGATCGATCCGCATGCGGCCCGTATCGGCCGTGCGGCGACGCGCGATGCTGCGGTCGCACTGGGGCGTAGCGGTGCGAATGACCGGGGGCATGCCGCGACGGCGCGGCATTACGCCGTCATCGCCAAGCGCGACACGGCGGTTGCGACGGATCGGGCTCGCGTTGAGCGAAGCGACCGCTCGGTGAACGCGCGGGCGACCGACGCGCAGAACCGCAGCTCGCGCGATGCGCAGGCGCGGATGATGCACGATCGTGCGGCGAGCCGCGCCGCACCGCATGCGCCCACGATGGCGCGTCCGCATGAAGCGCCGCGCATGTCGGCCGCGCCCGCGGCCCGGCCCGCAATGCCCCATGTGGCGCAGCCGAATGTCAGCCATGGTTCGCCGATGAATGCGCATGCGCAGATGCCGGCGCCCCGCGCGGCGGCACCCGCGATGCCGCATGGCGGCGGCGCTCCGCACATCAATGCCGCTCCGCGCGGTGCCCCGGCCGGCGGTCCCGGTGGCGGACATCCCAAGCACTAGCGTGACCGATGAAAGCCCGGCCTTCGCGCCGGGCTTTCTGCTCGGGGAGGCTAAGTTCCCTGAGCGTACAATTTGAGAAAGTTCTTCGCGGGCAGATTTCATCGATCGTAAGATGTGTATCCAAAGATGTAAGCATCCACTCGGGGCAGCGGGGCACGGGAGGATGTGATGAGACAGAGCCAGGCGGAGTCGCGCCGCCAAAATGTCGCGAAGCGGTCGATGACCAAAGAGGTGAAACAGCTCTCCGGCCTGATTGCCGGGCTGCGGGAATCTCTCGAAGGCATTCACAAGCAACGGGCGAGCGCAAAACTCTCCGGCGCCGAGATGGGCCTGCTCGACGAGCGCCGCAACAATCTGCTGCTGACGATCGCGGCCCTGGACGACCGCCTCTCGGCGGTGCAGGGATTGATTGATCTCGGCCGCCCGCACGTCATACGCGTGCACTGAGCGGATCGCGGGCGCTAGCGGTTCCGTCGCGGCGGCGATGGGCCTGGGCCCGTTTGGCGGTTTTGCATCGCATAGGGGTTGGCATAGCATCGTGCGGACTGCCCGGACGCGGTCGCCGCGCACTGCGCGATCGTCGCAAAGCTGCAATCGATGGTGCTGCCGTCGATGCTGTAGACCTCGATGCAGACGGGATAGCGCGGATCGTAGGTCTGCGCAGCCGCGGGCGCGGCGCCGAGCAGGTTCGCCGCGAGCAAGCCCGCGACAAGCAGAATCGCCTTCATGATGTCAGGCATGATCGACCTCCGTCGTTCGGCCGGAGCCAGGCACAATGCTGCCTGCGGATGGCACCAAATTGCCACGCTCCCGGCGAATTGCCGCCAAAGCCCGCTGCCACGAGGGAAGCGGGTGCAGGGCAACGCAAGGGGATGCGCATTGGCCTACAAGATGATCGCAGAACGCGATAATGAGAAGTGCAGTTTTGCCCGCGAGAGCCGGCTGCTCATCGTGGCGAAGGCAAAGGTGTGGGCGAGCGAGGGCTGGAAGGTCGTCATCACCGACCAGGACGGCAAGGCCTATACGCCGCCCGAATTCGATCAGTTGCTGGCGGCGTGACCGCAAGACGGGAACTCTGGATTTTTGACGCGTTTTCCTGACGCGAACAGGTCATCCACTTCGCTTGAAAACGCTCTGGGGACGGCATTGACATCGCACTTTCGGCCGGGGCGCGGCCTGATCGCGCCCCTGATGATTTTTGCTGCGGTCGCCGGGCTGACGGGAACCGTTGCGACTGCGCAAAACCTTGACGCTGGCAAGTCGCCCGACCGGCTGTTTGCCGACGGCTGCACGACCTGCCATCGGAGCCCGCGCGGTCTTGCCAAGGGGCGCATGAGCCTGACGCTGTCCTGGTTCCTGGCGGACCATTACGCGACCAGTTCCGACACCGCCAAGGCGCTCGCGGCCTATCTGCAGTCTGTCGACGAACCGCCGCCGCGCGCTGCGGCCAAGCCGGGCGCGAAATCGTCCAAATCCGCGCAGCGCCCGCCGAAGCCGGCGCAGAGCCACTAGCGACAGGTCAGATTCGAAGGCTACGCGCGCCGATGGGTCTGCGCGATCAGGTGGTCGTGCACGGCGCGCAGCTCGGCGTTCAAGCGCGTCTGTCCCGTCGTGACGTAGGACAGCCAGGCGCCGTCGGCGGCGAGGCGCACGACGTGGAGCTCGGGCGTGCCGTCGGTCGCGCGGTGGCGCTTCAGGCGCGCCTTCATCCAGTCGTTCCAGAGCCGGCGCAGCGATGGATCGGTGACGACCACCATGCTGAGCGCCGCCCAGGGCGTGGTGAAGCCGAACGCCTTGCCGGTAAACACTGCATTGACATAAGCACGAGTAAAACTGCCGCGTGGCTTGGGATCGGTCTCGATCGCGGCGTCGATCTCGGCATCGACGCGGGCCAGCAGATCGGCGAACAGGCCCTCGATCAGCGCCTGCTTGCTGCCGAAGTGGTGAAACAGCCCGCCCTTGGTGACGCCGGCCGCCGCCGCCACCGCCTGCACCGTGACGCCCGCGACACCATGGTCCATGGCGATGGCGGCAGCAGAGTCGAGGAGGGCACGCCGGACCTGCTCGGGCTGCTTGGCGCGGGTATAGGCGCTCGCCGGCATCAATGCGCCGTCGTCTGCGAGAACAGGTTGATGATCACGACCCCTGACACGATCAGTCCGATCCCGACGAACGCCGCCGCATCCAGCATCTGGCGGAACAGCACGAAGGAGATTGTCGCGGTCAGGATGATGCCGACCCCGCCCCAGATCGCGTAGGCGATGCTCAGGGGAATGACCCGGATCGCCACCGACAGCGCATAGAACGAGGCGACGTAGAACAGCACCATGGCCAGCGTCGGCCACGGCCGCGTGAACTGCGCGGATTGCTGGAGGAAGGCGGACGCAGTGACCTCGAAGACAATGGCGAGGGCAAGCGCTGCGTAGGCGTTGAAGGCGGACGTCATGACTGGCTCGGGCGTAATGCGTATGAAAGATACCGCGCGGTAGGTATGTTTAGCACGCACAATATGGCTTTTGCCGGGAGGAGGTATCACGTGTGAGTGACGAGCCTGCGACATCCGGTGCCGAAGGTCCCCGACAGGATGCCACAACATGAAGCCGCCGCGCGGCGATGCGTGCGGCGGCTTCGAACAATCGCAGAGTGCTAGCTGATCCGCACCGAGAGCTCGACGTCCTCGGCGAAGGGCGTGGACATGTAGCCGCTTCCGGGCGCGCGTACCCGCGCCAGATAGTCGGGGCTGTCGTCGGCATTGTCGGCGACGATGATTGTGCCCGGCCTGAGACGGCCTTCGACCAGATCCAGGATCTCAGGGTAAAGCGCCTTGGCGCCGTCGAGCAGCACGAGGTCGATGGTTTCGGGCAGATCGACTTGAAGCGTCTTCAGCGCATCGCCCTCGCGGATTTCGACGAGATCAATCAGCCCGCCGGCCGTGAGATTCTCGCGCGCCCGCGCCGCCTTGGACGGCTCGAACTCGCTGGTGATGAGGCGGCCGCCGCCATTGTCGCGCAGGCCCGCGGCAAGGTGCAGGGTCGAAATGCCGAACGAGGTGCCGAACTCGACGATTGCCTTGGCGCGGGAACTGCGTGCGAGCATGTAGAGCAGGTGGCCGGTCTCGCGGGAGACCGCGAGAGGGGCGTCCTTCAGCCGCCCGTAAAGGTCGCGGTAACCGGTCTTGCTCCGCATCATCCGGGCACGGTCGGCGTCGGTCAGGTCGGCAAAGGCAGTCCGCATTGCGCCGCGCGCTGCTTCGTCCTGGTCGAACAGGCGATCCAGCAGCGGCGCAAGCGATGTGATGGTCGGGGTGGTCATTTGGGTCTCCAGAGTTCGCGGCAAAGCGCGTGCTTGCGTGAAAGCTGAAATACGACTAATTCGTCGCATTCGCTATTCGCATTGCCGGAGGACGCCGTGGCCGATCGTCGAAGCCGTTCAGTTTCCTCACGAAAACAGCCCCAGCAGACCCGCTCCAGCGAGCTGGTCGCGGCCATTCTGGATGCGGCTGTTCAGGTCCTGGCGAAGGAGGGCGCACAGCGCTTCACCACGGCACGGGTGGCCGAGCGGGCCGGCGTGAGCGTCGGATCGCTCTACCAATATTTTCCGAACAAGGCGGCGATCCTGTTCCGCCTCCAGAGCGACGAGTGGCAGCGCACGAGCGAACTCTTGCGCGGCCTTCTTGCGGAGCGGGCTAAGCCGCCATCGGCGCGGCTGCGCGCGCTGGTGCATGCCTTCATCCGTTCCGAGTGCGAGGAAGGTGCGATCCGCACGGCGCTGAGCGATGCCGCGCCGCTCTATCGCGACGCGCCCGAGGCGCAGGAGGCGCGGGCCGCCGGCAAAGGTATCGTCGCGGCCTTCATGCGCGAAGCGCTGCCAAAAGCCTCGGATGCGACGCGCGAGCTTGCCGGCGAGCTGATCAAGACGACGCTGAGCGAGGTTGGCAAGCGGTTTTCGGAGACGCCGCGCAGCGAAGCGGAGATCGCGCGTCATGCCGACGGGCTGGCCGACATGTTCTGCGCCTATCTCGGCGAGCTGGCACAACGCCGAAATCATTCCTGACATCTGCGTTTGCGGGGCAATATCGTTTCTGATTGGGCCGGACCATGAGTTAGCTTCAGTTCGTCGTCCATCCAGCCATCGAGCGCCGCGCCATGCACGTCCTTCGTCCCCAGTTCCACATCGAGCAGCAGCGCGCGCTGGAATTTGCCGGGCAGCGCGGCTTCGGCATGATCGTGGCGGCGGACGAGCGCGGCCCGCGCGCCTCGCACGTGCCGTTCGTGCTTGGCCAGCGCGACGGGCATACGATCGTGCAGATCCATCTCACCGCCAAAAATCCACTCGTGCCGCTCGCGGACGGCGCGCGTCGCTTCCTGCTGATCGTTGCCGGCGACGACGCCTACATTTCCAACGACTGGTACGCCTCGCGCGACAACGTCTCGACCTGGCTCTACGAGGCCGTGCACCTGTCGGGCGTGGCGCATCCGCGCGGACTGGACGAGAACCGCGGACATGGCGACGCACTGCTCGCGGTCTCCGAGGCGCGCTTGCCGAAGGCGCCCTGGGATCTCGCGCAGATGGAGCCGGACAAGCGCGAAAGCATGCTGGCCGCGATCCGCGTCATCGCTCTCGTGGTTGATACCGTCGAGGGGCAGGCCAAGCTTAACCAGCACAAGAGCGATGCGGATCATGTCGCTGTCGCGGGCCGTCTGGCGCGATCGGAGGAGAGCGGGCACCGGCGGCTGGCGCGGAAGATGCAGGCGTTGCGGCCAGGGCTTGCGTACGACGTTTCGTGACCCGCGCTACGCTTGCCTTGCTGCGCATTTGACCCTACGGACCTCCACATGCTCGTCATCTCGATTCAAAGCCAGGTGGTTCACGGCCATGTCGGCAACAGCGCGGCCGCCTATGCCATGCAGGCGGAGGGCGTCAACGTCGCGGCGGTGCCGACGACGCTGCTGTCGAACCATCCGCGTTACCCGACCTTGCGCGGACGGGTGCTGGAGACCGAGCTCGTTGCCGATCTTCTCAAAGGCGTCGAGGAACGCGATCTCGTCGACGAGGCCGCGGTGCTGGTCACCGGCTATCTCGGCTCGCCGGGCACTGCCGCGGTCGTCGCCGATTTCGTCGAGCGCGCCCTGTTGCGCAATTCGAAGCTCGTCTATCTCTGCGATCCCGTGATCGGCGACGACGGCCGAGTCTATGTCGCCGACGGCATTTTGGACGTGGTGCGGCACCGGCTGCTGCCGGCCGCGAACCTGACGACGCCGAACCAGTTCGAACTCGAGCTGCTCTCAGGCATCACGATCGCGGACGCGCAGGGCTTGCGCGCGGCGTGCGCCGTGCTTGCGGGGCAGGGCCGCATCGACGTCGTCGCCACCGGCTGCACGCTCACTGACACGCCGGACGGACAGGTGGAGACGATCCTGTGCGCGGACGACCAATTGTCGCGCTTTGCGACGCCGCGGCTGCCGATCCGGCCCTACGGCACCGGCGATCTCCTCACCGGCCTGATCGCGGCGCATCTGGCCAAGGGCAAGGCGATGGAGGCCGCGGTACGGCTCGCGGTCGAGACCGTGTTCGCGGTGCTGGTGCGCACGCAAGAGGCCGGCACCGCCGAGATGCGCCTCGTGCCACTGCCGACGCGGGCGCCGTAACAGCTCAGGTCGCGCGTTTTGCTGCGGATTGCGCCGATTTCTGCGGCTTGGCCAAAACCTTCTGCTCGCGTGCCGCCTGTGCCTTCGGCGGCTTGGCACTGGCCACGGCCCGCGCCTTCTTTGGTTTGACGTTGGCAGCCTCCCTGGTCGCAACGCCACGCTTGGAAATGTATTCCGCCCCGTCGATCGGGCCGACATGCGGCGGATCGCGGCCGAGATAGGGCCGCCCGATGCCGAGCGCCTTGCCGTTGGCGTCGACCCATTTCCACAGCACTTCCGTCGAGACCCAGCGCTGCGCGCGGTTGTTGCCCTGGGTGCTGACGATGTCGGCGGCCATGCCGTGGCCGTAGCCGCCGCGCGTGCTGCCGCCATGATAGGAGCGGTCCGAGGCGGCCTTCAGCCCGCTCGCGATCGACTGGCGATAATCGTCGCGGAAGGCGCTGGTGATGCCGGGCGAAAGGCCGGCGGCTTCGGCGGCGAGCAGCGTGCGAAACAGCTTTTGCTTGAAGCTCTTGTCCATGCCGCCGATGACGTAATCCATCATCGACATGCCGGCGTGCTCGGCCGCCTTCGGATCCTTCCAGCCGAAATCCTCGTCGACCAGTTTCGTGAAGCTGCGCATCACGGTGACCATCTTGCCCTTGCGCTTGACGGTGACGGCACGGCGCTCCTCGACCTTGATCGAGTCCTCCTTGGGCGTGCGTTGATAGAGCGCCCAGAGATAGCGGTCGATGCATGCCTCCATCACGAAGCATTCGTCGAGCACGGCGACGGTGTCGGCCGGCGGCGAGGCCTTGCTCGGGGCAGCTGCCGGCCCGGTTGCGATCGCCGCGGGCGACAGCGCGTCCGTGGTCTCGATCTCGGTGGGATCGGCGGATGCGAGCCTGACGGGCTCCGGCGCAACCGCGCTGGCGACGGGGGCAGGTTCGGGCGCAATCTCCGGCGCCGATGCTTCGCTCGGCAATATCAAGGCCGGATCGGCCGAGGCGAGCTTGATGGCGGGAGCGGGGATTTCGGGCGTTGCCGCCGCCTCGACACTGGCCGTGATGTCGGCGGTCAGGGCGATACCATCCTCGATGGTCGCGGCGCGCGGGACGTCGGCGAGCTCAAGGCGCGTGAGATCCTTGGCACGCGAGACGGCGGCGGCATTGGCGCCGCTGTTCTCGATCAGGGCGGGGGCATAGGCGGACAAGGACAACGCCAGCCAGCCGGCCATCACGGCCGAGGGGCACGAGACTGCCACCAGAAGAGACCGCCGATCGTTCATGATCCCTGCCTCCAAACGGTTCTGTTCAAACGCGTCCTGTCGAACAGTCTTGATGCAAACAGTGTTGCACGGAAAGGCACGCAGCACGTCGATTGTTCGGAGGACGGTGTGGCAGCGCAATGGCGCAAATCGGTGAAAACCGGCTTTTCAGGCGGGTGTTGCCAAGATGCAACGCGGGTTCCATCGCGGTTCCGCCATTCGCGCGGTGGCGCGATGGCCGATTGGGGGGTGTCGGGGCAGTGCGTCCAAGGCGTTGGACGTATTAAACATATCGATATGCGCCGGGCGCGATATTGCGATGCAGCAACGCATGTCGCATTGCAGCAAATCAGGCTTAGATGTGCTCCGAACCTTCCTTTTGGAGCATCACCAATGAACAAGAAGACTTTGTCGATCGCAGCCGCCGCCCTCGTCATCGCGGGCTCGACTGCTACCTTCGCCGCCGAGCTGCCGGCCTATCAGGCTCAAGGCATTCCGGCTTCGCCCGTGCAGGTCCGCGTGCTCGGTGCCGCCAATGTCGAGCAGCAGGTGACGGCGCCGGCCACCAGCGTGACGCCGCTCCAGGTCAGCGTGCTGACTCCGCGCAAGCTGAAGACCGCGACGGCGACCACCGGCTCGGCCCGCTAGCTCGAAGCGGCGAGCACGCTGCCGGTCCATCCATCGTGCCTATCCCAGGATTCGGGTTTTAAGAAGGCGCCGGATCACGCTGAAGCCGCGTTCCCTGAGGGAGCGCGGTTTTTCTTTGCGGCAGGGAACGGCGCTTTTTTTGCGCGCGTGCACGGATCGAGAAGCCGACCTGAAAAAGAATCGCGCAATCCCGTTCTTGTGTACGGCCGTTCAAGACGAGTGTGATCTTCTTAATAGTTGTTTTGCAGATCGCGGCGCCTGATGCGCGCGCCGCATATAGAGCGGCCAATTCTGGAATCAATACTGGAGCCGTCATGCCCGTTGCGCAAAAAGCCGTTGTTGCCAGCACCTCGCCGCGTGCGTTCATCGTCAGGCATCTCGCGCTGTTTGCCGCCGCTGCCTTGTTCGTGTTCGTGCTGAGCCTCACTTACGGTCTCGATCTCAGCCCCGGGTTTTTCTGAGTGTTGCGCAAGCTCGACGGCGAACGGCCGTAGAGTTCGGCGAACGCGGCGTTGAAGCGGCGCAGGCTGCCGAAACCGGCCTGGAACGCGATTTCCGTCATGGTGTGGCCGCTGGCATCGAGCAGGCGCTTGGCGCGCTGCACGCGCAGCGTCTTCGCAAGCTGCTGCGGCGTGGCGCCGACGTGGCGCTCGAACAAGCGTGCGAGATGACGCGAGGAGATGCCGAGCCGCGTCGCAAGCCTCACCACCGAACATTCGTCGAGCGCGCCGTCGTTGATCAGCTTCACCGCGCGCGCCACGGTGGAGCGCGTGCCGTTCCAGGCCGGGCAGAACGGTGCAGTCTCGGGACGGCAGCGCAGGCAGGGCCGGAAGCCCGCGGCCTCCGCGGCCGCCGCCGCCGGATAATAGACGACGTTGCGCGTCAATGGCTGCTTGGCCGGGCAGACCGGGCGGCAATAGATGCCCGTGGTCTTCACCGCCGTGAAGAAGCGGCCGTCATAGCGGGGATCGCGGCGCAGGCGCGCGGCGTTGCAGGTCTCGAAGCTCAGCATGGCCGGATCATAGCCGACGGCGGTTCAGGCGGAAGTGCCGCGGGATGACCGAGTCCGATTGTGGCGAGCCGCAACGTGCGTCGCGCCCTAGAACGCGGCTCTCATCTCAACGCAGCCGGGGAGCGCGCCGTGACCAGCCCGAAAGACATCGTCCTCAACGCCTGGAAAACATTCTCCTCGCGCGACGCCGAGCGGATCGCCGCGCTGTTCACCGAGGATGCCGAATGGATCGCGCCGAAGGGCAACGCCACCGCGATCGCGCTCGACCACACCGACCACATGGTCGGCGCGGGGCAAATCGCGCGTTTCATCGCGCAAGAGATGCACAAGCTGTTTTCGGAGATCGATATCGCCTTTCGCGGCGTCCATGCCGATGGCGATGTCGTCATCGTGGAAGAGCGGATGCGCGCAACACTCCCCGGCGGCACGCCCTACGAGAACGACTATTGCTTCGTGTTCACGGTGGCGGGAAATCGCATCCGCGAGGTCAGGGAATACATGGATACGCGCAAGGGGTGGCGGATGGTGTTCGGCGAGGGGACGTGACGGCGAGAGCGCGCGCGGCCGCTTTGCCTGCCAGCCCTGCAGCCGCGTGGGTTGAGCCGGCTCGCGCGCTGACATAAGGCTTGTCCATGGATCAGCGGACGAGCGGCGCTGACGCTCTCATTCACAAGAACGATGCGGCACCGGCGCTTCTCGGCGTCGTCTGCGGGCTGTCGGCGGCGCTGTTCTGGGCGCTCGGCTTTGCCGGCACGCGGCATGGGCTGAAGGTCGGCTTTACGCCGGTCGATCTGCTCGTGCATCGCTACGTCTGGTCGGGAATCGCGTTCCTGCCGCTGGTAGTCCGCGCCGGCATTTCCGATCTCTGCGGCATCGGCTGGGGCAGGGGTCTTGCGCTGATGGTGCTCGGCGGCCCCGTGATGTCGCTGATCTCCTATACCGGCTTCCTGTACGTGCCGCTCGGCCATGGCAGTGTGATCCAGCCGTCGTCCGCGACGCTCGGCGGTTTGCTGCTCGCGGCCCTGTTCCTGAAGGAGAAGATCTCCGCCTCGCGCTTTGCCGGCGCCGTCGTCATCGTCGGCGGCCTCGGCGTGATCGGCGCCGAATCGATCGGCCATATCGGCGCCGACGGCGTGCAGGGCGACCTGATCTTCGTGCTCACCGGTTTCATGTTTGCCGGCTTTGGCGCGCTGCTGCGTCACTGGCGCGTCTCGCCTGTCTCGGCCGCGCTCGTCATCAACGTGCTGTCGCTGCTGCTCCTGCCGATCTATCTGCTGACCGGCGGTCTCGCCCGCATCGCGGCGATCGGCGTGACGGAGAATGCGATCCAGGCGCTGGCGCAGGGCGTGCTTGCCGGCCCCGCCGCGCTGTATCTCTTTGCCGTGTCCGTGCAGCGCCTCGGCGTCGCTCGCGCGGCCGTGTTCCCGGCCTGCGTGCCGGCGCTGACGCTGCTCACCGGCTGGCTGCTGCTCGGCGAGCC
>NZ_AKIY01000337.1 GCF_000282615.1 Bradyrhizobium sp. YR681 | reverse complement strand
GGACAAGCCCGGCCATGACGAAGCAGCAGGGAGACAACGATGCCTGAGATCACAGTCAGCATGGCCGAGGGCCGCACCGACGAGCAGAAGGCCGGCATGATGCGCGACATCACCCAGGCGCTGGTGAAGAATCTCGGCGTCGACGCCGATGCCGTCGTCATCCAGATCAACGAAGCCCCGCTCCGCCACAAGATGAAGGGCGGCAAGACCTTTGTGGAGCGCGCGGCGGCGGCGAAGAAGTAATTTCCGCTTTAGCGCCGATCACAACTGTCGTCCCCGCGAAGGCGGGGACCCATAACCACAGGGCGTGGTTGTGGGCGAGCTGGCAACTCCGAGTCTTCGCCAAACTCGATCCTGTGGTTATGGGTCCCGGATCTGCGCTTCGCTTGTCCGGGACGACACTGAGCAAGCACCCATGGACGCACGCGACTTCATCAAGGTCGGCATGAGCGCCGAGCGCACGCTGGTGGTGCCGGTGGAGCGCACGGTCGGGCATTTCGTGCCCGGCATGCCGATGGTCTATGCGACGCCGATGATGATTTTGGAAATGGAGATGACGTCGGGCGATGCGATCCGCGCCGCGCTTCAGCCGGGTTGGGTCACGGTCGGCACCGAGGTCGATATCCGCCATCTCGCCGCAAGCCTCGTCGGCGCGACGGTACGGACTACGGCGAAAGTCGTCGCGGTCGAGCGCCGCGTCATCCGCTTCGAGGTCGAGGCGTTCGAGGGCTCGCGCAAGCTTGGCGAAGGCCGCCACGCCCGCGGGCTCGTCAATGTCGCGATGTTCAACAAGCGGCTGGGCGCGTAGCCGTTACTTCGCCAATTCCTTCGACCGCTTCGTCGCCGCCGCAATCGCGCGGATCATCAGGTCGCGCAAGCCGGGCTCGCCCATCAGCACACCGAGCGCCGCGGCGGTGGTGCCGCCGGGCGAGGTGACGTTCTGGCGCAGCGTGGCGGAGGGAAGCTCCGACTGGTGCAGCAATTCGCCGGAACCGGCGACCGTCTCGCGCGCCAGCCTGGTCGCGAGCGCCTCGGGCAATCCGGCTTCGACGCCGGCGCGCGCCAGCTCCTCGGCGAGGAGGAACACATAGGCCGGGCCCGAGCCGGAGACGGCGGTCACCGCGTCCATCAGATTTTCATCCTCGACCCATTCCACAGAGCCGGTCGCACGCAGCAGCGCGTCAGCTAACGCGCGCTGTCCGCTGCTGACATTCTTCGCGGCAACGGCCACCGTGATGCCGCGGCCGATCGCGGCCGGCGTGTTCGGCATCGCGCGCACCACGGTGCCGCCGCAGACCTCCGCCAGCGACGCGATCGTGGTGCCCGCCATGATCGAGACCACCGAGGTTTTTTCCGAGACGAAAGATTTCAGCTTCGCGCCGGCCTCGCGGAACATCTGCGGCTTCACCGCGACGACCATCGTCTCGACAAAGCCTGTCGCCGCCGCATCGGGATTGAGCGCGACGCCCTTGGCCGCAAGCGCGGTGATCTCGGGCGAGATGAACGGATCGACCACGGCGACGCGGCGCGGATCGAGCCCGCCCGCCAGCCAGCCGGTCAGCATCGCGCCGCCCATCTTGCCGGCGCCGGCGAGAAGGATGGTGCCGGTGATGTTTTGAAGAGTGCTGTTGTCTGCCACTGCGCTCACCACGGATTCAGCTGTCGTCACCGCGAAGGCGGGGACCCCCGCGCGAGCGCTTGCGCTCGTCGCGTACCACAGGCGGTTCTAGTGGATCGAGGTGTTGGCAACAAGCCGCGTGCCACAACAGGCATCACGCGGTAGGGATCCCGGATCTTCGCTGCTCGTCCGGGACGACGGCGGAGGGCGAGGCGAGACCTACGCTTCTCCGACCGTATCGAACATCGCGGCGTCCATCGCCTCGGTTGTGGACTTGCCGGCCCACACCACGAACTGGAACGCGGGAAAATAGCGTTCGCAGGCGTGGATGGCGCCGGCCAGCATGGCCTCGCATTGCGCGGTCGAGGCGGTGAGCCCGCCCGGCAGCACCAGGGCCTGGCGGTGCATGACCATGCCCGTGGTGGTCCACAGGTCGAAATGGCCGACCCACAATTGCTCGTTCACCGCGGCGACGAGGCGCTGCACTTCGCCGCGCCGCGCGACCGGAATCTTCATGTCGAACGCGCAGGCCAGATGCAGTGCCTCGATCTCGCCCATCCAGGTGAATGAGATCTGGTAGTCGGTCCATTGTCCCTTCGAGACAATCGTCAGTTCGTCTTCGCCGGAGCGTTCGAACGGCCAGTTGTTGCTGGCGGCGATGTCCTCGACCACTGCGAGCGGGTGGCTTTTGGAATCGATAGTGCCTTCGAGCAGGGACATGCCGTCTCGACCTCTTGCCTTTTTGTTGTCTTTGATACGCACGCGGTTGGTCCGGCGCGCGCTCCCTCGATATCGCTGAGGCGATCCCTCGGAGTCGCTGTTGCGGTCTCGGGATCAGCGCGGGCTTGTCGCGGATCAACTGATGTGATTTGCGGAATCTGCGCAACTGGCTGCCGAGTCCGTCCACAAGCCAGGACTCGTTCGTCCACAGCTCATCTCGGCCACAATTATTAACGAAAAGAACAAATCGGAATCGGAGTCCCGGGCCGTGCGCCAATCGTTAATTCCGCCCCGCGAGGGCCGGCCCGCCATGGTGGCATGGGACCATGCGGTTTTTCCATGCGGAACGCGCTTGCCGCGGCTCCGAACCGGCGTCATATTTCGCCTCAGGCCGTTCATTCCGGACGGCCGATGTTCTCAGGGCGGGGTGAAAGTCCCCACCGGCGGTAAGGGTCGAAAGGTCCAAGCCCGCGAGCGCCTTCCCCAGGCTTTCCTGAAAAGGATTTGCCGAAGGGAAGGGTCAGCAGATTCGGTGCAACTCCGAAGCCGACGGTTAAAGTCCGGATGAAAGAGAACGGTCGGTGGCGGACGCATCGCAAGATGCGGCTGTTTGTCGTT
This sequence comes from Bradyrhizobium sp. YR681, assembly GCF_000282615.1. Classification (GTDB taxonomy): domain Bacteria; phylum Pseudomonadota; class Alphaproteobacteria; order Rhizobiales; family Xanthobacteraceae; genus Bradyrhizobium. Next base: position 9,758 of record NZ_AKIY01000337.1, on the reverse strand, counting down.
CCGTGTGCCCTGATTCTGGTCCTTAACTGAGGAAAGCCATGAATCAGATGTTGCAAGACCCCCAAGCCGAAACCTCCCAACCAACCCAAACGCCGCCGCGGGTTCCGCAAGGTCCGGTGCCGGAGCATCCGCGCTTCGCAAAGCCGCAGCGGGTCGCTTTCGTGCAGGCCTGCTGGCACCGTGACGTGGTCGAGGAGGCCCGCATCGCCTTCATCAAGGAGGCCGAAGCGCGCCACCTCACCCATGTCGACGTGTTCGAGGTGCCGGGCTCGTTCGAGATCCCGCTGCACGCGCAGATCCTCGCCAAGACGCGGCGCTACACCGCGATCGTCGCGGCCGGCCTCGTCGTCGACGGCGGCATCTATCGCCACGAGTTCGTCGCCGACACCGTGATCAAGGCGCTGATGGACGTGCAGCTGCGCACCGAGGTGCCGGTGTTCTCCGCGGTGCTGACGCCGCAGCAATTCCACGAGACCGAAGTGCACTACGATTTCTTCCGCAGGCACTTTGCGATCAAGGGCGTCGAGGTCGCGGCCGCCTGTGCGGAGACGTTGCTCGGCCTCGAGCGCCTGCGCGGCCAGGTCGCGGCGGGGATCGTGTAACGCAGCGCAACGAGCATCACCCCTCATCCCAGGGCGCGCGTGGCGCGTCTCTAAGGATGAGGGGCTACTCCACGATCGCCGCCATCTGCATCACCCCAGCGACACCCCCGCCTTGGCCCGGCTGATCCCAAGCGTCAGGATGCGCTGCAGGAGATCCGGATATTTGAGCCCGGCATGTTGAGCCGCGGTGGCGAACTCCTGGCTCTTGGCGATCTCGGGATTGGGATTCGCCTCGATGAAATACGGCGTGCCGTCTGCGGCAAGGCGAAAGTCGATGCGCGCGTAGCCGTCGAGGCCGAGCGCCCGGTAGATGCGTTTCGCGGCGCGTTGGATGCGGGCGGTGACTTCGGGTGCGAGATCCTTTGCCGGCCCGTCGACGATGCCGACCTTCTCCTGATAGTCAGTGTCGTGCTTGGCTTTTTCGGTCGCGATGTGGCGTGATCTGCGCCCGCCCATGCTGCCGAATTTCAGCTCCCAGATCGGCAGGACGCGCAGCCGGTTGTTGCCGAGCACGCCGACATAGAGCTCACGCCCCTCGATGAACTGTTCGGCAATGGCGGCGGTTTCGCTCCGCTCATGGATGAAGGCGACGCGCTCGGCCAGCTTCTCGTCGGTGTCGACGATGGAGGCCTGGGAAATACCGGCAGATCCATCCATGTTCAGGCTCTTGACGATCAGCGGCAGGGCAAGATGCTTCGGCCGCGTGACCTTGCGCCGCATCGGGAAAACGGCGAACGCCGGCACCGCGATGCGTCGGTGATGCACGAGCGTCTTGGACAGATCCTTGCCACGCGCCAGGATCAGCCCGCGAGGATTGCAGCCGGTATAAGCGACCTTCATCAGTTCGAGATAGCTTGCGATATGCTGGTCGAAGGCGACGTTGTTGTGGAATTCCTCCAGCAACGTGAAGACCACGTGTGGCTTGAATTCCTCGATCGCGTCACGGACCGGCTTGATCTCCTCCTGCGCCCCGAGCGGGCGGACCTCGTGGCCCGCCGCGCGCAAGGTGCTCACGACGTCGTATTCCGTCTTCCAGTTGTTGATTTCCTGCGGGGTGTAGCCGTCGGACGAGTCCGGCGGCAGGAAATCCGGATGCATCAGCACGAGAATACGGAGTCGCCTCATAGCGCGATCCATTTGCGCCGAGACGGGCCAAACAGCGCGTGCATCGTCTTGGCGGTCACGAGGACGGTGAAATCGAGAACGAGCTTCTGTTCGGGGCCGACGGCGCGCAGATCGAGTTCGCGGCAGCGCAAGATCATGTCGTCGAGCACGGCATCGAGCGTGAGCTGGTTCTCGCCGGTCCATCGCGCGACCAATTGCCTGATCTGGGCGCGGTGGCGCCTGATCAGGGCCGAAGCCGGCTTTGAGCGGTGATGCCGTGGATCGGCTGAAAACAGCCGGGAGAGGTCGCGGTCGTAGGTCTTCGGCGGCGTGAAGGCGTAGAACGCCTGCTTCTTCTTGTAATGCTCTTCGAGCGTCTGGCTGAGCCGCCCCAGCGTATCGACGCGTTCTCGCGTCGTGATCAGCGGTCGCTTTCCCGCGATCTCGCTCATCAGCTCGTCGACATATTCGAGCTTCTTCAGCGCCGGCCATCCGGCATATCGCGTCCGCCAGTTCGAACGCGGCCGCAGCCACACCGCAAAAGTTTCGGCGAAATCCTCATCCGGATGGCTCTGCGCGTACCACAGCCGGAGATGCTGGACGTAACGCCTGCTGGCCGGATTGGGCCGGTAGTAGCGTGGGTAGCGTTTTGACGACGGGCCGAACAGCTGTTGCCAGCGCCGGCGGCGCTGCAGCTGATAGCCGTGCTGGATGGCATGGCCCGCCTCGTGACGGAGGATGGCCATGCATTCGCGCCAGGTTCCGCCCTCGACGTCGAACATCATCTTCTTCTCGAGCTTCATCAGGCGGGGATGGGCGAGATAGAACGGAATGGCGATGCCGGGCACATCGCCCGGACTGAACCATTCGCTCGAGATCCAGGTGTGCGGCCGCAACCGGATGTCCCGCTCTTCGAGCTCCTCATGGAGCGTGCTGACGCAATCCTCGAGCCAGGTGCCTTCGACCGTAACCCTCAGGCTGGAGAGGCGCTGCTTGAGCAACTCGTCATCCGACAGCTTCTCCCAGGCAAACTTCCGGCGTGGCATCGGGCATCCTGAGGGCAGAAATGACTCGGTTGCCGGATGATGTCATGGGCGGCGGTTGGCAACAACCCGGGGGCTGCGGGGCGTGCTGCGTTGCATCCGGGCTCGATGCCGTAAGGCGGGCAAAGCGAAGCGTGCCCACGTTCCGAGTGCGATCAGCGTGAGATGGTGGGCACGGCGCCTTGCGCCTTTGCCCCCTGCGCGACCTTTCGAAGTCGAAAAAACTTAGTCGAACAGGCTCGACACCGACTCTTCCGCGGCGGTGCGCGCGATCGCATCCGAGATCAGGCTGGCGATCGGCAGGGTGCGGATGTTCGGCGCCTTCGTCACCGCATCCGTCGGCAGGATCGAGTCGGTGATCACGAGCTCCTTCAGCTTGGAGTTCGTGATGCGGGCGGCCGCGCCGCCGGAGAGCACGCCGTGGGTGATGTAGGCGTAGACGTCCTTGGCGCCCTTGGCGATCAGCGCATCGGCCGCGTTCACCAGCGTGCCGCCGGAGTCGACGATGTCGTCGATCAGGATGCAGGTGTAGCCGGCGACGTCGCCGATCACGTTCATGACTTCGGACTCACCCGCGCGCTCGCGGCGCTTGTCGACGATCGCGAGCGGGGTGTTGATGCGCTTGGCAAGCCCGCGCGCGCGGGCCACGCCGCCGACGTCGGGCGAGATCACCATGGTCTTGGAGAGGTCGAACTTGTCCTTGATGTCGCGCACCATCAGCGGCGCCGCGTAGAGATTGTCGGTTGGGATGTCGAAGAAGCCCTGGATCTGGCCGGCATGCAGGTCGAGCGTCATGACGCGGTCGACGCCGGCCTGGGTGATCAGGTTGGCAACGAGCTTGGCCGAGATCGGCGTGCGCGAGCCCGATTTACGGTCCTGCCGGGCGTAGCCGAAATAGGGCAGCACGGCGGTGATGCGGCGCGCCGAGGAGCGGCGCAGCGCGTCGGTGATGATCAGCAATTCCATCAAATGGTCGTTCGCCGGGAACGAGGTCGACTGGATGATGAAGGCATCCGAGCCGCGGACGTTCTCCTGGATCTCGACGAAGATCTCCATGTCGGCGAAGCGCCGGACCACCGCCTTGGTCAGCGGCAGGTCGAGGCCCTGCGCGATGGCCTGTGCGAGAGCCGGATTGGAATTGCCGGCGACGAGCTTGATGGAGCCGTTCTTGGCCGACATGGACGCTTCCTCCCGCGCTTTGCTGGACACGACGTTCAACATCAGAGACTACCCACTGACAGCACGGTTACGACGGGCGAGGAAATATCAGGCTGGAGGCCGCAATGGCAACCCGGCATGCTACGTTTTCCCTCTGAAAATCCTGAGTCGGGCCAACGGCTTGGCCGCAACTTGAGCCCGTGGTTTAGCGGGGGTTATCGCTCGGCATAGCCGAGTGCTGTGGCCGGCATGCCGGGCGCGGGGGCGTCCGGCATCACGCTTGCCACCGCCGGTCCCCGCAGGGCCGGAGCAGGGCCCGGCGCATCCGGGGTGCCGTTGATCATGTTGGAAAGTCCGCTGAATCCGGCCTGGGCGATCTTCCGCAGCACGAGGTCGTCGGCGGCTTGCCAGGGATCGCGGCCGCCCTTGGCGGCGGTCGGTTCCTCGCCGGACAGGCGCAGCGCCCGCTGCTGGTTGGCGTCGTAGACGTCCCAGACCCAGGCGATCACGGTCTTGCCGCGCACCACCTGGGCGGAGAGGTAGCTGCGCACGCGGTAGGCAGCCGAGCCCTCGCGGGAGACCACGGAGAGGCTGCGCAGCTTGGATTCGCTGTCGAGCACGCCGACCATGCGGTCGAACACCTGAGGCGGCGGTCCGTCGATCGATTCGAAGGCGACGGTCGCCCCGCTGCCGCCGCTCGGCGCCATTGCATAGGAATTGCTCGGCGCGTTGCCACCGGCGCAGCCGGCCAGCACGGTCGCCGCAGCCAGCAGCATGACCGCCAGCACGCGCGAACCTGCGCGGCGCAAGATGGATGACGCGTCCCTCATTATGGAGGGCAGCGATATCGTTAAAACGCATTAACGTCTAGGGCGCGGGCGACACAGATCCGGGGCATTCCGGGCACTAATCTTGTGCATCGCCCCGGAATGAGACGACGTTGCCCCTGTGTTCACGCTTCGAGCGTACAGCCTTTAAAGCGACGGTTGGGACAACGGTGCGTGTCCCGGACGCGCTGCGGCGCGCAGTGCCGCTGCGCTGAGCCGGGGCACGAGACGTCACCCCTCCAGCGCGATCGCGTGAACGTGCCGGCCGTAATCCGGTTCCTTGCGATGCACCGAGCGGCGGTAGCTGAAGAAGCGATCGTCCGCATAGGTGTCGAGGCCGAGGTCGTCGATCATCAAAATGCCGGCGGCCTCCAGCCGCTTGCGGATGAAGCCGGCGAGATCGAACATTGCGTGTCCCTCGCGCACCGACGGAATGAAGAACATTCCGTTGTCCGCATCCGCCTCGATGAAGCGCGCCACGAATTCATTGCCGACCTCGTAGCTCTCCTGGCGGATCAGCGGGCCGATCGCGGCGATGATGCCGCTGCGCGTGGCGCCGAGCTTCTCCATCGCGAGAATCGTGGATTCCAGCACGCCGGTCAGCGCGCCCTTCCAGCCGGCATGCGCGCCGCCGATCACGCCCGCATTGGGGTCGACGAACAGCACGGGACCGCAATCGGCGGTGGAGACGCCGAGCGCAATGCCGGGCGTCTTCGTCACCAGCGCATCGCCCTTCGGCCGCGGGCCGCTCGGCCAGGGCGTCTCGGCCACGAGCACGTCGGGCGAATGGATCTGGTGCAGGCTCAGGAAACGCTCCGGCGCGACGCCGACATGCTCGGCCATGCGGCGGCGGTTCTCCGCGACGAGGGCCTGATCGTCATTGGAGCCGAGCCCACCGTTCAGCGCGGAATAGATGCCGCTGGAGACGCCGCCTTCGCGGGTGAAGAAGGCATGGCGCAGGCCGGGCACCGCCGACAGCAGCGACGAAACGACAGTCATCAATTGCCTCCGGCCTGTTCGAGATCGCTGAGGCCGGCGAGGCCTGTCAGCCGTGGCTCGGAAATGCCGAGCACCTTGAACATCGAGCCCATGCCGCTGCGCCCGGTATCGGTCAGGCGCTTGAGCGCAACCGAGATATCGGTGGCGACCTCGGGCGTCGCCTTCTGCATCAAGGCATTGGCACGGGTGTCGATGCCGACGCGCTTGAGGAAGTCGCCCTGCGTCACCGGACCGTGCACGCGCGCGCCGACATCCTCCGCCGCACGCGCGAGCGCCTGGAAGTCGACATGGGCGGTGACGTCGGCCTGGCCCGGCGCCTTCAAGGGATCGGTGAAGGTGTGGCGGGCGATCGCCTGGAAAGTGTCGCCGGCATCGCTGCGTAGGTGGCCGTAGTCGATGATCAGCGCAGCGCCGTCCTGGTCGCGCACGCGCGTGGCGAGCTTCATGACCTCGCCGTCCGGTCGCCATTCGAACACGGCGCCGACGGGCGCGGCGCGCACCAGCGGCGGCAGCAGCACGTCGAAGCGCGGCGTCGGCTCGGTGGCGGCGCCGAATTGAAGCTTGCCGTTGGGGTCGATCTCGATCACGCGCTCGTGCCAGCCGTTCTCGCGCTTCACCATCTGGTGGATCGGCAGCACGTCGAAATATTCGTTGGCGAGGATGATGCTGGGTCCATCCGGCACGTCGTCGATGCTGTCGTGCCAGGCGATGTTGCGCACGCCGGACAGCGTCGCATTCTGCCGCTCGCGCAGCACGGGATTGACCTCGACCAGATGGATGCTCAGCGCCTGATAGAGCGGCGGCAGCACGCGGAGCGCGCGCAGCGCATCGGCCATCATGGTGCCGCGGCCGGGGCCAAGCTCGATCAGCCGCAGAAATTGCGGCGAGCCCATCTGCTTCCACACCGAGGCGGTCCACAATCCCAGCAGCTCGCCGAACATCTGGCTGACCTCGGGCGCGGTGGTGAAGTCGCCCTCACGGCCCAAGGGATCGCGCGAGACGTAATAGCCATAGCGCGGATGCATCAGGCACAGTTCCATGTACCGCCAGACCGGCATGGGGCCTGAGGATTTGATCAGCGCCTTGATCTCGTTGAGTAGCGGCTGTTCGGTCACGGTCCATCTTCTCGAAAGGAATTAACGAATGGCCTTTGCGGGCTTCGGCGCACCGCGCCTCACCGCCAATACAATAAGGATGAGGCCGACAATAAGCATCGGGATCGACAACAGCATGCCCATGGTTAACCAGTCGCCGAGCAGGAAACCGAGCTGGGTATCCGGCTCGCGGAAATGCTCGCCGGCGATCCGGGACAGGCCATAAATCAGGATGAAGGCGCCGAGGATCATGCCGGGCCGCTTCAGCGCGCCGAAGCGGATCATGATCGCGAGCACCGTGAACAGCAGGATGCCTTCCATGCCGGCTTCATAGAGCTGGCTCGGATGGCGCGGCAGCTGGGTGTGATCGTTGGGGAAGATCATGGCCCAGGGCAGGCTGGGATCGGTGGCGCGGCCCCATAACTCGCCATTGATGAAATTGGCGATGCGGCCGAGCAGCAACCCGACGGGAGCGACCGCGGTGGTGATGTCGCCGAGCGACAGGATCGAGATGCCGTTCCGATAGGCGAACCACATCACCGCGACGACGCAGCCGAGGAAGCCGCCATGGAAGGACATGCCGCCCTCCCACAATTTGAAGATCGCGGCCGGATGATCGATGAAGAAAGGCAGATTGTAGAACAGCACGTAGCCGGTGCGGCCGCCGAGGATGATGCCGAGCGTCACCCACAGGATGAAGTCGTCGATCTGCACCAGCGACATCGGCGCAGGGCCGCCCCACAGCCGCTCTTTCTTCAGCAGCGAGCGCGCATAGAGCCAGCCGAACACGATGCCGCAGATATAGGCCAGTGCGTACCAGCGGATCGCGAACGGACCGATCTCGATCGCGATCGGCTTGAAGGCGGGAAAGTCAATGAGAAGAAAGGGCATCAGGCCTTCTAGACTTAAACGAGATTGCGGCGATAGAGCGCCAGCAGCCGCTCCCAGTGCCGCTCGGCGGCGTCGCGGTCGTAGACCGGGCGCTTGGGGAAGGCGAAGCCGTGATGCGTGCCGGGATAGATCTCGACCTCGGCTTTGGCACCGTTCATGCCCTGCTTGACCTTCTCGATGATCTCGGTCGGCGCATAGATGTCGGTCTCGGCGCAGGCGAAATAGAGCTCGGCTTTGGTCTTGCTTGCCGCGAGATGCGGGCTGTCGTCCTGGTCGGTCGCGAGCTGCGTGCCGTAGATCGAGGCGGCGGCCCTGACGCGGTCGGGGAAATGCGTCGCGGCGTTGACGGCGTAGCGCCCGCTCATGCAGTAGCCGACAGTGCCGATGATCTTAGTGTTCGCGGCGGCCTGGCCCTCGGCATAGGTGAGCAGGGCGCGGGTGTCGTCCATGATCATGGGAATGGTGAGCGAGCCCATCAGTGCGAACATGCGCTTGCGTTCGGGCGCGTTCGGATCGGCCGGCAGCGCGCCGAGCTCCATCACGCCGGAGCGGTAATACAGGTTCGGCAGCATCACGTAATAGCCCGAGGTCGCGAGCCGGCGCGCCATGTCGCGCAGCTCTTCGCGGATCGCCGGCGCGTCCATGTAGAACAGGACGACCGGAAACGGCCCGCCGCGTTCGGGATGGGCGATGAAGGTTGCGGTGTGACCGTCCTTGGTGGGGATTGCGATCTGCTGCTCGATCATGTCTTGCGTTCCGCCTTGTGATTCTTGTTATGCAGGGACGTTGAATACGATTGCAAGGAAACCGGGGCATGACAAGGATACCGCCGCTTCGCTCTTGAACCGTTCGGCTCCGATTGCCATTGTCTTTTCGAGCGTTCGCGTAGAGTTTATCGCAAGGCCTTCAAAAGACCGATCAGGAGACCGACATGACCCAGACCAACAACCGGTTTTTCGACGAGATCGGCCGCCTGATGAACGACGCCGCCGGTGCGGCCCAGGGCGTCAAGCGCGAGTTCGACACGGTGCTGCGCACCCAGGCCGAGAAATTCCTGCGCGACATGGATCTGGTCAAGCGCGAGGAGTTCGAGGCGGTCAAGGACATGGCGCGCCTCGCCCGCGAGGAGAACGAGGCCCTGAAGGCGCGCATCGCGGCGCTGGAGGCCAAGCTCGGCGGGTAACGACGGCCCCGTAGCCCGGATGGAGCGCAGCGCAATCCGGGAGCTGCGCCCGCGGAACCACCCGGATTACGCTGCGCTCCATCCGGGCTACAGTCCCCGCCAGGCAGCCCATTCTCCTTGTCATTTCCGCATCTTCCGGGTAAAAGCCCGCCAAGTTCGTGGCCCCCGCACCCCTGGAGGCTTGCTGCGAACTATGCCATGGGCCGCGCTGCGGCCCATTAACTTTTGCAAAAACAAGGACTTAACGTTATGGCGACGACCGTCAAGGAATTGAAGGCGACCGCACGTCCGAAGAGCGGCAAGGGGGCCGCCCGGGCTGAGCGTCGCGCCGGGCGCGTGCCCGGAGTGATCTATGGTAACAACCAGCCCCCGCTGACGATCTCGATTGCAGATCGCGAACTGCGCCAGCGCATCCTCGCCGGCCGGTTCCTGACCACGCTGGTCGACATCGACCTCGAGGGCAAGAAGCACCGCGTGATTCCGCGCGACTACCATCTCGATCCGGTCAAGGACTTCCCGATCCATGTCGACTTCATGCGACTGGGCGAAGGCGCCACCATCCGCATCAGCGTTCCCTTGCACGTCGTGAAGTCGGAAGCCTCCCCGGGCGTGAAGCGCGGCGGCACCGTCAACATCGTCGCTCACGCGATCGAGCTCGAATGCGGTGTCGAGAGCATTCCGCAGTACATCGAGGCCGACGTCGGCGCGCTCGAAATCGGTCACTCCCTGCATCTGACCGACATCAAGCTGCCGGCCGGCGTGAAGGCGCTGACCCGCGAGGACGCGACCCTCGTCACGATCGTGCCGCCGTCCGGCTACGCCGAAGAGCAGAAGGCCGCTGCTGCGGCTGGCGCCCC
>NZ_AKIY01000336.1 GCF_000282615.1 Bradyrhizobium sp. YR681 | reverse complement strand
GGCGACGGGGGCAATAGTGCAACGCTCCCCGGGGAGAGCTCGGCATAAGCCGTCAAACCACTGCGCAGGGAAGGCCGTGTGTTGGGCTTCACCTGTATGCCGCTGTGCACGCTTTTCGTAGCGCACGCTTCGCACAGTGGACCGTGGGTGCCCGGCCGGCACCCGGTCTTCCCTGCGCCCTTTGATACAAGAGGGCGACACGACGAGGCAAAGCTCGGGCGACACACGCCGCGAGACTGCAGCGTCATGTTTGCTTTTCAAAAAGCACGCAAATTTTGTCGAAATCGATCGGGATCGCATATGTGCAGGCGCGACCAAACGTCGTTGCACCTGTCTGAACTTGCGCGGGAAAATATTGGCGCAATAATGCGCCTCTACGTTGTGATCCGGAATCAACCGGATCAGCCTGATGGAGGGCGACGAAAGTGTTCGCTCGCGCCGCGGCCTCGGCCGCCGTCATCGTCACTTTGGCCGCTTTTGATGGTGCGGCCGCACAAACGGCCAACCAGCCGCCTGATACGATGGCGGCGCGGGTGGAGGCGTGCACGCCCTGTCACGGCAACAAGGGCGAAGGCACCAGCGACGTCTATTTCCCGCGCCTTGCCGGCAAGCCGGCCGGCTATCTCTACAATCAGCTGCTCGCCTTCCGCAGCGGCCGGCGCAAATACCCACCGATGAACTATCTGCTGGAGTTTCTGCCCGACCCGTATCTGGAGGCGATGGCCGAATATTTTGCCAGCGAGCATCCGCCGCTGCCGCAGCCGACGCCAAGCGAAGTCAGCAAGGACGTCCTCGCGCAAGGCGAGCTGCTCGCCACCAGCGGCGATGCCGGCCGCAACATTCCGGCCTGCGTCAGCTGCCACGGCCCTGCACTCACGGGCATGCAGCCGGGTATCCCCGGTCTGCTTGGCTTGCGCGCCGCTTACATCAGTGCGCAGCTCGGAGCCTGGCGCTATGGCACGCGCACGGCGAAATCGCCCGACTGCATGCAGCTCGTCGCCGGACATTTGACGGAAGCGGATGTGACCGCCGTTGCAGCCTGGCTCGCGACGCGCCCCGCGCCTGACAAACCGGCTCCCGTACCGAAGGGCACCTACGCGCTGCCCTTCGGCTGCGGCAGCCAGCCCAATTGACGAGGCGGATGATGGGCTCGAAACTATCGATTGCTCTGCTCGCTCTCGCCGCCTTTACCGCGGCGGCGCAGGCGCAGGACAAGAGCGGTGACATCATCGCGCGCGGCGAATATCTCGCCCGCGCCGGCGATTGCACCGCGTGCCACACCGCGCCGGAGGGCCGCCTGTTCGCCGGCGGCCGTGCCATGCCGACGCCGTTCGGCACGCTCTACACCTCCAACATCACGCCCGATCCGGAGACCGGCATCGGCAAATGGAGCGCCGACGATTTCTACAAGACCATGCACAGCGGCCGCTACCCCGACGGCGGGCTGATCTATCCGGCGATGCCGTTTGCGTCCTACACCAAGGTCACGCGCGCCGACAGCGACGCGATCTTCGCTTATTTGCGCGCGATTCAGCCGGTGAACCAGAAGAACAAGCAGCACGAGCTGCGCTTCCCCTACGACAACCGCCAGCTCATCCTGGGATGGCGCACGCTGTTTTTCCGCGAAGGCGAGTTCAAGCCTGATCCGTCGAAGTCAGCCGAATGGAATCGCGGCGCCTATCTGGTCGAGGGCCTCGGCCATTGCGGCATGTGCCATTCGCCGATCAACGCGCTCGGCGGCACCTCGCAATCGGATGCCTTCAAGGGCGGCCTGATCCCGATGCAGAACTGGTACGCGCCCTCGCTCACGTCCAACCGCGAGGCCGGCCTCGGTGACTGGAGCATCAAGGACATCACCGACCTGCTCCAGACCGGCGTCTCCATGCGGGGCGTGGTCTACGGCCCGATGGCCGAAGTCGTGCACAACAGCCTGCAATATCTCGACGACGCCGACACCAAGGCGATGGCGGTGTACCTCAAGGGCATCGCGGAGCCCTCGCCTCCGCCCGCGCCGAGCTCGGCGCTGCCGACCACCGAGAGCAGCCTGCTGATCAGCCTCGGCAAGACCGTCTACGACAAGAATTGCGCGAGCTGTCACGGCACCCAGGGCGAAGGCAAGCCGCCGCACTGGCCGCCGCTCGCCAACAACCAGTCGATCGAGATGCAGTCGGCGGTCAACCCGATCCGCATGGTGCTCAATGGCGGCTACCCGCCGGGTACCAGGGGCAATCCGATGCCCTACGGCATGCCGCCATTCGCAGGGCTCCTCTCCGACAACGAGATCGCCGCCGTCGTCTCCTACATCCGCACCGCCTGGGGCAATCGCGGCACGCCGGTCTCGGCGCGCGAGGCCAACGAGCTGCGCTCCGCACCGCTGAACTGAGAGGCGCCATGTTCAATTCCGATCCGCCGACCAGCCCGGCCGCCGCCGACCAGGCCGTCGAGGAAGTCGTCGCCGCCGGACCGTCGGGCGCGATCGTGGTGGCCGGCATCGCCACGGCCTGCGTGGTCGCGATGTGGCTCGCCTTCTACCTGTTCGTCTTCCTGCCGCGCGGGCCACTGCAATGAGCGCAGAGCAAGCCCATGGCAGCGCCAGCGCCGAGGTCGCGGCCCGCGTCGAGCGGCGCTGGGCCACCATTGCCGTGATCATCATCGTGTGCATGGCGTTGCTTGCGGCGTTCGCCGGCATCCATCGCGCGACCATGCCGCAGCCGCGCGTCGAGACCATCGATCCCTCGCGGATTCATCTCTCCGGCGAGTTTGTCGAGAGCAATCTCGGCAGCGTGCTGGAGGCCAATGGCAATGTCACCGTGCGCGCGATCGGCCAGCAATATTCCTTCACGCCGGCCTGCATCGTGGTGCCTGCGGACACGCCGATCACGCTGCGCGCCACCAGCGCCGACGTCGTGCACGGCATCCTGATCCAGGGCACCAACGTCAACACCATGCTGGTGCCTGGCTACATCTCCGAGCAGCTGATGCGCTTTACCAGGACCGGCGACTATCTGATGCCCTGCCAGGAATTCTGCTCCTTCGGCCATGAGGGCATGTGGGGCAAGGTCAAGGTGATCGACAAGGCCGACTTCGCGGGTCGCGCGAAGGGCGGCGGGAGGCTGAGCTGTGTTGGTCAATAGGAAGCTCATCCTCGCTCATTTCTGGCTGGCCTTCGCGGTGTTCGGCTTCGCGCTGACGCTCGGTGCCTGGCAGATGTTCATCCGCAGCCCGATCGGCACCTGGCTGTCCAATCCCGAGCTGTACTACCGCTCGCTGACCGCGCACGGCACGGTGATGGGCTACGTCTTCCCGACGCTGGTCGCGATGGGTTTTGGTTACGCCATCAGCGAGTCCGCGCTGGAGCAGCGCCTCGTCGGCGTGCGCTGGGCCTGGACCGGCTTCTGGCTGATCGTCGCCGGCAGCATCATGGCGCTGATCCCGATCGCTCTGGGGCGCGCCTCGGTGCTCTACACCTTCTATCCGCCGCTGATCGGGAACGTCTTTTACTATCTCGGCGTGGTCCTGGTCGTGGTCGGCTCCTGGATCTGGGTCGCGCTGATGTCGGTGAACTTGCGCGTCTGGCGCAAGGCCCATCCCGGCGCGCCGGTGCCGCTCGCCATGTTCGCCAATGTCGCGGGCTCCTACTTATGGGCCTGGACCGCGGTCGGCGCCGCGCTCGAGCTGCTGCTCCAGATCATTCCCGTCGCGGCAGGCCTGAAGGCCACCATCGATGCCGGCCTCGCCCGCATCTTCTTCTCCTGGACGCTGCACGCCATCGTCTATTTCTGGCTGATGCCGACCTACATCGCCTATTACACCATCGTTCCGCGCGCGATCGGCGGCCGGGTCTATTCCGACAGCATGGCGCGGATCTCCTTCATCCTGTTCCTGGTGGTGGCGATGCCGATCGGCATGCACCACACCTTCGCCGATCCCATGGTCGGCGCCGGCTTCAAGTTCATCCACTCGGCCTTCACCGCGCTGGTCGCGCTGCCGACGCTGCTGACGGTGTTCACGATCTGCGCCTCGGTCGAGATCGCGGCGCGGCTACGCGGTGGCCGCGGCATGTTCGGCTGGATCAAGGCCCTGCCCTGGGACAATCCGATGATGCTGGCGCTGGCGTTCTCGTTCGTCATGCTCGGCTTCGGCGGCGCCGGCGGCCTCATCAACATGAGCTATCAGCTCGATGCTTCCATCCACAACACGCAGTGGATCACCGGCCATTTCCACCTGATCTTCGGCGGCGCCATCGTGATCATGTATTTTGCGATCGCCTACGATCTGTGGCCGCATTTGACCGGACGCGAGCTGATCGATCTCCGCCTGATCCGCACCCAGCTCTGGCTGTGGTTCATCGGCATGATCGTCACCACCTTCCCGTGGCACTGGGTCGGCATTCTCGGCATGCCGCGCCGCATGGCCTATTTCGACTTCGGCGATCCCGCCATCGCGCCACAGGCGCTGTCGGTGACCTTTTCAGCGATCGGCGGCTTCATCCTGCTGGCCTCGGGTATCATGTTCATCGTCATCCTGGCGCGTGGCATGCGCGCACCATTGGCTGACGCAGGCCCCTACCGCTTCGCGCTCGCCGTGCACCAGCCAGCGACCGTGCCTGTCGCGCTCAACACGCATGCGCTGTGGGTGGCGCTGATGATCGCCCTCACCCTCACCAATTACGGCTATCCGATCCTGAATCTGGCGCTGAGTTCGGGCACGTCAGTCCCTGCCGTCTATGTGGGAGCGCAGTGATGAGCACGCGCGACCTTTTCACTTTCAGCAACAGCCATTTCAGGATCGGGGTCGGTATCACCGCCGCGATCCTGATCGTGACGGCGATCGCCGGCTTCATCGTGCTGCCCTTCGCGCAGCCCTGGGTGCAGTTCGCCAACGTCTGGGATGCGATCTGTAGCGCCGCCGGCGTGCCGCAGCGCGCGCCGAGTGTAACGACGCCCGAGCAGAGCAAACGCCTGTCGGAGGTGGTGCTGACCTCGCGCACACTGGCGCGTCCGAGCCAGGAGGCGATCGGCCGGGGTGCAACGCTGGCGCAGCGCTGCGCGATCTGTCACGGCCCGACCGGCATCAGCCGCGCGGACTCGCCCAACCTCGCCGGCCAGTATGCCGCCGTGATCTACAAGGAACTGCACGATTTCCGCTCCGGCGCGCGCACCAATGCGGTGATGTCGCCGTTCGCCGTCAATCTGACCGACGACGAAATCGCCGATCTCTCGAACTACTACGCCTACCTGCCGCGACTCCCGGCCTATCATCCGACGCCGCAACTGCCGAAACCCAACATCGTTATCTACGGCGCGCCGATCCGCGGCATCGCGCCCTGCGGCGCCTGCCACGGCAGCCTCGACAACAAGACCGGCAGCCCGTGGCTCGAAGGCCAGTCCGAGGCCTACATGAAGGCCCAGCTCCAGGCTTTCGCGTCAGGCGAGCGCCGCAACGACATCAGCCAGCAGATGCGCAACATCGCGCGCGCGATGACACCGCAGGAGATCGAGCAGGCCGCGGCGTACTACGCCTCGCAGCCGCCGGATGTGGTGAAGGCCGTGGATTGAAGACGGGTCCCGTAGCCCGGATGGAGCGAAGCGTAATCCGGGGCGCTCGGGGCCGCGATGCATTGGCCCCGGATTTCGCTTCGCTCCATCCGGGCTACACGTCCCTCACGTCGACGCCAGCTTCGGCCGGCCGTAAATCGCATCCGCGCGTTTCTCGAACGCCGTCGAGAACCGCGCAAACGCGGCATCGAACATCGAGCCCATCAGCATCGCCAGCATGCGGCTCCTGAACTCATAGGCGAGGAAGAAGCCGACGTCGCAGACGTCACTGCCCTCCTCCTGGCCCTTGGGCTCGAACGTCCAGCGGTTTTCGAGGTTGCTGAAAGGACCTTGCAGATACTCGACCAGAATTTTCAGATTGGCGCGATCGAGCGTCACGCGGCTGGTGAAGGATTCCTTGACCAGCTTGAACGACACCGTCATGTCGGCGACCAGCACCTCGGTGCCGTCGGGCTTCGCCATGCGCTGCCGGACCTTGAGCGCGCTGCACAGCGGCACGAACTCCGGATAGCGCTCGACGTCGGCGACCAGATCAAACATCTTGTGTGCGCTGTGATTGACACGGCGCTTGCTCGAAAATTTGGGCATAGCGGTTCAGCGGGCGTTAGCTGCCCGTGCGGCCTTCAGTCTCGCAAAGTCCTCGCCGGCATGATGCGAGGAACGGGTGAGCGGGCTCGCCGACACCATCAGAAAACCCTTGGTGTAGGCGACCTTTTCGTAAGAGCCGAACTCGTCCGGCGGCACGTAGCGCATCACGGCGTGATGCTTGCGGGTCGGCTGGAGATATTGCCCGATGGTCAGGAAGTCGACGTCGGCCGAGCGCAGATCGTCCATCACCTGCTGCACCTCGTGGCGCTCCTCGCCGAGACCGACCATGATGCCGGACTTGGTGAAGATGGTGGGATCGAGCTCCTTGACCCGCTGCAACAGCCGGATCGAGTGGAAATAGCGCGCGCCGGGCCGCACCGTCAGATAGCGCGACGGCACGGTCTCGAGATTGTGGTTGAAGACATCTGGCCTCGCCGCGACGACAACTTCCAGCGCGCCTTCCTTGCGCAGGAAGTCGGGCGTCAGGATCTCGATCGTGGTCGAGGGGCACGCGGCGCGGATCGCACGGATGGTCTGGGCGAAGTGCTCGGCGCCGCCGTCGGCGAGATCGTCGCGGTCGACCGAGGTGATGACGACATGCGCGAGGCCGAGCTTCGCCACGGCCTCGGCGACGTTCGCCGGTTCGGCCGCATCCAGCGCGTTGGGCATGCCGGTCTTGACGTTGCAGAACGCGCAGGCCCGGGTGCAGGTGTCACCCATGATCATGAAGGTCGCGTGCTTCTTGTCCCAGCACTCGCCGATGTTCGGGCAGCCCGCCTCCTCGCACACCGTGTGCAGGCCGTTGGCCCGCACGATGTTGCGGGTGTCGGCATAGCCGCGGGTATTGGGCGCGCGCACGCGTATCCAATCCGGCTTCGGCGGCGAAGCGGAATCGGGGCGATTCACCTTTTCGGGGTGACGCGGGCGCAGCGGGTTCGAGATAGTGTCGACAATAACGACCATGGGGTGTCCGGTCTGTTCAGGTCCTACCTAGTCGGTCTGGCCCGGCATCGCAACCCGGCTCGCCCCGCTTCAGGGAACATGGCAGATATGGGCAATATCCTGCTCTGTTCTCAGGCGATTCTCACCTCGAATGGCTCCAGTCTCGAAACCTTCCACGGCGCGGCTCGGCAAGGCCCTGAAGCGCGGCTTTTTCGACCGCGGCGTCCGCGAGGTCGCGCACGATCTGATCGGCGCGACCATGCTGGTCGGCGGCGTCGGCGGGATCATCGTCGAGGTCGAGGCCTATCATCATACCGAGGCTGCCGCGCACTCCTACAACGGCCCGACGCCGCGGAACCAGATCATGTTCGGCCCGCCCGGCTTTGCCTATGTCTACCGCTCCTACGGCATCCACTGGTGCGTCAACTTCGTCTGCGAAGAGGAAGGCTCGGCTGCGGCCGTGCTGATCCGCGCACTGGAGCCGACGCACGGCCTGGCCGCGATGCGCCGCCGCCGCCATGCGGTCGATGTCCACGCGCTCTGCTCGGGCCCGGGCAAGCTGACCGAGGCGCTCGGCATCACCATCGCGCACAACACCCTGCCGCTGGACCGGCCGCCGATCGCGCTGCATGCACGAACGGAGGACGTGGAAGTGGCGACCGGCATCCGGATCGGAATCACCAAGGCCGTCGAGCTGCCCTGGCGCTATGGCGTGAAGGGCTCGAAGTTTCTGAGCAAGCCGTTTCCGAAATAGGCTTAGGAGGCCTGCTTCAGCCGCTCCAGCGCTTCGAGCAGCTTGGCCTTGCGGGCCAGCGCCGCCTCGCGCTTTTCGCGCTCTTCCTCGACGACCTCCTCGGCCGCATTGGCGACGAACTTCTCGTTCGCGAGCTTCGACTCGGCGCGCTTGATGTCGGCGTCGGCCTTGCCGATCTCCTTGTCGAGGCGGGTGCGCTCGGCGGCGACGTCGATCACGCCCTTCAGCGGCAGCGCGGCCACTTCGCCGCGCACGAGCAGCTGAACCGCACCGTCGGGCGCGCGGTCGGCGAAGGAAATATCCGACAGCCGCGCCATGCGCTTGATGACGTCGGTCCAGCGCGGCGCACGCTCCTTCGTCTCCGCCGAAGCGCCTGCGAGCACCAGCGTCGTCAGCGTTGCCGGCGCGATGTTCATCTCGGCACGCACCGAGCGGATCTGCGTGATCAGGTCGATCACCCAGCCGATCTCGGCTTCCGCCTTGGGATCGGTGAAGTCGGCATGGTCGAAGATCGGCATGATCAGGGCCGGCGAGATCAACGGATCGGTGGGCCCGGCGGCTGCCGCGAGCATCGCGAGCTGCTCCGGCGTCGGATCGGCCGGCTTCAGCGGCCATGGCGCCAGCGCCAGCAGGCCATCGCGCTTGGCCGTCACCTCCCACAGCTCCTCCGTGATGAAGGGCATGAAGGGATGCAGCAGCTTCAGGATCTCGTCACGCGCCCAGGCGACCATGGCGCGGGTTTCGTCCTTGGCGGGACTATCAGGGCCGAGCAGCACGGGCTTGGCGAGCTCGACATACCAGTCGCAATAGACGTTCCAGACGAAGCGGTAGATGCTGCCTGCGGCATCGTTGAAGCGATAGGCCTCGATCGCCTCGGTCACCTCACGCGTGGTGTGCGCGCTCTCATGCGCGATCCAGCGGTTCAGCGTCTCCTTGACCTTCGCCGGCTCGAAGCCCTCGGGCACGGCGCAATGGTTCATCTCGGCGAAGCGGGACGCATTCCACAGCTTGGTCGCGAAATTGCGGTAGCCCTCGACGCGGCTGGTGGCGAGCTTGATGTCGCGGCCCTGTGCCGCCATCGCGGCCAGCGTGAAGCGCAGCGCGTCCGCGCCGTATTCGTCGATCAGGTTGAGCGGATCGATGACGTTGCCCTTCGACTTCGACATCTTGGCGCCCTTCTCGTCGCGGACGAGGGCGTGGATGTAGATGGTCGAGAACGGCACCTCCTTCATGAAGTGCAGGCCCATCATCATCATGCGGGCGACCCAGAAGAAGATGATATCGAAACCGGTCACCAGCGCATTGGTCGGGTAATAGCGCTTCACCTCGGGGGCGTCTTCCGGCCAACCGAGGGTCGAGAACGGCCACAGCGCCGACGAGAACCAGGTGTCGAGCACATCCTCGTCACGCGTGATGAAGCCTTCGCGCTTGTTGCGGTCGAGCGCCATCTCGCGCCCCTGCTCGGCCGTGATGACCTCCTGCTCGACGTAATAGCCGAGCGCGTGGCTGATCGCCTCTTCCTCGGTCTCGGCGACGAACACCTTGCCGTCCGGTCCATACCAGGCCGGGATCTGATGGCCCCACCACAGCTGGCGCGAGATGCACCAGGGCTGGATGTTCTCCATCCACTCGAAATAGGTCTTTTCCCAGTTCTTCGGCACGAACGACGTTTCACCCGAACGCACGGCGGCGATCGCCGGTTTTGCGAGTGTCTTGGCGTCGACGTACCATTGGTCGGTGAGATAAGGCTCGATCACGCTGCCCGAGCGATCGCCGTGCGGCACCATGTGGGTGTGCGGCTCGATCCGCTCAATGAAGCCGAACGATTCCAGCCGCTCGACAATGCGCTTGCGCGCCGCGAAACGGTCGACCTTGTGAAACTCCTCGGCGAACTGCGCGGCACCTTCCGGCAGATTGCGCAGGTAATCCTCGTTATCGACGAGGTCGAGGCACCCTTCCCTGTCGATGACGCTGATCCGGGCGAGGCCATGGCGATTGCCGACCTCAAAATCGTTGAAGTCGTGCGCCGGCGTCACCTTGACCGCGCCCGAGCCCTTTTCGGGATCGGAATATTCGTCGGCAACGATCCTGATCTTGCGGCCGACCAGCGGCAGGATCACGTTCTTGCCGACCAGCTTCTGATAGCGCTCGTCCTCGGGATGCACGGCAACGCCGGTGTCGCCGAGCATGGTCTCCGGGCGCGTGGTGGCCACGACGATGAAGCTCGTGGGATCCTCGGGGCTGAAGGTCGTGCCCTCGATCGGATAGCGCAGGTACCAGAGGTGGCCCTTGACCTCGGTCTGCTGCACTTCGAGATCGGAGATCGCGGTCAGGAGCTTGGTGTCCCAGTTCACCAGGCGCTTGTCCTTGTAGATCAGGCCGTCGCGATGCAGTTCGACGAACACCTTGATGACGGCCTTCGACAGGCCCTCGTCCATGGTGAAGCGCTCGCGCGACCAGTCGCAGGAGGCACCGAGCCGCTTAAGCTGGTTGATGATGGTGTCGCCGCTCTCGGCCTTCCACTGCCAGACCCGCTCCAGAAACTTCTCGCGGCCCATCTCGCGGCGCCCGGGCTGCTGGCGCTCCATCAGCTGCCGCTCGACCACCATCTGGGTGGCGATGCCGGCATGGTCGGTGCCGGGCTGCCACAGCACGTCGCGGCCGCGCATGCGCTCGAACCGGCACAGGATGTCCTGCAGCGTGTTGTTGAGGGCGTGGCCCATGTGCAGCGAGCCCGTCACGTTCGGCGGCGGGATCACGATGGTAAAGGGCACGGCGTCGCGGCGGTCGGGGCGGCCGGCCTTGAAGGCAAGGCTGTCCTCCCACACCACGGACATGCGGGCTTCGATATCGGCGGGCTGGTAATTTTTCTCGATCATGGGGTCGCTAGAAAGCCGCGTGCGGGGGGCAAGTCAACGAAAAGGTCAACGGCAAACGGGCTTTCCGGCCCGGTCGGCAGACCCAAGGTGACGCATAAGCAGGGCTTTATGAGGGCTCGGCGGCCCGCTCTACCTGCCGCCGCGCGAGACCCGCTCGATTTCGGCCTTCACGATGCGTTCGACCAGACCCGGCAAATTGTCGTCGAGCCAGGATTTCAGCATCGGCCGCAGCATCTCCTTGACCAGATCCTCCAGCGTCCGCGCGTTGCTGCTGAGCACGGTATGGGCCAGGGAGTTGAAGGCCGATTCGACCGCGGAGACGGTCGATTGCGCCAGGATCGGCTGCTGTGGCGGCACCGGCGGCGCGTCGAAGTCCACCGGCGCGTAGGACGGCGGCGGCGGCGCCGGGCGTGGCGGGGGCGATTCGGCAAATTCCAGATCGTCGCGCGGCTCGACCTTGCGGAAGCTCGGTGGCGGCGGCGGGGGCGTCGGCTCCGGGTCCATCGCCATGTCGTCGGTCAATTCGAGCACGTCGGGCTCGGGCTCCGGTTCGGGTTCCGGAGCGCGGACCTCGGGAGCCGGCGTCGCCGCATCGAGCCCCGCGAGCAGTGCGTCGATATCGTCCTGATTGTTGGACGCATCCGCCGCAGGTGCCGGCGGCGGAGCAGGCGCCGGCTTCGCGGCCGGCGGTGGCGCCGGCTTTTCAGCGGCAGGCTTGGCGGGGGCAACCTTGGAGGGCGGAATGTCGTTCATCGCCTGCGGCTTGGGTGCGGGTGCGGCGGAAGCGGGCTTGGCAGCTTCAGCCGGCGGCGGCTTGGCCTCATCGTCGGCAATGATGCGCCGGATCGAGGCCAGAATCTCCTCCATCGAGGGTTCTGTGACCTTTGCAGGCTGCGTCATCTCCGACTCCACATCATCAACGCCCTCGCATGCGTTGTTTTACACCAAGCACGACAGGATTGGCCGGTTCCGCAACGGACGCCCCGACATTTTCGTCGCGGCAGCCCGACTTGTCCCCAGTTCACGGCTCAACGTGCGGCGGTGCGCCCCTGCCCTCGGCACTCAAGCTTTACGCACACGACATCGAATGCGGGGCGAATCGACCCGCATCTTCTTGGCAAGGCTATGTCAGGGATTTTGACGATTGCAAGCAAAGCACCGGTCGGCGTCGTCTGTTCGCGAGGCCGACCGGATGACTACGGGGCTTTAGCGCCCGTCAGGGATGCGCACGCCGGCCCAGCTGTCGCGGACCTGATGGTAGTGCACGCTGGGGTCGTAGACCGTGGTGTTGAGACCGAGCACCTGCGGTGCGAGACGGCCGACCGCGTTGAGCACCGAATAGGACGCCACCACGCGGTCATGCTGGGCCGTGACGAGCGCAACGCGTGCGTTGACCAGTGCCTGCTGTGCGTTCAGCACGTCCAGCGTGGTGCGCTGGCCGGCCTTGGCTTCCTCGCGCACGCCGTTCAGCGCGATCTCGGAGGCCGTGACCTGCGCCTGCGCGGACTTCACCTGCGCCTTGCCGGCTTCGAGCTGGCCCCAGGCCTGCACCACATTGGCGCGGGTCTGATCGCGCGTGGTCTCGAGATTGAGGCGCTGCTGCGCCAGGTTCTCTTTCGACTGGCGGATCAGCGCATATTCCGCGCCGCCCTGGAAGATCGGCACGGAGGCTGTCGCGATCGCGGACGCGGTCGACGTTTTGAAGACCGTCAGGGTCTGCTCGGTCGACTGGGTGACGCCCGCCTGGACCGTGACCGTCGGCAGCAATGCGCCCTCGTTGATCTTCACCTGCAAATAGTTGACGTCGATGCCGAACATCGCGGCCGTGACGTTGGGGTTTTCCACCAGGCTGAGATTGACCGCCGAGGCAATGCCCGTGGGCAGGAAACGATCGACCGGCGAGCCCGGGGCAAGATTCGTCGGCTCGTTGCCGATGATCCGGCGGAAGTTCGCACGCGTCGTCGTGAGATTGGATTCGGCGGTCAGCGCCTGCGTCCTGCCGGCCGCAAGCTGCGCTTCCGACTGCGCCACGTCGGTGCGCGTAACCTCGCCCACATTGAAACGATCGCGCGTCTGCTTGAGCGTCTGCTCGAGCACGCGCACGTTGCTGCGCTGGACTTCCAGCGTCGCGGAGTCGCGCAGATAATCCATGTAGCTCGTGGCCGCCTGCAGCAGGACCGTCTGCTCGAGCACACGCAACGCCTCGCGGGACCCCGAGACCTGGCTCTCCGCCGCGCGCGTCCTGTTGGCGGTCTGATTGCCGTTGTAGAGCGTTTGGTTGATGGTCAGGCTGGCGCTGTTGGGCTGAAGGGGGCCGGACGTATAGGGCGAGGCGCTATAGATCGATGAGCCCTTCTGCGTCGCCTGGATATCCTGATACTGATAGCCGCTGCTGATGCTCAAATTGACCTTGGGGCGGTAGCCCGACAAAGCCTGCGGCACGTTCTCGTCGGTCGAGCGCACCTGGGCGCGCTGCGCGTTGAGCTGCGGATTGTTCTGATAGGCGCGCACCAAGGCGGCCTCGATCGTGTCCGCCATGGCAGGCGTCGGCCCGGCAAGCGCCAGCAACAGGACCGAAACCGCAGCTCCGGTGAAGAGCTTCACCCCATGCATCCCTGAAATTCCGTTCATTCTAACGCCCGGCTCGTGCCCGCGAGCTGGGTTATCGTCTACCACTGGAGTCGTTGCCCCGCCGCAACATAGGACGCGGCCGGGCGCGACGGAACTACCTCAAGGTAGTTCCCGGTGGAAACTCTTCACGTGCAGCATCCCGGCCACACTTCTGATTCAGAACGGGATTTTAACAGGCTTTGGGCCGTCAGAAGACGAAGGCGGCGGCCCGTTCCAGCCCGGGAAGGACCGGGGCTGCGGCATCGAACAGGGCGCGATGGCCGAATTCGCCGTGAGTATGGGTCACGATCACGGCCCGTGGCGGCCTGGATTCGGCAGACACGCCCAACAGGCGCCCGCCCTCCTTCAGCTGCCCGAGCAAGCCGTCAGGCATCACCTCGGCAGCACCGTTGAGGATGATCACGTCATAGGGAGCGGCGGACGAATCGCCCTCGATGCAGGAAGCGACCTTGCAGCTGACGTTGGTGAGCCCGAGGCCAGCCAGGGCGTCCTTGGCCTTCGCGGCCAGGGCCGGATCAGATTCCGTTGCGGTGACCTGGCGCGCGAGCTTGGCGGCCAGCGCCGCGAGGTAGCCCGTGGCGCAGCCGACCACCAGCACGTTGTCGTCCTCAGCGATCTCGGCGGCCTGGAGCAGCTTACCGGTCAGCTGCGGCTTGATCAGGAAGCGCTTGGCGGCGCTCTCGCTCACGTCGAGATCGAGGTCGAGATAGGCCAGCGCCTGCCTGGCTGCCGGCACGAAGGCCTCGCGAGGAACCGTGAGCATGGCGTCGATAACACGGCGATCAGTGACGTCATTGGTGCGCACCTGGCCATCGACCATTTTGAGGCGCGCGGTCGAGAAACCGGACATTTGCGGACCCTGAAATGCGGACGATGCCGCGGACGGAAGTTGCGGCATCTTTGGAACATGCCCGGCCAAAACGCAACATGGCCGTTGGCCTCCGCCGGCCAACGCTTCGCAACTCACCGCATCAGGGGCGATGGACTATTCGATCGTCACCGCGAGGCGGCCGATCAGGGCCGCGACTTCGTCCAGCCGCGCCGAATCGGGCGTCTCGACGGCCCGCGCCAGACGGGCGATGCATTCGTCGTCGCTGAGCTCGGGAACGTCGGCCGGCAAAATCGAGGGAGCCAGCTGGGCACGGTCGATCTGGATAAGGGGCATGAAAACAGCTCCGTAAATGTCCGGCGCTGCAACGCTCGATTCAAATTAAGTCGATTTGGTGCCGCCCGTGCTGCGTTGAAGCCGCTGCCGTACACATCTGCTTGAACGCGATTCTGTGCCGGATTCAGGCGCGAACGGGGCTGAGAGACCGCTCGAACGACATCGCGCGCCACATCAGGGCGTCGTCACAAGTCGTTGAATTTGCGATGGAATTTGGCTCCCCGGGCTGGATTCGAACCAGCGACCATCCGATTAACAGTCGGATGCTCTACCGCTGAGCTACCGAGGAAAAGGCGAACCGTTCGTTCGCGCGCGGCTGCGTATAACAAAGCCGCTTGCGCTTGCAAAGGACGAATTCGCGATCTTGTACAATGCGGCGAAGAAGGGCCTTGAGGCCCCTCCCCGGACTTGGGTCAGGTCAAACTATTCGGCGACGAAGGACGTGGTCTTGGTGCCGGAATCGTAGCGCAGCCGCAGCGCGGTGAACTTGCAGAGGTTGACGTTCTTCCACAGCACCGACTCGTCGTAGTTCTGCCAGTCGACGCGGATGTTCCAGACGCATCCCTCGTCGTCATCGTCGAACTCGACATAGGCGCTGGCCTGGTTCTGCAAAACCTTGTCGAGCTCGTTCTCCCACTCGTCGAGGCCATCGTCCGGCGCGTTGAAGCCGAGGAATTTGATGGCATAGCCGGTCTCGTTGACGACGGTGACGTTGCGGGCGTCGGCCGCGAATGACGGCGCGGACGCGATCGAAAGACCGATCGCGACCAGTGCAGACAGAAAATACTTCATGTGAAATTCCCCCGATCGAAACGGCTTCCGGCGCCTGGCGTCGATCGGCGCAGGCGCCGCGGCAACACATGGCGTTGCCTCCGAAGATTCGTCCGGAGCGTGATCGAAAGGTTCAACACGCCTCGATCAGCACTCCGGAGCTGTACGCGACGCGAGACGCGCACGGGGATTTCATATCGATTCGAATTCTCCGCAGCAATGAACCGGCATTCATAGATCGGCGGAGTTTGTTTTCTCCGGTGCGGGCACAACTGCCGGCGTTACCGCGGCGCCGTTGGGCTTGCCTGTCACCGCGCCGACCAGCGCCTTCACGGGATCGTCGCCCGGCGCAAAGCCACTCTGGCGCAGGATCTCGTCGATCATCGGACGCAGCGCGTGCACTTTGAGGAGCTCTCCGGCAAGGCCTTCGCCGAAGCCGACATTGCCGCCGCCGGTGCCGCCGAACGCACCACCGGTGTGCAGGATGCGGACGTCCTTGAGGTTTCCGATCGGCTTGACCATCTCGGCCAGCGCCGAGGGCATGGTCTCGATCCGCCGCTTGGCGAGCTCGAAGTCGATGACGTTGGCGCCGAGCTTGTTCTGCGCCTCGTTCTTGAGCGTGATGATCGCGGCTTCGGCCTCACCGATGTTCCTGACACCGACCGCCTTGATCTTGTTGGACTCGGCTTCGGCCGTCGCCAGCGTCTTGGTGGCCTCGGCGCGATCGAGCGCCGCCTTCTTCTCCGCTTCGGCCGCCACGATCACCTCGGTCGATTTGCGCTCGGCCTCGGTGCGTGCGGCAAGCACCTGGGTGAGACGGGCACGGTCGGCGACCTCGACGGCGCGCGCGGTGACGACCTTTTCCTCCGCGGAGACCGCGATCGCCTCGGCCGTCTTGGCTTCGGCGACGGCTTCCGAGGTCTGCTTGCTCTTGGAGGCGATCTGGATCTCGTTCTCCTGCGTGGCGATCTGGATCTCGCGCTGCGCGTCGGTCTTGCGCTTGTTGATGGCGAGATCGGATTCGATGACCGCGGTTTCCTTGACCTGCTTGGCGCCCGCCTCCTTCTCGGCCACGGCACGGTCGGTATCGATGCGGGCGTTCTCTTCGGTGAGGCGCGCGGTCTGGGTCGCGGTTGCGACCTCGGCACGGGTGCTCGCGGTCTTGTTGGCGATGTCGCGCTCCTGGGAGAGCTCGGCCTCCTTCTTGGTGCGTTCGATGGTCAGCGTCTGCTGCCGCGCCTCGAGGTCCTTCTGTGCGATCGCCACCTCATTGTCGCGCACGATCGAGTTGCGGTCGCGGCGCCGGGTTTCGGTGACGGTCTTCAGCTGGGTCAGACCTTCGGCGTCGAAGAAGTTTTCCGGGTTGAAGAACTTGACGTCGGTCTGGTCGAGCTTGGTCAGCGACACCGACTCCAGCTCGAGGCCGTTCGATTTCACGTCGGACTCGACCGTGGACTGCACGTGCTTGACGAAGTCCGAGCGCTTCTCCTGAAGCTCCAGGATGGTCATGGTGGCCGCCACCGAGCGCAGGCCGTCGACGAATTTCGCCTCGACCTGGTTGCGCAGGGCCTCCGCATCATTGGTCAGCGCGCCCAGGGTCTGGCTTGCGAGCGCGATGCTCTCCTCATCCGGGCGGACGCGCACATAGAACTCGGCGACGATGTCGACGCGCAAGCGGTCCTTGGTGATCAGGGATTCCCGCTCCTTGCGCTCGACGGTGAGGCGCAGCGTCTTCAGATTGACGCTGGCATAGGAGTGGAAGATCGGCAGGATCATGGCGCCGCCGTCGAGCACGACCTTCTTGCCGCCGAGGCCGGTGCGCACGAAGGCCTCGTCGCGCGTGGCGCGCTTGTAGAGAATGGTGAAGACGATCCCGAGGACGACGATCAGCGCGACGCCGATCATGGCCGGGACTGCGATGTCGAACATGACTTTCTCCGCTAATGAGCTGGGCAGGCTAACTGCTTAGAGTCGGCTTGGACGGTTTGAGTTCATCCTCGGCCTTGACCGCCACGAAGCGGGTGCCGGCGCGATCGACCAGCAGGACCAGGGTGCCCTGCGGCAGAGGCGCTGACGAAGGTGCTGCGACCGCCTGGACGAAATGGCGGTTGCCGTGGATGTCGGCGACGCTGACGCGGCCGGGCGGCCCCTGGTCGAGCGGACCGATCACCACCTCGCCGACGCGACCGACGAGATCGCCGAGGCCGATGACATAGCTTTCATCCCTGGGAATGACCCGCGCGATCGCCCTGCTGGCGGTGCGGACCAGAGGAACCGAGACGGCAACCGCCCCGACCGAGGCCAGCGTCGCCGGCAAGGGACCTGCCACCATCCGCGCGATGTCCTGGATCAGGAAGCCGGTGATGGAGAAGGCGCCGAGCACCAGCAGCAGGAAGATCAACAGCGGCACGCCGCCGACATTGATCCAGGAAATGGCGTTGATGACGCCATTGTCGCTGGGGTGACCGAAATCGATGTTGGTGCCGAGCATCTCGCTCAGCGAGGCCCCGACCAGCATCGAGACCACCTCGATCGCG
This sequence comes from Bradyrhizobium sp. YR681, assembly GCF_000282615.1. Lineage (GTDB taxonomy): Bacteria > Pseudomonadota > Alphaproteobacteria > Rhizobiales > Xanthobacteraceae > Bradyrhizobium. Next base: position 1,657 of record NZ_AKIY01000336.1, on the reverse strand, counting down.
CCGACGATGACGATCATGGCCGCCGCGATCGCGAACGGCCTGACCTCCGGCGACATGACGTGTTCGAGCAATGCGCTCATGACACATGACTCAGGAGCGCGACTTCAACCGCGCCAGCCTCGCTGCAATCTCCTTGTCGCGATGCAACGTGCTGAGCTCGTCGATGTCGCTGGAATAGGGAATGGCTGCGGGAACGCCGGTGGCGCGGGCCACCGCCCTGCCCGCGCGCAATGCCTTCGCCGCCGCCGCGGCACCGCCGGGCTTCCGGGGCGACGTCGAGGCCTGATGGCTGGCCGCAGCCTCACTCTTTGCAAGATCGGCGCGGCGCTGCTCGGCATCCTGCAATGCCGACAGCACGGCGCGCAGCGAGGTGACGGATTGCTCGATCTTCTCGCTGTTCTCGTCGATGGCGCGGGAGAGCACCTCGAACTGCGCCTCCAGGTCCATCTGCCGTGCGATGCCGGCGCGGGCGAGATCGTCACGTCCGTCGGCGATCACGCCCTCGATCTTCGCCGTGAGATCGGTCATCTCGCGCTCGATCTCGGTGCGGCGTGCGTTGAGGCGATATTCCTCGGCCCGCGCGGCCGCGAGCGCATCGCGCGCCTCGCCTTCCGCACGTTCGATCTCGCGGATGGCCTGGCCGACCACCTTGAGCTTGTTCTTGCCTTCCGCCTGCTCGATCGCGTCATAGGCGATCCCGGCGATCAGGCGCCCGACCCGGGACAGGAAATTGTCGGGGGCGGCAGCAATGGTATCCATGGCGTTCTCCTCCTCTGGCAGACTGTTCGGCGTGACGCCGTAGTGAACCTCGAAACCGTCGTCGGTGCGGATGAGGTGCGCGGGCACGCTCTGCCCCCAACCCTCGGCATAACCGGCATAGTCGAAGGGCACGCTGAAGCGCCCTTGCACGGTCGAAATCGAAATGGTGGCCGGGCCCTTGATCTTGGCGAGCTTGTCGTCGAGCGGCAGGCGGCGGCCTTGGGCTGCGCGATAGTCGGCGCGGTCGCGCAGGCCCAGCGTCACCAGCCGCGAGGGCAGCGCGGTTTCTTTCCGGATCGGCTCATAGGCATGGGCGTGCAGCAGGACGACGTTGGAGCCCACATTGTGAGTCCGCGCGACCTCATCGAGGATCTGCATCATGCGGTCATAAGCCCGGAACGTCGCCTCCATGGCGGCCTTGGCGGCCGGGTCAGGGGCAAGCCTGTAACGCAGCGCGGACGGCGCGTTCTTGGGCGACTGGCTCATGGAAAGCACTAAAGCACCATTTTGGTGCTTTAGGAAGGGGAAGATTGATCACGTTCCACTGATCCTTGTGCACTCTGGAGATTAGTCGCGGTGGCTCGGGTCCCCGTTCAAGGCAGGCGATCATCCCTAGATCACGGCCAATCAAGACTTCTTGCACGCGCGGGCTGCAATTTGAGGTAAAACTGCGGGCGATCGCACGACATTGAATTGCGAGGCGCCGCTCTCTCCACGTCATTGCGAGGAGCTCTTGCGACGAAGCAATCCAGAGTCCTTCCGCGGAAACAGTCTGGATTGCTTCGCTTCGCTCGCAATGACGGAATTGGACGCAATACGTCTCTGTCCCAACTAAAATCTCACGCGCAGACGCGGCTTCGCATCCTCGCGGCTTGTCTCGCCCGAGCTTTGCTTGATC
>NZ_AKIY01000335.1 GCF_000282615.1 Bradyrhizobium sp. YR681 | reverse complement strand
CGCTCGCAATGACGGAATGTGTGGCGGCTCTATCCAACGAGGTTCAATGCAAAGTACGTAGCGTCTACACCCCCGCCACCGACGCCCACAGCTCCGCGAGCTTCTTCCGCAGCGTCTGGCTGCGCGTCAGCGGCGGCGGGGTTTCGTCCTCTTCCGGCAGACGCAGGCCGACGACGCTGACGCGGCCGCCGGAGATGCTGCGGGCCACCAGCACGATCTCGTCCAGCGCGAGTTCGGCGCCCTCTTTCGGCGCGCGGTCGAGATGGACGTCGAAATAGTCGGCGAGCGTCAGCTGGCCCTCGTCTCCGCTCACCTTGACGCCGTAGACCTCCGCAAGCTCGGCCAAAGTGTGTTCGCCCGACACCATGAAGTCGCCGAGCAGATGCGGATCGGGCTCGGTGCTCGGCTGCATGTCGACGAAGAAGCGGTCGAGCGCCTCGGCCTTTTCCGGCGGCGCCAGCAGGTAGATGTAGTCGCCGGGCGCGATCGGATCGGCTTCGGTCGGCGTCAGGATGTTTTCCTTGCGGATCACCAGCGTCGGCTTGGACCAGGACGGGATCAGGCCGCGGCGGAAATACAGGCTCTTGGGCCGCACCGGATAGCCGACCAGCTGCTGCTCGAGCTGGCCGGGCAGGTCCAGCTCGACACGTCGCGGACCGCGTTCGGCGCGCGGCAGCGCCACGTGCAGCTTGCGCGCGGCGGGCGCCAGCGTCCAGCCTTGCAGCAGGAGCGAGATGATGACGACGACGAAGGCGACGTCGAAATAGAGATAGGCCTTCGACAGCCCCACCAGCATCGGGATCGACGCCAGGAAGATCGCGACCGCACCGCGCAGGCCGGTCCAGGCGATGAAGATCTTTTCGCGCCAGTTGAAGCGGAACGGCGCCAGGCACACGAACACGGCGAGCGGCCGCGCGACCAGCATCAGGACGAAGGCGACCCCGACCGCCGGCAGCACGCTGGCGCCAAGCCGGCTCGGCGAGACCAGCAGGCCCAGCAGCACGAACATCACGATCTGCGCCAGCCAGGTCGCGGCATCGAGGAAGGCCACCACCGAATTATGCGCGCGCGTCGGCCGGTTGCCGATGATGATTCCGGCGAGGTAGACCGCGAGGAAGCCGGAGGCGTGCATGATCTGCGAACCGCCGAAGATCACGAGCGCGCCTGTCGTCACGAACGGCGCATGCAGACCCTGCGGCAGCGCCACCCGGTTGAGCGCGACGACGACGAGGCGTCCGCCGAGGAAGCCGACCGCGGCACCCAGCACCGCCTCCTGGAGGAACTCCATCACGACATGCCCCGCCGAGCTCGAGCCCAGCGAGATGTATTCGACCAGCATCAGGGTGAGGAAGATCGCGAAGGGATCATTGGTGCCGGATTCGGCCTCCAGCGTCGCGCCGACGCGCGGGCGCAGCCGCAGGCCCTGGGTGTGCACCAGCAGGAACACGGCGGCGGCATCGGTCGAGGCCACGACGGCACCGACCAGCAGCGCCTCCGTCCAGTTGAGGTCGAGCGCATATCTGGCGAACGGCGCGGTGACCAGCGCGGTCAGCAGCACGCCGACGGTGGCGAGCACCACGGAGGGCGCGAGCACGGTGCGGATGCTGGCAAAGCGCGTCTTCAGGCCGCCGTCGAACAGGATCAGGGCCAGCGCCACCGAGCCGACCAGATAGGTGGTGCGGACGTCGTCGAACTGGAGCTGGCCGGGGCCGGAATCGCCGGCGAGCATGCCGATCACAAGGAAGACGAGCAGCAAAGGCGCGCCGAAGCGCAGCGCAAGCAGGCTCGACAGGATACCGGCCATCACGAGGACGGCGCCGAGCAATATGGCGAGGCTGACAGAGTCGAGAGAAGCCATCCACCTTCCGGGTACAAATCGTTGGATTTGCATCCTTATCGTCGCTGCCCCTGCACGCCAACCCATTTTCTCCGGCGCGCGGCAATCTGCCCGTATTTTGCGGCTTTTGCGCACTTCACTTCACGGTGTATCGATGGCCTGCCTGCGCCCTTTGTGGGATTCTGCGGCGCCTCCGAATCAAACCCTCCCGCCCGCTTCCCGACGAGACCGATGGACATGGACCTCAAAGACTTCATGGAGTTCGTGCAGACGACCGCACGCAGCGTCGGGGCGGAGATCTCCTCACCCTGGTTCTACCTGCAATTCGGCCTGATCCTGGCCGCGGCCGGCATCGCCTACGCCGCCGAGGCCACCGTCCAGAGCCGCGTCGACATGAGCTCGCTGGCGATGCGCTGGCCGCTGCCGCTCCGGCACTTTGCCCGGGTGATGGTGTCCAGTGCCTCCACCGCAATATTCACCCTGCTCGTGATCGTCTCCCGCGTGGTGATGTATCACGCGACCTGGCCGAGCCGCTCCTATCTGCTGATGGTCGCCGCCAAGCTCGGGCTGGCCTGGCTCGCGATCCGGCTGGTGACCTCGGTGCTGCGCAACGCCTTCATCGTCAAGCTGGTGTCGATCACGGCGTGGTTCGTCGCCGCGCTCTCCATCCTGGGCCAGCTCGATGCGACGGTGGATCTGCTGGATTCCTTCGCCATCGTGCTCGGCGGCCTCAGGCTGACGCCGCTGCTGGTGATCAAGGCCGGCGCGCTGCTGCTGATCGCGCTCTGGGCCACCAATATCGCCAGCAATTTCGCCGAGAGCCGGATCAACTCGACCACCGATCTGACGCCGTCGGTGCAGGTGCTGCTGGTCAAGATCATCCGCATCGGCCTGCTTGCGATCGCCATCGTGATCGCGCTCGGCGCGGTCGGCATCGATCTCTCGGCGCTCGCCGTATTCTCCGGCGCGGTCGGCGTCGGCATCGGTATCGGCCTGCAGAAGATCGTTGCCAATTTCATCTCGGGCATCATCCTGCTCGCCGACAAGTCCGTGAAGCCCGGCGACCTCGTCACCATCGGCGACAACACCGGGCGCATCAGCGCGATGAAGACGCGCTATATTTCCGTCGCTGCCGGCGACGGCCGCGAATTCCTGGTGCCGAACGAGGATCTGGTGACGCAGAAGGTCGTCAACTGGACCTATACCGACAAGAACACGCTGGTGAAGATCGCCTTCGGCACCAATTACGACGCCGACCCGCGGCTGGTCACCAAGCTCGCGGCCGAGACCGCCGCCGCCCATCCCCGCGCGACCAAGGGCAAGCCGCCGAATTCCATCCTGACCGAGTTCGCCGAAGCCGGGATGAAATTCTCGCTGACCTTCTGGATCGCCGACCCCGACGGCATGGACAATGTCAAAAGCGACGTGATGCTGGCGCTCTGGGACGCCTTCAAGCGCGAGGGCATCCGGGTTCCCTACCCCGTCCGTGAAATCCGCGTGCGCGGCGGCGCCCTGCCGGTGGAAACCACCGTAGAAGTCCCGAATTAGGCCCGGTTTTGGGCGCAAACGGCACGCCCAGCTTGCATGAAGGCCCGCGATCATTAGATTAGGGCGTGAAATCAAGCCTTTCCGCCGACATCGAGACCAGCCCCGCATGAGCTACGTCGAAGCCACCGATACCTCGCTGCGCAAGACCGGACAGATCAAGCTGCATGGGCCGAGCGCCTTTGCCGGCATGCGCAAGGCGGGCGCGCTGGTGGCAAAATGCCTCGACGAGCTCACCGACATCGTCGGGCCCGGCGTGCCGACCGAGCGCATCGACCAGTTCGTGCGCGATTTCGCATTCGATCACGGCGCCTTTCCGGCGACGCTGATGTATCGCGGCTATCGCTACTCGACCTGCACCTCGCTCAACCACGTGGTCTGCCACGGCATGCCCGGCGACCGTCCGCTGAAGGAAGGCGACATCGTCAACATCGACGTCACCTTCATCGTCGACGGCTGGTATGGCGATTCCAGCCGGATGTACGCGGTCGGCCCGATCGCGCGCAAGGCCGAGCGGCTGATCGAGGTGACCTATGAAGCGATGATGCGCGGCATCGCCGCGGTGAAGCCCGGCGCCACCACCGGCGACATCGGCCACGCCATCCAGAGCTTCGTCGAGCCGCAGGGCATGAGCGTGGTGCGCGATTTCTGCGGCCATGGCCTCGGCCGCATGTTCCACGACGAGCCCAACATCATCCATATCGGCCGGCCCGGCGAAGGCGTGCAGCTCAAGCCCGGCATGTTCTTCACCATCGAGCCGATGATCAATCTCGGCAAGCCGCATGTGAAGATCCTCTCCGACGGCTGGACCGCGGTGACCCGCGACCGCTCGCTGTCGGCACAGTTCGAGCACTCCGTCGGCGTCACCGCCACCGGCGTCGAGATTTTTACGCTGTCGGAGCGGCACGGCGAGAAGCAGATCGGGTGATGGCCCGGCAGCCGCACCGGCTTGCATGAACCGGATTTGCTGCCGCAATTGACGGTTGCAAAAGCCGGTTTCCACGGCGATGCTGGCGGCCGATGCCCGCCAAGAGCGACCACGACAAGACCAGCCCCGAGGACACGCCGCACTATCACGGCCATCGCGAGCGGCTGCGCGAGCGCTTCTACAGCGCCGGCGCCGATGCGCTCAGCGATTACGAGCTATTGGAGATGGCGCTGTTTCCGGCGCTGCCGCGGCGCGACACCAAACCGCTGGCGAAGATGCTGATCAAGACCTTCGGCTCGTTTGCCGAAGTGGTGCACGCGCCGGTGGCGCGGCTGCGCGAGGTCGACGGCATCGGCGAAGCCGCGATCCACCAGCTCAAGCTGATCGCAGCCGCAACGCACCGCGTCGCCAAGGGCGAGGTCAACAGCCGCAACGCGCTGTCGTCCTGGAACGAGGTGATCGACTATTGCCGCTCCAGCATGGCCTTTGCCGACAAGGAGCAATTCCGCCTGCTGTTCCTCGACAAGCGCAACCAGCTGATCGCCGACGAGGTGCAGCAGACCGGCACGGTCGACCACACCCCGGTCTATCCGCGCGAGGTGATCAAGCGCGCGCTGGAATTATCCGCGACCGCGCTGATCCTCGTCCACAACCACCCCAGCGGCGATCCCTCGCCCTCGCAGGCCGACATCCAGATGACCAAGGCGATCATTGAGATCGCCAGGCCGCTCGGGATTGCCGTGCACGACCACATCATCGTGGGCAGGAACGGGCATGCGAGCCTGCGAGGGATGAAGCTGATGTGAGGGCCGATGCCCGGCCATCGCGCACTTCGAACGCGTCCGTCCGCCGGTCCGTCCATCCCGGCACCGGGCCGGCTGGTCGACCTGAGGACGCGACGCCCGATAGCGCCAGCGCGCGGATATCCGGCGGCGCCATCCTATCGGGCGCTTGCTTTCCGAAGCTGATGGCGAAGCGCTGCGTTCTCCTGCTCGATCGCCTGATTCCATGTCAAAAGCCCGAAGCGTTTCGTGTTCACCCGGGGCCAGAATGCGCTGGGCGCGCGCCGCCATAGCGGAAGGTTTGCGATGGCGACCGCGCACTGGCTGCCCATATCCATGACCTCGCCGAGTTCGGCGAGGCCGAAGGGAATGGGTGCTTCGATCGAGCCGGCGAAATCACCGGGATTGCCGCGCGCGGCTTCCAGCGCGGTGTTGAAGCCCATCTGGAAGAACGAAAGCGCGCCGGCCTCGTCGTCGGCTGCGAGGGCGATGCGGGCTGCATGAAAGGCCGCCGCAATGGTCTTGGTGGCCAGGATCGGGGAGAAGGATCGCCAGTCCAGCCGGGCTGCCAGCGAGAACCATTTGAGCGCGTCGTCCGGCGCGCCGGATAGTTCGGACAGGCAGCCCGCCAGAAACGCCAGCGAGATGTGCCAGCGCCGCACATGAGGGTTGGTCGTGTCTTCGGCGATCCTGCAGTAGCTCTCTATCCGCTGGATCAGCTCGCCGGTCTCCTTTACCTGGCGACGTTCGAGAATGCGATAGCCCGTGACGCACAGCGCAGCGCCCTGATCCGCCGATCCCGGACGCGCGTTTTCGGCAACCCAGTGCGCAAGCCGGCCCAGCACCGCGTTGTCGTTTACGCGCTCGCCAACCTGGACCAAAGTCCGGTACAGCCACGGATTGTCGTAGTATGGGCCGAAATCGACAACCGCCGCTCCACTCACGGACAGGGCATCGGCGAACGCGGGATGGCGGAATGAAGCGCGCAGCTCCTCGGCTCTCGCAAAGGGATTGGCCGATGCCACGACCAGTATCCATTCCCCTTCGACACCGCTGTCGAGGGGGACTCGCCTCAGCTGACGCGGAGTCTGCGGCCACTTGAAGCCGCCCGGCGCCGTCTGCACATAGCGGGCTTCGAGAACAAAGTCCTCGGCCAGCCCTTCACGCAGCTTGTTCCAGTCGAAGACCTGGTAGTGGTAGGGGTTGGGATCTTTTCCGGTTTCGTCCATCCATCTATCCGGAACGCTGGCAATCAGGCGCCCGTCGGGCTTCAATACTCTTGCGAATTCCCTTGCCACGGCTTTCCAGTTCTCGACATGCTCGATCGTTTCCATCGAAACGATGAAGTCGACGGACGCATCGGGGATATGGACGAGAGCGGAAGCATCCCCGACTTCGAAGCGTACGTTTTGTCCGCCATAATTCGCATTCGCATAGGCCACCGTTCCGGCATCGACATCAACGCCGATGATTTTCGAGGCTTGCGTCTTCGCGGCGATCAGTGCGGCGCCGTAACCGAGCCCGCACGCGCAATCGAGCACGATGTCACCGGGGCGGACGAGCGAGGCGGCAAGCGCATAACGAGCGACATGGGCGTCGGCGCGCGGCCCGCTTTCGCGCAACATGTCCATATGCAGATTGCGCTCTTTCAGCAGATCCGCGACAGGCCACCGGGACGCCGCCGGTGCGGGGACGCGCTGGTAGATGGCATAGCGCGGCAGCGCGTCGTCGCACATTCTCTCATAGTCCGACACAGCGAGCGAGGCCGGATGGCGCCGCCACCCCCGCGCGAACAGCTGGTTCTCGAGCGGTCTGCGGACGCCGGAGAAGCCGGGACTTATGAGGAAGATGTTTTGGAGATGATCGTACGTTGCGAGGGTATCTATCAGGCCGAGCGTGTCCTTGTCGGCATCGACCTCGACGACCGCGACAGGCTTGTGCGGAACGGCCGTTCCAGTCTGGTGCGAAATCCAGCGGGGATGTTCGAATGAGCACTGACCGACCGCATAGGCGTCGCACCCCATAAGCAGGAGCTCCTGCAGCAGGCTCGCGTCGCGCGCATTCCATTGCACAATCTGACAAGGTCCAAGGACGCGCGTGATAGCAGCGGCGGTTTCGATCGACATCTGACCCAAATGGATGAAGGCGTGATGGGGCTAATCGTCAATTAAACGCCTCCCCCTCGAAAATCAGGCGAAAATCAATCCGATAGGCAGGACGCTGGCCTCGCGCATCATCACTCCTCGGGCGATCCCTCGCCCTCGCAGGCCGACATCCAGATGACCAGCGCCATCATCGACCTCGCCAAGCCGCTGGGGACCCCGTGCACGACCACATCATCGTGGGCAAGACCGGGCATGCGAGCCTGCGCGGGATGCGGTTGATCTAGCAGCCCACGACGCGATCAACATCCGCAGCGGTCGCATATCTGCCCAACTCGCCCATCTCTTCATCCCGCTTCAGGCCAGCCAATGGATTCGATGCATATCCATGCAAATTTCTGCATCATGCGCTCGACCGCATCGCCGGAGGCGAACACGCATTGGTCAAATGCCTGCGAGGGTGGCGCGCTCGAGTCGACGGAATCTCAAATCCACCCCAATTCCGCTACAGCTTAACGGTGCATATTGCGTCATGGTCGCCTTACGACTCCGGTGCAATGGTCGAGAGCACGTAAGTCCTATTCTCTAAATCTTGGAAAGCATCAATGTCCGGCGGCATACCTCTGCATTTTGGTGCACGCGTATTCAACGTGAAGGATTTTGGAGCAGTCGGCGATGGGCTAGCGCATCCGCTGAGTGCATTTTTTCTCAGCATTGGCGCTGCACAAGTCGTGTATCCGCGGGCAACAGCTCTCACGGAGTCCATCGAGTGGCACGCTCATCAATTGGCCATCGATATGGCGACGACCGCCGGCGGCGGCATCATTTATTCACCGGCCGGCACCTACATCATGTCGGCTTCGACGGCTACAGCGCCGGACTCGCTGAAGTTTCCTCTTCGAATCGACAACGCCACGACTGCTCCGGGCGTAAACAATGCACAGGTCCACTGGATGGGTGACGGCGATATCATTACTCAACTTCAATGGACTTTCGACATGGGCTCATTGCCCGGGACTGCGTATGCCGTCATGTGCGGGCAGCAAGCCGGAAGTCCGAGCAACACGACCGGCTCACGCTACTTGGGGACCAACTTCGCAACCAGCGCTGCCTGGTTTCGCGACCTGAGCCTGATAGGGCCGGCCGTCAACAATACCACGATTGGCGCGACCGGGTGCAATGTGAGCGGAATCTGCTGGGCAGCACATCGCATGCTGACCAACGTTCGAATTTCGGGATTCTATGCCGGCCTCGATATCGTTGGCGATCATACTGCATTCAGGCATGTGCAGGTCGATCGCTGCTACTATGGTTGGTACATCAATCAGAATTCGCCGTATCTATATGGAGACCTTGCTGTCGACGGCAAATGTTCGATTGGCAGCTGTCGAATGGCATGCGTCGGCTTTGCATGGGGCGGCTCCATGGGCACCTGGCAGATATCGGGCCGCATGTTCATGGGCACGTCGCCGTTCTGCTTTTTCAAAGAAGCGACGCCGGCCTCCGCCCAAGGAACTGCCGCCCCGGCATTTCTTGCGGGGATCGAGTTTGACGCGTTGTTCGTCGAAGCCTTGGGAAATGCTTTCATCTGGGATGACAACCAGCGGGTCAATGGCAATACCAACGCCACGGTTCTCGATCGATGCATCTTCCGCAATTTGACCCTGCCAGGCTGGATTGACGCGTTCCGCCTGCCAAATTACGACAGGTGTCATATTCTGGTCGGCAACATGAATGGTTGCCGGTTCGAGAACGTTACCAAGCTGGAGGCGACGGGATGCACGCGCCCTCTCATCGATGTTCAAGGATCGATGTATGGCGAGAGCGTTCTCACGGGAGATATTGAAGCCATCATCGCCAGTTGCGCCGCTGTGGGTGGCCAGGGAATCTATTCCGCCGTCACGGTTACATCTGGCGGTTCGAATTATGCGGTCGGCGATCTCATCGTGCTGGCTGGCGGCACTTTGGTCGGAAACGCAAATGCCGCAATCCTGCGCGTCGCGACGGTCACGGGGACCGCTGTCGCGACAGTCACAATTTGGGGTACCGGCCTCTATTCGACGCTACCGACGACCGCAACACAGGCGTCAACGAGCGGTTCGGGTTCGGGCGCAACCTTCATGATCGGAGGGACAGCCGGTTCTACGCCGCTCTTGTTCAGAGCGGCTGACATTGCTTGCAAGCGCATGGCGGTCGAACACACGCATGGAGACGGCTCGCTTGGCTGCTACAAGGGACATGTGTGGGCGACTTACAACGGTCATGCAGTCACGGCCCAGCAGGCGGTCTGCAATCTGTTTATGGCGTTCAACCGGCGACGGATACGTCCGTCGGCGCGTTCATCGGATTGGCGCGAACAAGTTGCACATTTTCCGGAGGCAATGTGATTGTTGCCGAAGAAGGCGACGACATTCCATATAATGCGACCGGCACGAATACCGGCCAGACGCTGAAGAAGTTGACCTCAACTGCCGGCACGGTAACCGATGCGACCAGTATTTCTGATGGACGCGTTGTCGGCTTCGCCAACTTTTCAAGCAAGATGCAGCTCTTCAAGCGAAGAAACTAGGACACGAGGCTGCGCGGGATACGGCTGATTTAAGCCACCGAATCACGTAGCAAGAACAGCATGAGCGACTGGCTGCACAATCTCCCGCTGCCCTTGATGGCGGTGGTGATCTTCGGGTTCACCTATCTTCTGGCCGCGGCCATCTTCGCAGGCATCGCGCTTGCCGCGACCGAAGCGCGCGCGAAATCGCTGAAGGCGATCTCGCCGGGCATGCTGCCGGTGCTCGGCATCATCTTCGGCCTGTTCGTCGCCTTCACCGCGGCGCAGGTCTGGGGCGACGGCGACCGCGCCAGCGCCGCGGTGAGCCGCGAGGCCAGCGCGCTGCGCAGCGCCGTGCTGCTGGCCGGCGGCCTGCCGGCGGAGCAGGAGACGAAGCTGCGCGGCCTGGTGCGCGATTATGTCGGACAGGCCGTCACGGTGGAATGGCCGATGATGGCGCATCAGCAGGCCACGCTGAAGGTGACACCGCCGGCGCTCGCGGAAGCCCTGCAGCTCGTCGTCGCGATGACGCCGCAAGGCACGGGTCAGGCGAACGTGCAGCGCGAGCTGATCGCCGTGCTGGAGCAGGCGCTGGATGCACGGCGGCAGCGGATCATCGTCAGCCTCGCCGCGGTGAACCCGGTCAAATGGTGGTGCCTGTACCTCCAGGCCGCCTGCGCGCTATTGGTGATCGGCCTCGTCCACTGCGACAACCGGCTGGGATCGGCGATCGCGATGGGCCTGTTCGCGACGGGTGTCGCCACCTCCGTGCTGCTCATCGCCGCACATGACCGGCCGTTCGCCGGCCAGATCTCGATCCAGCCGGAGCCGCTGCTCCAGATCATGCCGGAGGCGACCGTCAAGGGGTGAGGCCGGCGTCCGCCCGGCGACAGCATTTCACCGAACGAGCTGCCAGCCCTTCGGCGTCCAGCGCAGCAGCGCGGCAGACAACGGCTTTGGCGCGCGTGCCATCATGTTCTTCGTCAGCGTCCGCAGCGCGTCGATTGCGGTACTGCTGTCGTCGCTTGAATAAATCACGAGATCGGCCGACGGCGCCGCGACGATCAGGACGCCGCCCTGGGCTTGCGCCAGCGGAGCCCAGCTGTCGATCAGCGCCAGCCGGCTGGTCTGATAATAGTCTCCCGTCAGCGTACCGAATTGTCCGGATGGGACCACTTTAGCAACGGTCGTGATCGGCTTCAGGCTGCTACGCAGATTGGCGATGGCGATGTCGAAGACCTGATCCTGCGTCAAGCCCAGCGCAGCACGGTCCCGATCATTGAACACCTTGACCGCCCGCGGCGAATCCAGCACCGGGACGATCACCAGCCCCTCCGCCAGCGGCCGCGTCAGGGCCGGGCCGCGCGCATCGACGTCCCAAAGCGCCTGCCGCATGTAATCGGCCGAGCGCACGACGACACGCAGGGCCGCCCGGGTCGGGGGATCGTTGCGGCTGCTCGCCGTCGCCTTGACGCCGCTGACGAAGGCGCCGATCTCGTTGGCGCAGCCACTCCTGTTGGCCTTGCAGAAGGCGTAGATGCGATCGAGGTTGGTTTGCAGAGGGCCGACCGACAGCGTCAGCGGCCCCTTGATCACGACAGGGGTGTCACGAAGCTCGGCGCGGATGCGCTCCGCCACGAAAGCCGTAAATGCGGGTTCTTCGGCTGGAATCTGCTGTGCCCGGACCGCTCCGGCTCCGACGAAATCGGCGGCCGCGATCGCGGCGAGC
>NZ_AKIY01000334.1 GCF_000282615.1 Bradyrhizobium sp. YR681 | reverse complement strand
CGGCGAGCGGCTGCTGGTCGCGGGTGAATCCGGCACCGGCAAGAGCACGCTGGTGCGCGCCATCGCAGGCCTTTGGCCGTGGGGCGGCGGCAGCGTCAATTTCCATCCCGACCGGCGGCTGTTCATGCTGCCGCAGCGGCCTTACGTGCCGTCTGGGTCGTTGCGCCGCGCCGTTGCCTATCCCGGCGCCGAGGACGACTGGACCGTCGAGGAGATCGGCGAGGCCCTGCACAAGGTCGGCCTCGACCATCTCAAGGAGAAGATCGAGGAAGACGGGCCGTGGGACCAGACGCTGTCAGGCGGCGAGAAGCAGCGCCTCGCCTTTGCGCGGCTGCTTCTGCACAACCCCGATATCGTCGTGCTCGACGAAGCGACTTCCGCGCTCGACGAGAAGAGCCAGGACAAGATGATGCAGATGGTCACCGACGAGCTGCCGAAGGCGACCATCGTCAGCGTCGCCCATCGTGTCGAGCTGGAGGCGTTCCACAGCCGCAAGATCGTGCTGGAGCGCCGCAAGGGCGGCGCAAAGCTCGTCAGCGACATCGACCTGATCCCGCGCAAGGGCAAGCGCAAGCTGCTCGGGCGATTTTTGCGGCAGCGGAAGGCGGCGCCGAAGAAGGCGGCGTGAACTGCCGTAGCCCGGATGGAGCGAAGCGCAATCCGGGGCAGTCTCGCCGCTCGGATAGAGCCCCGGATTTCGCTGCGCTCCATCCGGGCTACATTCTTTTCCCGTAGCGTTGGAGTCCCCGGCAAAACCGGCTATGCATGCGCCGCCTGCAACGAGGACCGCCTGCTTGACGCCCGACAACGCCCCATCATCCGCGCCGTTCGGCGCGTGTGCGCCGAATGCGGCGCAGGCTGCGATCATTCGCCTTGCACAACGATCGGGGCTGAAGCGCGGCGCGTTCCGGCCGTGGATGTCGCGGCTGGTCAATCTGCTGCGCGGCGGCCCGCTCGACGTGCAATATCAGGGCGCCTCGTTTCGCTTCTACCACCAGGGCAGCGCGACCGAGCGCGGCGCGCTGTTCAACCCCGACTACAATCTCGATGAGCTGGACTTCCTGCGCCAGCACACCCCGGTGGGCGGGGTGTTCGTCGACGTCGGCGCCAATGTCGGCACGTTTGCGCTGGTGATGGCGCGGCAGGTCGGGCCCACGGGCAAGGTTGTCGCGATCGAGCCGCATCCGCTGACCTTTGGACGTCTTTCGTTCAACCACGCCGCATCGAAAGCCACACAAGTTCGTCTGGTCCAGGCCGCCGCGGGCGACAGCGACGGCGAGCTGATGATCGAGAGCGGCGGCGGCAATCTCGGCGCCACCCATGTGGTCACCGGCACCGCCAGCGCTGAAGCCATCAGGGTGCCGTCGCTGCGGCTGACGCGCATTCTCGACGAGGCCGGCGTCACACAGGTCGATTCACTCAAGATCGACGTCGAGGGTTTTGAGGACCGTGTGCTGATCGGCTTCTTCCGCGACGCGCCGCAAACGCTGTGGCCGCGCGCGGTGGTGATCGAGCATCTGTCACAAAACGAATGGCAGCAGGATTGTATTGCCGACATGGTCGCGCGCGGTTTTGCGATCGCGCGCAAGACGCGCAGCAACACGTTCCTGTCGCGCTGACGGCCAGCAAGGGAGAGATGCGATGATCGATCATCTGGGTTTTTCCGTCTCCGACTACGAGCGCGCGAAGACGTTCTATGCCAAGGCGCTGGCGCCGCTCGACTACAGCCTGGTCATGGAAGTGACGCCGGAGCAGAGCGGCCACGCCGCGGCCGCAGGCTTCGGTGCCAACGGCAAGCCGGACCTCTGGTTCGGCGCCGAAGGCGCAATGAACAAGCCGGTGCATATCGCGATTCTCGCCAAGGACCGCGCAACGGTCGACGCCTTCTACAAGGCGGCGATGGCTGCCGGTGGCCGCGACAACGGCGCGCCCGGCATCCGCCCGCATTATCATGCGAATTACTATGGCGCGTTCGTGCTCGACCCCGACGGCCACAACATCGAGGCCCGTCTGCCATACGCCGGAATAGACCGGTTCCATCCTCCGGCAGGAACATCGCATCCCGGACGCCGTTATCGTTGCTTGCAAGAAGGAGCACGATATGGCCAACGACAATGCGCGCGACACGGATCGCGTCTGGGATCTGATGAAAAAGATCGGATTTGCAATGCTGGTCACGCGCGACGGCGACAAGCTGCGCGCGCGGCCGATGAGCGCGTCTCTGGATCGTGGCGCGAACACGATCTATTTCCTCACCGACGCGCGCCGTCACAAGGATGAGGAGATCGAACGCAATCCGTCGATCAATCTGTCTTTCGCAGATGCCAGCAGCCAGAAATATGTGTCGCTGACGGGCACCGCCGTGGTCTCCAACGACCGCGCCAAGATCAAGGAGCTGTTCTCGACGCCGGCGAAGGCATGGTGGGACAGCGCGGAAGATCCGAACATCCGCGTGCTCAAGATCACGCCTGACGACGCCGAATTCTGGGATTCGCCGGGGACGGTGATCTCCTATGTGAAGATGGCGGCGGCTGCGGTGACCAACACGCGCCCCGATATCGGCGAGAACCGCAAGGTGTCGCTGTAATGCCGATCGAACCGCCCGAGATTCCGCCATCGACGCCCGGCACACCGGCCGAGCCGCCACCTGGAATTCCGCCGGGCAGTCCGCAGCCGGAGATCGCACCGCCGGTGCGCGAGCCCGGCGAATCACCACGGCCCGACGAACTGCCGGGCCAAACGCCTGAAGAGATTCCATCACGCGGACCGAACGGACCGCTCACGCCAAATCCTGCGACGGACGCGAGTTCGCCGCGGGATTTCGCATGAGAAGAACCATCACCTATCCGGCGATTGCAACCAGCGTCTGAATGCGCAATGAACGTCGCCATAGTGACGTGATTTGCATGCAGAAATAAATCGGGCCGCGACCGCTTCGCCCGCCACAATCCGGCCTAACGCGTAGCCGTTCATCCCAACACTTTGTCAAAGAACCTTCCGGGGAAGTTGACCACCATGACCAACCTTCGTTTCGTGCTGCTTGCGACCACGGCTCTGACCGCGATGCAATTGGCAAACACCGCATCGCATGCGCAGAGCGCTTCGCCGCTCGTCGTTGCGCAGGCGCAGACACAACCGCCAGAGAACGACAGATCGAAGCAGCCTCCGAAGGAAGCGCCGAAGGGACCGCCGCCCGCTGCGCGTCCGGCAGCGCCGCCTCCCCCGGCCGCAGCACCGCCTGCAGCGCCTGCACGTCCCGCCGCGCCGCCGCCGACAGCCGCACCTCCGCATCCTCCCGCTCCGCCGCCGGCTGCCGCGCCGTCACGTCCGACACCGCCGCCTCCGCCAGCTCCGACGCGTCAGGCACCTCCGCCGCCGCCCCCACCGCCGTCGGCTCCGAAGCAACCGTCGCCGCCTCCGGCTGCGGCTCCGCAGCAGCACGCACCGACACCGCCACCTCCGGCTGCGCGTCCGGCTCCCACGCCGCCGCCCGCTGCGGCTCCTCCTGCGGCGCGGCCCGCGCCTGCGACAACGCCAGCACCCACGGCAACACCGGCCCCGGCTCCCGCAGGCCCCGCTGCGCGCCCGGCGGCACCGCCGACCACCGCACCCGCACCGACCGCAACACCTGCACCGACCGCAACGCCGGCCCCAGGTGCCACGCCTGGCGCAGCGCCAGGGGGACGCGCCGGTGGACCGCCGCCCGGCGGCGGACGTCCCGGCACGCCTCCGGCTGGATCGCCGGCTCCAGGTGCAGCACCAGGTGCGACGACCGCTCCGCCCCCGACACCGGCACCTGGCGCAACTCCGCTGCCAACGGCAACACCGGCTCCCGGCGGCGCTGTGACGCCTCCGCCCGGACGTCAGGGTGGAACGCCTCCTGCGGGCGGGCCCGCCGCCGGAGCTCCGCCGGCCCAGCCGCAGGCGGGTGCCCCGCCCCGGCCGCCGGCACCTCCCGCCGGCGTCGCGGCACCGAGCACCGTCTCGGGCTCGGCCGCCGCAGCACCGCCGCCCGGCAGGGCGCAATACGCGCCGCCGACCGTTGCCCCCGCCTTCCGCGCCGCACCGACGACGACCACGCCGCTGCCACCGCCACCGCGGCCGCAGCAGCGTGACCTGACGCCGCTCGCGATCGGCGCGGCCGTCGTCGGCGGCGCCGTGATCGGCGCGACCATCGCCGACCTGCACAACCAGCGACGCGAGAGCGTCGAAGGCGGCCGCACGGTCTACACCGAGCCGGATCGCATCATCATCCGCGATCCGGGCGGGCAGGCTTACGTCCGCGGCAACGATCTCTATCGCTTCCGCTATGGCGCCCGCGACATCCGCACCGACACCGTCGGCGGCGAGACCCGCACCGTCGTGATCCGTCCCGACGGCAGCGAGATCATCACAACGGTCGGTCCGGACGGTCGCTTGCTGCGGCGAATCCGCAGGGATCCCCGCGGCCGCGAGATCATCATCATCGACAACAGCTACCGCGATCCGCAGTCGGTCGGCGGCTTCTATGTCGACGCGCCGCCGCCGGTCGTGAACATTCCCTATGATCGCTACATCGTCGATGCCCAGGAGGCCTCGCCGGACGTGATCTACCAGACCATGGAGGCACCGCCGGTGCAGCGGATCGATCGGCGTTACACGCTCGACGAGATCCGCTACAGCCCGAATGTTCGCATGCAGATGCCGAGCATCGACGTCAACACGATCACCTTCGAGACGGGTTCGTGGACGATCCCGCCGGACCAGGCGGCGAAGCTGCAAGCGATCGCCGACGGCCTCAACCGTGCGATCCAGGCCAACCCGCGCGTGGTGTTCCTGATCGAGGGACACACCGACGCCGTCGGCAACGAGGTCGACAATCTGTCGCTGTCGGACCGCCGTGCGCAGTCCGCAGCCGAATTGCTGACCCAGCAGTTCGGTGTGCCTGCGGAGAATCTGACCTCGCAGGGTTATGGCGAGCAGTACCTGAAGGAGCAGACGCAGGGGCCGAGCGCGATCAACCGGCGCGTCACCGTCCGCAACATCACGCCGCTGCTCAACGGCGGCCAGGCCTCGCTGCCGCCACCCCCGCCCGGCACCGCGCCGCCGCGCTGAGGCGATAGCCACAAACGCAAAATGGCCGGGAGCAATCCCGGCCATTTTTGTTTTGGCGATTGTACGCGACGTGGCAACACGGCGCGAACTCGTAGCCCGGATGGAGCGAAGCGAAATCCGGGAATCTATCGACTTGGCGAGAGGCCCCGGATTTCGCTGCGCTCCATCCGGGCTACGAAGGCATCAGCCCTTGTCGTTCTCGAGCTTGAAGATCTGCGAGCCTTCGCTGCCCGAGAGCAAACCGGTCTTCGAATAGAGACCGAGCTTGGTCCTGGTGTCGGCGATGTCGAGATTGCGCATCGTCAGCTGGCCGATGCGGTCGGCCGGCGTGAAGGCCGCGTCCTCGACCTTCTCCATGCTGAGCCTTTCGGGGGCATAGGTGAGGTTCGGACTCTCGGTGTTGAGGATCGAATAATCGTTGCCGCGGCGCAGCTCCAGCGTCACCTCGCCGGTGACGGCGCGTGCGACCCAGCGCTGCGCGGTCTCGCGCAGCATCAGGGCCTGCGAGTCGAACCAGCGGCCCTGATAGAGCAGCCGGCCGAGCCGCATGCCGCTGATGCGGTACTGCTCGATGGTGTCCTCGTTGTGGATGCCGGTGACGAGACGCTCATAGGCGATGTGCAGCAGCGCCATGCCCGGCGCCTCGTAGATGCCGCGGCTCTTGGCTTCGATGATGCGGTTCTCGATCTGGTCGCTCATGCCGAGGCCGTGGCGGCCGCCGATGGCATTGGCTTCGAGGAACAGCGCGACGGGATCAGAGAAGGTCTGGCCGTTCAGCGCGACCGGCTGTCCCTCCTCGAAACGCACCACGACCTTCTCGGCCTTGACGGCGCAGTCGTCGCGCCAGAACGGGACGCCCATGATCGGGTTGACGATCTTGATGCCGCTGTCGAGGCTTTCGAGATCTTTTGCTTCATGCGTGGCGCCGAGCAGGTTGCTGTCGGTCGAATACGCCTTCTCGGCGCTCATCTTGTAGGCGAAGCCTTGCGCGGTCATGAACGCCGACATCTCGGCGCGGCCGCCAAGCTCGTCGATGAACTGCTGGTCGAGCCAGGGCTTGTAGATGCGTAAGGACGGATTGGTCAAAAGCCCGTAACGGTAGAAGCGCTCGATGTCATTGCCCTTGAAGGTCGAGCCGTCGCCCCAGATGTTGACGCCGTCTTCCTTCATTGCCGCGACCAGCATGGTGCCGGTGACGGCACGCCCGAGCGGCGTGGTGTTGAAATAGGTGATACCGCCGGTCGAGATGTGGAAGGCGCCGGACTGGATCGCGGCGATGCCTTCATGGACCAGCTGCATGCGGCAATCGACCAGCACGGCCTTCTCGGCGCCGAACGCTTCCGCCTTGCGCGGGATCTCGTTGTAGTCGGCCTCGTCGGGCTGGCCGAGATTGGCGGTATAGGCGTAGCAGCGCGCGCCCTTCTGCTTCATCCAGAGCAGTGCTGCGCTGGTATCGAGCCCGCCCGAAAAAGCGATGCCGACTTTCTCACCCTTGGGCAGGCTTTTCAGGATCGTGGTCATGGGGCTTCCAATCGGGTCTCAAGGGGCTGAGGGAGGGTGCGAACTTGACCGCGCGAATATCAAATTTCACCCGCCTCGGCACGCATTTATTGGCTCAAACCGAGGGCTCGGCCCCCGTCTTGCGGCCAAACAGGCGCTGGCGCAGGCGGTAGGCGGGCATGTTGAGCCGGGTCAGGGCGGCATCGACCGCCTCGTCCGAGAACCGGGTCCGCGGCCAGCGGTAAATCATTGCGTAGGCGAACCAGATCACGACGAAGGTGACGAGGCCGGCGATCGAGACGTCGGTGAAGAAGTGGCCGCCGAAAGCCATGCGGAGCCCGCTGGTGACGAGGCCGAAGATGACGGCGCCGGCATAAGCGAGCGGTCGCCACGCCGGCGGCGCCAGCGCGGCCGGCGCCAGGGTCCAGAACGCGGTCGCGCCCTCGCCCGAGAAGAACGAGCAGTTGCGCGCGCAATCGCCGCGCGGGTCCCACCACGGCACGAATTGCTGGTCGCCGGCGAACTGCGTCACCACCACCGGGCGCGGACGGCCCCAATAGGTCTTGAAGGTGAGGTTGGTCAAAATGCCGGCCGACAGCGTCAGCGTCACCAGCAGGAAGATGATCGCGCGCCCCGACACCATCAGCGGCCGGTCGGGCCTGATCATCTTGACCACGAGGGCCACGAGCGACGGCAGCGCGAAGGCCCAGGCAATCCACATGGCAGCATCGCGCGCGACGCCCGCCCACTCATTCAGCTTGAGCGGAAACGTCTTCGTCCGGGGGTCGAAGAACAGCGCGGCGAGCTTGAGATCGAGCTCGGGATAGAGGCCAAAAACGACGCCGATCACGAGCCACAGCGCCAGGCCGATAAAGAGTCCAGTCCGGTTCATGGCGCGCGGTTTAGCGGAGTGGCGGGAGGATGAAAACCCCGGATTCCGTCGCGGCTCACCGCGCATCCGGCCTTGAATTCGACGGCATCGGCGGAGGCGGATTGCGCGGGGGCGGCGGGTTGCGCCAGGCGCCGGCGTTGCGGCCGGCGATCAGCCAGTAGACGAATCCGGCGGCGATGCCCGCGCCGGTCATGATCTCAAGATGCCGCCGTACGATGCCCTCGAACTGGAAGGTGTCGGAATGAAAGGGAACGAGGCCGAGATAGCAGGCGAGCCCGACGACGCCGCCACCGGCGGCATAGGCCAGCGCGCTGCGGATGTAGAGCGCCTCGGTGATCGCGACGATCACCGCCGCCGGCACCAGCGCAAAGCCCGAGACGAAGATGAAGCCGAAGCCCAGCAGGATGTCGATCGTGCCCTGATCGACGGGACCGGCGCCGAGATCGGCGAACTCCGGAAACAGCAGCGCGACGACCACGATCATGCCGCCGACGAAGCAGGCGGCGAGAAAGCCGATGAAGATGACGATGAGGCGGCCGATCAGGGACATGCCGGGAGAGCCACCGTTGTCGTCATTGCGAGCGCAGCGAAGCAATCCAGAGATACGTCCACAGAGGCAGTCTGGATTGCTTCGTCGCTACGCTCCTCGCAATGACGAGGATGCGAGAGCGCGAGCATGATCCATCAATCCGTCATCGCCATGGCGCGCAGCGCCTGGCGCTCGCGGGCCGAGAGTTTTTCGGTTTCCGACTTGAGCTGGCCGCAGGCGGCGAGGATGTCGCGGCCGCGCGGGGTGCGCACCGGCGAGGAATAGCCGGCGTTGAAGATGTATTCCGAGAATTTTTCGATCTGGTCCCAGTCCGAGCATTCATAGGCGGTGCCGGGCCATGGATTGAACGGGATCAGGTTGATCTTGGCGTGAATGCCCTTGAGTATCTTCACCAGCAGCTTGGCGTCGTCGAGCGAATCGTTGACGCCCTTAAGCATCACATATTCGAAGGTGATGCGGCGCGCGTTCGAGGCGCCGGGATAGTCGCGGCAGGCCTGCAGCAGCTCCTTGATCGGATATTTGCGGTTGAGCGGCACCAGCTCGTTGCGCAGCTCGTCGCGCACCGCATGCAGCGAGATCGCGAGCATGACGCCGATCTCCTCGCCGGCGCGCACGATGTTCGGCACCACGCCCGAGGTCGACAGCGTGATGCGGCGGCGGGAAATGCCGATGCCCTCGTTGTCGCCGACGATCAGCAGCGCATCGCGCACCGCATCGAAATTGTAGAGCGGCTCGCCCATGCCCATCATCACGATGTTGGTGACGCGGCGCGTGCCGTCCTCGCGATCGGCCCAGTCATTGAGACGATCGCGTGCGACCATGATCTGGCCCACGATCTCGCCTGCGGTGAGGTTGCGCACCAGGCGCTGCGTGCCGGTGTGGCAGAACGAGCAGTTCAGGGTGCAGCCGACCTGCGAGGAGACGCAGAGCGTGCCGCGATCGGTCTCGGGGATGTAGACGCACTCGACTTCATGCGCCTTCTGAACATTGTCGCCGCTCGGCAGGCGCAGCAGCCATTTGCGGGTGCCGTCGTTGGAGATCTGCTCGGCCACGACTTCGGGACGGTCGACCGTGAAGTGCTGCGCGAGCTCGGCGCGAATGCCCTTCGAGACCGAGGTCATGTCGTCAAAACTCTGGGCGCCGCGGAAATACATCCAGTGCCACAGCTGCTGCACCCGCATCTTGCGCTGCGCGGGCGCAACGCCGATCTCGCCGAGGCGGTCGGCAAGCTCGCTGCGCGACAGGCCGATCAGCGACGGCCTCGCCGGCGGCACATAGGTTTCGAGCGGAGTCTTCTCCACCAGGATCGCGTTGTGCGGCTCGGTCGTCGGTTGCATCTATGGGCCTAGGATCTGCGGTCTAAACTCGTCATGCCCGGGCTTGACCCGGGGCATCCATGACGGCGAAAATCTGGAACCGCCCCTATATAGCAACCGGAACGGCCGATTGCGACCTTCTCGCCCGCAGCCTTAACGCCTGCAATCCTGCGAAATCCGGTCGAGCGCCTGGGCGAGGCCCTTCAGCGAAAACGTGTCGGTCGTCTCCGTCCCCTTGGCCGAGACGCCCTTGACCACGAGATCGGCGGATTTGCGCATGGCTTCGACCATCCGCTCCTCCTCGGCCGCGTTCTTGATCCAGAGGCCGTCGCCCTGTGTGTACATCGCAAAGGCGGCGCCGCCGACCTCGACCGAGGATTCCGAGCCCGGCTTCAGCGCATAGCCGATCATGACCGAGACTTCGTTGTTCACCTTCTCCGCCGGCCGGGTCGAGACGAAGGCATAGGCGGGATCGCGCGGCCGGTTCGGCGGATTGGTCTTCGACGAGGAGGGTTTTGCCAGCGCAAAGCAGACCTTCTTGCCATTGGGCGTGGCCGAATAGGCGCCCCAGGTGCCGAACTGGCCGATCAGGGTCGGCTCCGCGCCGCCCGCAACTGCTGCGGGCGGGGCCGCCTGTTTGCTCTCGGGTTTCGCGGGCGTCTTCGCAGCCGTATTCCCCACGGGCGCCGCCGGCTTCGGTGCAGCCTCTTTTGGTGCAGCCTTGGGCGCCGGTTGCGCCGTCTGTGCCCGTGCGGAATCGGTGATTCCCCACGCCGCCACGCCCATCATCAAAGCCAAAAATAGCACCCGCCACATGCTGGAGTGGTTCCCTCAATATTGTGACTGGAAGATGGCCCGGCCGCGCTTTGTCCCCGCGGCAGAGATAACGGGGAAAGTCCAATTTGGGAAGGCAGTTAGCTGGTCAACCGGTTCGTCATCCCTTGGATCGCGCGGCGCGCTGCTCGGACCATTGCGCGTCGGTCCAGCCGAGCAGGTCCTCGGCGCCGGAACTGCGCAAATGCGCGCCGCCGTCGATCACCACCATCTCGCCGTTGATGTAGCCGGCGCGGTCGGAGACCAGGAAGCTGGCGAGATCGGCAAGCTCGCTGTGCTCGCCGGTGCGCCCCATTGGATTGCGCGCACTCCAGCCTTCGTCGCGTCCCTCCGGGCGGAGCTGGCCCGATGCGCCTGATGTCAGGAACGGCCCCGGCGCAATCGCGATCGTGCGGATGCCCTTCGGACCCCATTCGACCGCAAGACTTTTGGTCATCGCCAGCACCGCCGATTTCGCCATTGCGGAGGGCACGGTGAAGGCACGGCCGGTGATGGTCGAGGTCGAGAGGATCGAGAGCACGACGCCCTTGTGACTGTTCTCGATCCAGCGCTTGCCGGCGGCGAGCGTGCAATACATCGCGCCATGCAGCGTCGGCGCCAGGATCGCATCGGCGGCGCGGAAGGAGAGATGCTCGCTCTGTGCGATGAAGGTTGCAGCAGCGTTGTTGACGAGGATGTCGAGCGGCGCCTCGCGCCAGATCGCGTCCATCATGGCATCGACGGCAGCACCGTCGCGGATATCGCAGGCGATGGTGGTGACCTTGCCGCCCGCGTGCGCGCGCATCTCGCTCGCGGTCGCTTCAAGCCGGTCGAGCTTGCGACCGCAGATCACGAGCTCGGCGCCTAGGCTGAGGAAGCGGCGTCCCATCGCGGCGCCGAGGCCCGAGCCGCCGCCGGTGACGAGGATGCGCTTGTTCTTGAGCAGGCTCGTTTCAAACATCGTTTGAATCCCTCTTATTATTCGTGCCTGTTGCTCTTGCTCCGTCATCGCGAGCGCAGCGA
>NZ_AKIY01000333.1 GCF_000282615.1 Bradyrhizobium sp. YR681 | reverse complement strand
TAGCCCGGATGGAGCGCAGCGCAATCCGGGACAATCTCACCGCACGGATAGAACCCCGGATTTCGCTGCGCTCCATCCGGGCTACGAAAACAGTTACTGCCCGTGATCGGTCAGCACCTTGTCGCAGCCCTTGCTCAGCCGCGTGCGATTCTGCTTGAGGCAAGCCAGCACGGCGCCGTCGCCGTTGTTCATCACGGCGCGGCAGAAGCGCGTCACATCGCGCGCGCAGGCATCGTGTCCGGGCTGCTGCGCGGAGGCGCTCGATGCGCACAGGAGCAAGGAAATAACGAAAAGAAACCTGGTCATCGCGTAATGCCTCTTACCCGGAAGAACGTGCGGGCGAAGCTAGTGCGACGATCCCTCAGCCGCAACGGCTTTGTTGGCGGGCCACATGGTACCACCTCGTGGCCCCGGCTTGGCGCCGGGGCACGTCGCGAGGGGGAGCTGACCGACGCAACGATCGCGATGTTGCGCTTACTGGTCCTGGACGTCAGCGACCTTGCGTGAAGCGCCCTTGGCGAGGTCCTTGTCCATCACCGCGCGGCAGCCGGCACTCAGGTCGGAGCGATGCTTCATCATGCACGCCGTGATCTTCGGGATGTTGGGGATTTCGGAGGAGCACAGGCGGAAGGCGTCGCCGGTGCACTGCTGCTGCGCCTCGGCCGAGAAGGCGAAGCTCGAGGTGGTCGAGACGATCGAGACGATGGCGGCAAAGCCCAGAGCCAGGCTGGTGTCGCGGATCTTGGTACTCAAGGACTTGGCGGTGATCGACTTCGTCATTTGAAGCTCCCATTGGCGCCGCCGTGGCGAACGCCCGTTGTTGATGGGAACTACGATGCTCCAGCAAAACAGTTTCCACTGTGATGACGGTCACAGCCGGCCACCCCTCTGTGACTTCGGTCACTTTGGCGCACTTCGCTGAAATTCCTCCGCATCCGCTGTCGTGTTGGTGTCACGTTAACTGTTCCTTCGCATTAATGGCTCGTCGCGCGGGAGATTCCGCAGGTTTGGTTGCGTAATTGGAAAGAGTAGCGATGCGTAATGCGTTGGGCCTGATGTTGGCCAGTGTCCTTGCGGCGGTCGTGATCGCCGCCGGCGGTTGGTTTTATTATTCCTCGCGCGCCGATCAGGGCGCTCCCAAGACAATTGCCGCCCGTGCCGCCGATCCGTTGCCGGCACCGGCGAAGCTTGCCGCCAAGGATGACGTCGCAACCACCGCGGCGATCGCGGCCAAGCCGGCGACAGTTGCCCAGGCAGCAGTGCCTGCGCCCGCTCCGGCCATGCCGGTGCAGCCGAAGCAGGCCTGCGCCAATCCGAACGCGCTGGGTGTGTCCCGCGTGGTCGAGATCGACACGACGGGCGGTCCCGGCTTCGGCTTCGATCATTTCAAGCAGTTCGACTTCCTGACCGACAAGGAGGTCGTGCTGACCTTCGACGACGGCCCCTGGCCGGTGAACACGCCCGCAGTGCTGAAGGCGCTCGCCGATGAATGCACCAAGGGCCTCTTCTTCTCGGTCGGCAAGCACGCGACCTATCATCCGGAAATCCTGCGCCAGGTGCTGGCCCAGGGCCATACGGTCGGCACCCACACCTGGTCGCACGTCAATCTGAACGGCAAGAAGATGACCGAGCAGATGGCCAAGGACGAGGTCGAAAAGGGCATCAGCGCGGTGAAATACGCGCTCGGCACCAACCCGGCGCCGTTCTTCCGCTTCCCGCAGCTCCAGCACAATCCGTCGATCGTGAGCTATTTCGGCACCCGCAACGTCGCGATGTTCTCGACCGACATCGACTCCTTCGACTTCAGGAAGGGTGCCACGCCGGAGAAGATCATCGAGACCGTGATGACCAGGCTCGACAAGCTCGGCAAGGGCATCATCCTGATGCACGACTTCCAGAAGCATACCGGCGAAGCCATGCCGGCGCTGCTCGCGCGGCTGAAGGCCGGCGGCTACAAGGTCGTGCAGATGAAGGCCAAGACGACCCTCCAGTCGCTGCCGGAATATGACGAGGCGGTGATGAAGGATCTGAAGGTGCCGACCGCAAGCACAAACGCGCGTCCGATCTCGAGCGTGGTGCAGACGGTCTCGCAATAAACGCGACCAACGCTTCGATACGCGCATGGCCGGGCTTTCGCCCGGCCATTTGCATTTTGGAATGAGCTGTCCGCCTCACCAATAGATGCCGTGGCGATGCAGCTCGCTGATGATGCGGCCTTCGGTCCAGCCGCGCTTGCGCTTCGGCTTGTCCGCTTTTGCCGTCGTCCTGGTCGCGGGCCCGGCAGCGGCCGGCTTGATCGTCGCAGCCGGCGCAGAAATCGTCGTGGTCACGGCGGGAGGAGCCACCGCAGCGGGCGGAGGGGCCGGGATCGCCGGCGGACGATCGACATATTTCGGAGCTTCCGTGGCTGGCGCGACCTCGCTCATCAGCGTCGTGGCGGTGGTCGGCGCTGGCGTCAGCGAAGCCGAGGTGTGCTCATCGGCCGTGGCCAGCGAGAGGCTGCGTGGGCCACCAGCCTGGGCAGATGCGGAAGCCAGGACCATGGCGGCGACCAGAATGATCTTGCGCATGTGAAATCTCCCCGTGTTTGCGTGACCGGGACCCTAAGGAAGGCGCGGCCGGGATTATGTGATCAACATCACATGGCTGCCGCCCCTTTCGAACCCGGACGGCCGCAATCAGCACCCGTGCCGATAGACCCGCAGCGTCACATCGGGAAATGTCTGGGTCTCGAACCGGCAGAGCCCCTTTTCCGCGTCCATGCGGGCGATCAGTTCGTCACCGATCCGGGGCCCGAGCAGCGTGTGCGGAATCGAGCTCGACAGCACGAGGATCTCCGACTGCAACAGCGCATCGCCCGTCGCCTGTGCGGTCCGGTGAAAAAATTCGTTGCGCACGACGAGATCCATCCTGGCCTGCGCGGCATAGAGCTGGATGGTCGCCGACGTCACCGGATAGGGGCTCGAGAAGGCGACGGTGAGCGGGCCGGACTTTTCCGGCTTCGCATCGCGCAGAAGCAACCAGAGCCGCTCGGTCGCGAGGCGGATGCTCTCCTGCTGCTGCGCGCTCAGCGGTGTCGCCGTGCTGATCTGGCCGATGACGACGTGGCTGACGAACAACTGGACGACGAGTGCAAGCGCAAGCAAGCGGCCTGCGGTGAGCATGTAGCGGCGAACGCCGTTGCCGAGACCAAAGCGAGCGAGCAGTGCTTCGACGAGCGCCAGGCTGGCGCAGCCGTTGAGAACCATCGCGACGATGAACAGGCCATAGAACATCGCGCCGAAATAATAGGTCTTGATCTCCGCCACGGAGGGAATCGCATAGGCGATCAGCACGGCCGCGAGCAGCACGACGGCGTCAAGCAGCGCGGCTTTGCCGTGAATCGCCGCGAGCAGGAAACGCAGCCCCATCAAGGCCAGCCCGATGGCGAGCCAATAGTGCAGGCCGAATTGTCCTTCGCCGCCGATCGAGAAGCGCAGCAGACCGGCCCAAAAAGTTTCACCCGTCGTCCAGAGATCGCGCTGGCCGACGAACACATTGAAGATGTAGGTGACGGTCTCGACCAGCGCGGGCCCGATCAGCACGGCCGTGGTCGCGATCAACGGCAACACGAACCGGAGAAGCGCGCCGAGTGCGGCGCGGAGCGACAGCCGCAATCCGCCGGCCTCGATGCAATCGACCAACAGCCGGATCGCGAACGCGCTGCCGAGCAGCGCAAGCGCGGCGGGGAATGCGGTCGGCTTGATGCCGGCGGCCAGTGCGCAGGCAACGCCCAGGGCGGCGAGCGAGCCCGCGCTGCGAGCGAGCACGCTGCGGTGGACGATCGCTCCGGCGGCAAGGCCGATGGCAAGACCCGAGGGCAAGTCCGGCCGCGCTTCGGTGACCGTGTGCCACAACACCGGCACGCAAGGCACGGCAATCAGACACGCCGCGATCTCCAACACGGGCCGGCGCCAGACCAGCCAGACGATCCCGAGCAGGAACGCAAAGACGACGGCGGCGTGGACGAGGTAGGGCCCGATGAAGCTGCCGGGAAACAGGGCCAGCCCGATCGCCGCCACCAATGTCGAGAACGGCGCATGGTGATGCAGCATGTCCCAGGCGCTGGCGAAGATGCTTCGGTCGCTCGCCGCATTCATCCACCTGATGGCGTCGAGGAAGTAGGAGACGTCGTCATAGAGCGGCGGGACGGACAGCCGGCCGTGCAGCTGCGAGGCTTCGAGCGATCGCGAGGCGACGATTGCGGTGATGCAAGCGGCCAGGATGACGAGACCGGCGATCCGCAACCATGTGGCCCGATCCGTCGTTCCGGCCCTGCTCTCCGTACCCACCACTTGCCCCGCCACACGCATTTGTCCGCGGCGCATCGTAGTAGCACAGGCGCCGAGCGCAACGCGCAGCACTTCCGCGCGTAAAACGACGGCTTGTGGCGATCGGATGAATTGGGGCGCTGGTGCCGCAAGAGGGATTCGAACCCCCGACCCCGTCATTACGAATGACGTGCTCTACCGACTGAGCTATTGCGGCGAACCCTGCCGGGGACGAAGCGATGCCGGCCCCGATACGCGCGCTCCTGATATCGGGCATGGCCCGAATTGGCAAGGTGGAGCGGGGTTCGAAATGCGCCTCACGCGCCCCAGCGGGACCAGAATCCGCGCCAGCCGCCGGCCTGGGCCTTTGCATGGGCCTTGGACGTGCCGATTTGTTCCGCAAATTCATCGCTCGGGCCCTCGTCATCGATGCCGGGATCATCAGGGGCCCGGACGATCGGGATGACGGCGGGAATCGGGGCAGATGCGGGCTTGCCGAGGTCGGCGCGGGTCCGGAACACCGGAGTTGCTGCGACCGGCGATGATTCGGCGGGCTCTTGGGTCGGCTCGGCCGGCTCGGCGGGCGTGACCACCGGCTCGTCCTTGGCGACCTCGTCGGACGCTTCCTTGGCCTCAGGGGGCAAATTGTCCTGGGCGGCCGGCACCGGAGCCAGGGCGACCTCGACCGGTTCCACCGGGCTTTCGCTCGGAGCCGCCGTCACCCGTTTCGGCGGCGGGGCCGCCAGCATGGCTTCCTCGAAGGCCGAGGCTTCGATCATGGCGCCCTTGTCCGAGGGCAGGCTCGCAACCGGCGTCTGCCACTGGAAAGCGTCGAGACGACCGGTCACCGGCGAAACCGGGCGCCAGCGGTCGCTGACATAACCGTCGGCGGTCCAGGCCGGATCGTGGCGGGCGCGCACCGCGCGCAAGGTCCAGGCGCGGGCCCGGCCACCATCGCCATGCTCGGTGCGCTCGAGCTCGGCCATCAGCAGCGCGATGCGCTGCGTCGGATCGTTGACGTAAGGCGCCAGCACCGCACGCGCGCGGGCGAACTCGGAGGCATCGATCGCGGCGCGCGCAATCGCGAGCTGGCCTTCGACATGACCGGCCTTGTCGGCCGGCGTCTTGGCCGCGAGCGTCTCGACCCGCTGCAACCGCTGCCGCGCGGAATCGGCGAGCTTCACATGCGCATAGGCCTCGGCGAGATCGGGATGAGGATTGGCGAGCCAGGCGGCCTCGACCAGCTTCATGGCCCGGCGCACCTGATGCGCCTCGCTCTCGAACTTTGCCGCGAGCACCGCGGCCGGCACGAGAGTCGGCGCGAGCTTGATCGCCTCCATCACGCTCTCGCGCGCGACGTCGCGGTCCATGGTTTCCAGTTCCAGCGCGCGCGCGGTGAGCAGCACGCCGCGCTGGCGGCGATAGGCCTGCTTGTCGATCAGGCCTGCGGACAGGTTCGAATCCAGGATCGCCAGCGCGCCGCTCCAGTCGCCGCGCGCGCAGCGGAAGCCCAGCACCGCATGCGAGGCCCAGGTCGAGGACGGCGACAGCTTGATCGCTTCCTCCGCGATCATCACGGCACCGACCGCGTCGTCGGCGCGTTGCGCCTCGATGAACAGGCCACGCAAGCCGAGCAGGCGGGTATCCTCGCGCTCCGCCATGGCGCGGAAGGCGCGCTGCGCCTCGACACGATTGCCCGCGAGCTGAGCCGACTGCGCATGCAGCAGCAACGCGAGCGGATCGTTTGCGGCAAGCCGCCGTGCAGTATCGGCGTGACGGCGGGCGAGGCCGGTATCGCCATGACCGATCGCGAGCAGGCCCTGGGTGATGGCGTGGCGGCCGCGGGCGTGGCGCTTTTCGTGACGGCGGCGCCGCATGCGGCCCGGCAAGCGCCAGGTCGCGGTCAGGATGCTCCAGAGCAGGACGACCGCCACGGCAAACAGGCCGAGAAGCAGCACGAACACCGGAATGGTCGGCGAGGCGCGCCAGCCGCCCCAGGTCATCACGACTTCGCCGGGCTGGTCAGCAACCCAGGCCGCGCCCGCGCCTGCGAGCGCAATCAAAACGAGAAAGAGGACGATGCGAAGCATGGCGATCCCTATACGCGCTGATTGTTGCGCGAACCTTTATTGAGCAGGCTTGACCGCATCGGGCTTGGCGAGATCCGCCATGGCATCGTCGGCAAATTTGCGTGAAGCGGCGAGCGCGGCTTCGCGGGCATCGGTCTTGTCGAGCCAGGCCTGCGCCGGAGCGCGATCGGCCTCGGGCAGCGTCTTCAGCTCGCGCCGCGCCTCGACGAAATCGTTGCGGAGCGCCGCGGCCGTCACCCGCGCGACGACGGCGCCGCGATCATTGCCGACGCCATCGGTGCGCTCGATCCGGACGAGCTTCGACGCCCCCGCCTGAAGGCGCTCGACGATGCCCGCACCGGCGGCCGGGACTTCCGCCGGC
The DNA here is from genome assembly GCF_000282615.1 of Bradyrhizobium sp. YR681. GTDB lineage: Bacteria > Pseudomonadota > Alphaproteobacteria > Rhizobiales > Xanthobacteraceae > Bradyrhizobium. Next base: position 25,640 of record NZ_AKIY01000333.1, on the reverse strand, counting down.
GGCGACAATTTCGGCACGATGTTGAGCAGCTCGCGGCTGAGCGCAACCGGCGTCGGGATGCCTGACGATGCAAAGGTATCAAGCGGCTTGAGGAGTTCGGGCTTGGCGGCGAGCGAGCGCGCCGCGGACAGCTGCGACTGATAGGGATCGCCATGACGAACGGCGACATCGAGCAGGGCGGCCGCCACGACATGACGCAGCGGCTTGTCATCCGTGGTCCTGGCGTCGGCGATCTTCTCGCCCTGCTGCGCGAGCTCGGCCCGCTCGGTCTTGCTGGCGCGCTCGAGCTGCGCGACGCGGTTGGCGAGATCGGACGACGCAGCCGTGTCGCGTGGGGCGGATTTCGCGTCGTTCAACGCGCTCGCGGTCTTGTCGGATTGCGCGCGCAGATTGGCGATGTCGCCCCGCAAGGCCGTGAAGGATTTTTCCAGCGCGTCGATCCGCGCCGCCATGGCCGGATCGGGCGCGGGCCTGCCGGCCTTGGCTTCGACCGCCGCGACGCGACCGCTCAGTGCGTCGACCGTCGCGCTCGTCACTTGCGGCGCGGCCGGCGGCGCCTGCACCGAGGGCCAGCCCAGCATCCAGCCGACCCCGATCACAGCAGCCGCCGCCACAGCCCCAGACAATGGAGCGACGACCCAGGGTGATACAGGTGCTGATGCGACGGAGGACTGTTCCTCGACGGGCTGCGGCTCGGGCTTGGCTTCCTCGGACTTCAATTCCTCGGATTTGGCTTCGTCGGACTTGGCTTCCTCAACCGTGGCCTGATCATGCGCAGCCTGCCCGGTCGCGTGCTGAGGCTCCGGTTCAGCGGCCGTCTCCTGGGGCTGGGTCGAGACTTCGGTTGCCTCGAGGTCGATGGTGGGCGGGGTGCGCTTGGCGCGGCCGGACTCCGGGGCCAATCCTGCGTCTTCAGGCTTGTCGTCGGCCATCGTGACGGTTCCTCACACTTCCATACCAGAGCGGACCCGATTGCGTCGGATTCGGCCCGACCTCTTACGCCAAACGGGTGCGCAACGCACGCTCCAAGGTGTCAAATAAGGCATTTTCGTCCGGCGACGCAGCCACCAGAACCTGCGACGCACCGGCATCGCGCAGCACCGCGGCGACGGTCTCGGACAGGCAGCATTGCGGGATCGCCAGCGCCGAGATTTCGACGCCTTCATCCCGTGCCGCCTCCAGGAAGGCCCGCGCGCTGCGCCGGGAGTAATGCAGCACCGCCTCGACGCCATGGGCGGCAAAGCCCTCACAGACCTCGCGCGGCAGATGCTTGACCGGCGCCATGCGATAGGTGGTCTGCGTGACCACGTTGAATCCTTCGGCACCGAGCTCGCCGCCGAGATCGCGCGACAGATCGGCGCCCGCCAGATAGAGCAGCGTGCTCTTCCTTTTCAGGACCTTCTCGCGCGCACTTTGAACGACCTTGTCGCGCAAGGCCGCCGCATCGCCGCCGGCGACAATGACCTTGGCAAAGCCGGCGTCGCGCGCAGCCGTCGCGGTGTGTTCGCCGACCGCAAACAGCGGCAGCTCCAGCAGGCCAAGGTTCTTCAAGCCAAGGTCCCTTAAGCCAAGTTTCTTTAAGTCAAGATCCTGCAATTGCGGCGAGACGGCACGGATCGCATTGGCCGATGTGACGATGATGGCGCTGTAGTTCGCCTCGCTCTCGTCGTGGAACGCGACCGCCTCGAACTTGAGCACCGGCGCGAGCAGCACCACATGTCCCCGCGCGCGCAGATTGTCGGCCGTCGCCTCATTGTCCGGATGCGGCCGTGTGACAAGAATGGACATCGCTCATGTTCCCGAACCGCGTGACGGTGACGCATCCGCCGGGATGGCTGCGCGTGACGATTGCGCAAGCCGACCCCGGAATGCTACCGGACGTACCAGAACTCTGCTTTGCGGATGAGCGCAAGGGGGCGAGAAGGGCGCAAATTGGATAACAATTCGCCAATGCTGGTATTGGGTATCGAAACCACCTGCGACGAGACCGCCGCAGCGGTGATCGAGCGCGCGCCTGACGGCAGCGGCAAGATTTTGTCCAACATCGTGCGGTCCCAGATCGAGGAGCATGCCCGTTTCGGCGGTGTCGTGCCGGAGATCGCCGCGCGCGCGCATGTCGACGTGCTCGACGGCATCATCGACCGCGCCATGCACGAGGCCGGCATCGACTATGCCCAGCTCAGCGGTGTCGCGGCGGCTGCGGGGCCGGGGCTGATCGGCGGCGTCATCGTCGGACTCACCACCGCGAAGGCAATCGCGATGGTGCATGACACACCGCTGGTGGCGGTGAACCATCTGGAGGCGCATGCGCTGACGCCGCGTCTCACTGACGGAATCGAATTTCCCTATTGCCTCTTCCTCGCCTCGGGCGGCCACACCCAGATCGTCGCAGTCACCGGCGTCGGCGAGTATGTGCGGCTCGGGACCACCGTCGATGATGCCATCGGCGAAGCCTTCGACAAGGTCGCGAAGATGCTGGGCCTGCCCTATCCCGGCGGACCGCAGGTCGAGCGCGCGGCGGCAAACGGCGATGCGACGCGCTTTGCCTTGCCGCGGCCGATGCAGGGCAGGCCGGATGCCAATTTCTCGCTGTCGGGATTGAAGACCGCGGTGCGCACGGAGGCGAGCCGCCTGACCGAAATCACGCCGCAGGATGTGAGCGATCTCTGCGCGAGTTTTCAGGCCGCCGTGCTGGATTCGACGGCGGATCGATTGAGCGTCGGATTGAGGCTTTTCCGCGAGCGGTTCGGCGCACCGCATGCGCTGGTGGCCGCCGGCGGCGTCGCCGCCAATCAGGCGATCCGCGGCGCGCTGCATGACGTTGCCAGGCAAGCGCGGACGCAACTGATCATGCCGCCGCCCGCACTCTGCACCGACAATGGCGCGATGATCGCCTGGGCCGGCGCCGAGCGCCTCGCGCTCGGCCTGACCGACACGATGGAAGCCCAACCCCGGGCGCGCTGGCTGCTCGATGCCAGCGCGACCGCGCCGGCGGGTTACGGCAAGACACGGGCGGGATACTAGCCATGACCGTGTTCCGATCGGTCGCGGTGATTGGCGCGGGCGCCTGGGGCACGGCGCTGGCGACGGTGGCGGCACGCGCCGGACGGAACGTGACGCTCTGGGCACGCACTGCCGAGCATGCCGCGCGCATCGCATCGACTCGCGAAAATCCGCGGTTGCCGGGCGTGCGGCTGGCGCCGGAGATCGTCGTCACGCACGATCTCGCGGAAGCTGCGCGTGCTGACACATTGTTGATCGTAACGCCGGCGCAGCATCTGCGCGGCGCCGTCAACATGCTGGCCTCGCATCTGGCGAAGCCTGTGCCGATCGTCGCCTGCGCCAAGGGCATCGAGCACGGCACCCACAAATTCATGACCGAAGTGATCGCGGAGGCTGCGCCGCATGCAGTGCCCGCGATCCTGTCGGGCCCGAGCTTTGCCGACGACGTCGCGCGCGGCTTGCCGACGGCGGTGACGCTTGCGGCAAAGGACGAGGCCCTGGCTAGCGCACTGGTGCAGGCGCTGGGCTCGCCCACATTCCGACCCTATCACTCCACCGACGTCCGCGGCGTCGAGATCGGCGGCGCGGCCAAGAACGTGCTGGCCATCGCCGCCGGCATCGTGGTCGGTCGCAATCTCGGCGCCTCCGCCCTCGCCGCGCTGACCACGCGCGGCTTCAGCGAGCTGGCGCGGCTTGGCCGCGCCTGCGGCGCGCGCACCGAAACCCTCTCGGGCCTCTCCGGCCTCGGCGACCTCCTGCTGAGCTGCTCGACTGCGCAATCGCGCAATTTCGCGCTCGGGATTGCACTCGGTCGTGGCGAGGCCGCACCGGCCGGCAAGCTTGCGGAAGGCGCTTTCACGGCGCCGGTGCTGGTCGAGCTCGCCGCCGCGCGGAACGTCGACATGCCGGTCTCGCAAGCGGTGGCCGCCATCCTGGACGAAAGATTGACGATCGACGCAGCGATCGAAGGGCTGCTGACGCGGCCGTTCAAGGCCGAGGAATGACGGCGGTCCGGGCCACGCAGGTTGCACTTCACGACGTCCGCATGCTGGTCTAGCCTGACGGCACACCGCAGGATCCCGGTCCAACAATAACGAAATGGATCCAGGGGAAGAACGCATGCGCAAACCGCATCATGCGATCGTTTCGATCGCCATCATCACGCTTGCCGCCATTACGCTGCCGACCGCCGTGCGCGCCCAGGCCGCTCTCTCCTATGACGAGCTCGCCAAGAACGAGGCGGCCGCCAATGCCGAGAACGGCAAGCGGGTCGCGCCGGTCAAATCGATCGTCAATCCGGCCAACGACGTCAGTCCCGACATGCAGGCCATGATCGGCGCACCGTTTCCGCCGCATTTCAATGCGGACCCGAAGACTCCGGCGGAGTGGAAGGAGCTGATCGATCGCCGCGCAAAATTGTCGATCGCGGGCGTTCCTGCGATGAAGGAGAAGCTCGGCGTCAAGGTCGAGGAGACGAAGATCGCGGGCGTGCATTGCTTCATCGTCACGCCGAACAGGATCCCGCCCGAGAACCGGCGCCGCCTTCTGGTCCACGTCCATGGCGGCGGCTACGTGTTCGGACCCGGCGAGGCCGCGCTACCCGAGGCGATCATGATGGCCGGTTTCGGCGGCTTCAAGGTGATCTCGGTCGACTACCGCATGCCGCCGGATTTCCCCTACCCCGCCGCGATGGACGATGCGATGGCGGTCTGGAAGGAAGTCACGAAGACGCACGATTCGCGCCGGATGGCGATCTTCGGGACGTCGACGGGCGGCGCGATGACGCTTGCGATGGTGCTGCGGGCCAAGGACGAGAAGCTGCCGAAGCCGGCCGCGATCGCGCCGGGGACGCCATGGTCCGATATCGACAAGGTCGGCGACACCTATGCCAGCAACGAGTGGGTCGACAACGTGCTGGTGACCTGGGACGGCTGGCTCGGCCGCGCCGCAAAGCTCTATGCCAACGGCACCGACCTGAAGAATCCCTACATCTCGCCGATCTATGGCGACTTCAAGGGTTCTCCGCCGACCATCCTGACCTCGGGCACGCGCGACCTGTTCCTCAGCAACACGGTGCGCACGCATCGCAAATTGCGCCGCGCCGGCGTGATTGCCGATCTCAACGTCTATGAGGGCCAGTCGCACGCGCAGTACCAGTTCAACATCAATGCGCCGGAGACAAGGGAAGCCTTCACCGATATCGCAAAATTCTTCGATCGATATCTGAAGGAGTGAGCGCCGCGATCGATATCGGATGCCCGTGCTTGTCGCGGGCATCCGCGTGCCTGTATGGTCGCGGCACGTAAGCGATCCGTGAATGGGGCAAGTTGCGATGAACTACTGGCTGGTGAAATCCGAACCGTCGGTGTGGTCCTGGGACCAGCAGGTGGCGAAGGGCGCCAAGGGCGAGGCCTGGACCGGCGTGCGCAATTACACCGCGCGCCAGAACCTCGTCGCGATGAAGAAGGGCGACAAGGCGTTCTTCTATCATTCCAACGAGGGCAAGGAGATCGTCGGCATCGCGGAGATCATCAAGGAGGCCTATACGGACCCGACCGACAAGACCGAGAAATTCGTCTGCGTCGACATCAAGGCCGACAAGCCTTTGAAGACGCCGGTGACGATGGCGGCGATCAAGGCGGACAAGAAGCTCGCCGATATGGCGCTGGTGAAATATTCGCGCCTCTCGGTGCAGCCGGTGACGGCCGAGGAGTGGAAGCTCGTCTGCAAGATGGGCGGGATGTAAGTCACCGCCGTAGCCCGGATGGAGCGCAGCGCAATCCGGGAAAGTCTTCATGTCGCACGACCCCGGATTACGCTTTGCTCCATCCGGGCTACGATGTCCGTCCTCACGGCTCCGGCAGCGTGAACACCGCACATGGCGCAGCAATCCCGCGCAGCGAATGCGATCCGAGCGCAACGAGAGGCATATCCGTCTCCGCGGCGAGCGTGCCCGACACCAGCACGGTCCGGCCGAGCGGCTTGCACAATCCCTCGAGCCGGCTGGCGAGGTTGACCGCTGGACCGATCGCCGTGAAATCGAGCCGGTTGGCGGCGCCGATATTGCCCCAGAGCATATCGCCGAGATGAAGGGCCGCACCGAACGCGAGCGGCGGCAACCCTTTGGCGCTGCGTTCGGCGTTGAGATATGCCATTCCGGCTTCGGCTGCGCTCGCCGCACGCAAGGCGGCATCGCATGCGCGGCGCGGTGATGCCTCGACCACCGGAAAGATCGCGAGCACGCCGTCGCCGATGAATTTCAGCACCTCGCCGCCGAAGGCATGGACGGCGCCGGCGATACGGTCGAACCAGGCGTCGAGCGCGGCAATGACCTCCGCAGGCGGTGTGGTTTCCGACAGGCTCGTAAAATTGCGCAGATCGGCATAGAGCAGCGCGGCCTGAATGGTCTCGCCGAGATCGCGCCGCAGCGGCGCTGCCAGCACACGCTCCGCGCTGCGCTTGCCGAGATAGGCATCCAGCGTCGCCCGCAACGTGGCGCGCGCCGCGAGCACGGCAAGAGGCGTTGCGGCGAAGCGCGCGGCCTGGCGCAGCTGCTCGATTTCATCCGGGGTGAACGGACGCGGACCGATCCAGCCGAGCAACGGCCCATCCGGCCTTCCGACGGCATCTTCGTGCACCTCGCCGCCCGCGATGTCGCGCAACCAGCGGCGACCGGCATCGTTGGGCGGGTCGGGCGCAAGGCCGCCGGGAGCGAAGCCAAGCGCTTCGATCACCCGGCCGTTTTCGGCACGCCATAACCAGGTCCGCTTCGCGATCAACGGATGCGGCACCTCCAGCGTCAGGGCGCCTGCCGCAAGCGGCAGGCCGTCGGCGATCAGATGCGCGCCGAGTTCCGCGAGCAGGCGATCGGCCCCGGAACTGTCGGAGGCGGCGTCAACGAGCCAGGCGAGGGTTGGTGCGAGTTGCATGGTCCGATGATGGCGAAGCTGGGCCGTCTTTGTCACGGGCAATCCTTGACTGGCCGCACCGGCGCCGCCATGTCCTGGGATCAGGCCAGGGATGATCGCCATGACCGAGCCGTTCATAGTGCGACGCGAGACCCAGATCGCAGCCCCGCGCGCCACCGTCTTCGCCTATCTCACCGACCCCGAGAAAATCCTGAGCTGGATGGGCTCCGACGTGACCACCGAGCCGCATCCCGGCGGGCTCTATCTGCTCAAAGGCGTCGGCCCCCGCGGCGGCGTCGCCCGCGGCGCCTTCCGCGAAGTCGTGCCGGTGCATCGTCTGGCCTACACATTCGGCTGGGACGGCGGCCAGGAAGTGCCGCCCGGTTCGAGCCTGATCGAGATCGACCTGATCGAGCGCGACGGCGGCACGCTGCTGCGCATGACCCATAGCGGGCTGCCGACCGAAGAGCAGGCCGCCGCACACGCAAAGGGGTGGGCGCATTATCTGGGACGGCTCACGAGCGCAGCCGCAGGCGGCGATCCCGGTCCCGACAGGGGTTTATCCGACAAAATGTAGCGACGGCGGGCGGCTAAACCGCCGCGGTCGCCACCACCTGCTGCAAGAGCTGCTCGCGCCGGGCCTGCGAGCGCTGGCCTTTCATGGTCGCGGCGAAGCGCTCCAGAATGCCGTCCTCGAAGGCGGTGACGATGGTGTCGTGGACGTAGCTCTTGCGGCAGATCGCCGGCGTGTTGGAGAGCTTGTCGGCGGCGGCGCGGATCGCGTCCAGCACCTGCTTCTTGCGGCCGCGCTGGCTGGTCGCCGGCGTGATCCGCGACAGCGATTCGACGACGACGGCGGACGCCATCAGCGTGCGAAAATCCTTCAGCGAGATCTTGATGCCGGCGATCTCGCGCAGGAAAGCATTCACCTGCGTGGTGCTGACCGCGCGCACGATGCCGTAGGCATCGCGATACTGGAACATGCGCTTGCCGGGAACGCCCTGCAAAATGCCGATGGCGCGCACCAGCTTGGCCGCGTCGCACTCCTTGCGCACCGCCTTGCCGCCCTTCGCCTTGAAGGTCAGCACGAAGCAATCGTCTTCCAGTGAGACGTTCGACTTCAGCAGCGTGGTGGCGCCGCGGGTGCCGTTGAGGCGGGCATAGGATTCATTGCCGGGGCGGATCGCGGTGCGGGCGATCAGCTCGATCACGGCCGAGAGCGCGAATTCGCGCGTCGGCTCGTCGCCCGACAGGAACGCGGAGACCTTGCGCCGGATCTTCGGCAGCGCGCCGACGAGCTTCTCCAGGCGATGCGCCTTGCGGTGCTCGCGGACCTTCTCCCAGTCGGCGTGATAGCGATATTGCAGCCGGCCCGCGGCATCGCGACCCACGGCCTGGAGATGCGTGCTCGGATCGGCCGAATAGCGCACCTCGCGATATGCCGGCGGCACCGCCATGGCATGCAGGCGGCGGATGGTGCGGGCGTCGCGGACATGGGCGCCATTGCCGCGCACGAAGGAATAGCCCTTGCCGCGCTTGATGCGGCGAATGGTCAGCTCGTTCTGGTCGCCGAGCCGCAGGCCCAGCTCCTTGGCCAGCTCCTCGACTGCAGCCGGGGAAGCTGAATCAAAGACCTTTTTCGGGCTGGGACGGGTGGAACCGGCCGGTTTCGGCCATTGTCCCAGGGCTTTGGCCAGCGCAATGGCAGCAGGATCGGCCGAAGCGGGCCGCAGCGTCCCGAGATTCTGCTGATCCATCATAGTCTTATGCCTTGGCCCTGTCTGGTACCGTTCAATGCCGCTGTTCTGAATTTTGTTCCAAGAGCCGCCTGGGGGTCTCTTGGTGGGTCTCTTGGGACCCGGGTTAGCCACTTAGGGTGTTCCGAACCGTATTGCGAGTCCCGAATCAGTGAGAAGCGGTCTCTAAATACCTTCAGCCGCCGCATGGGGCTCTGCGCCGGCCTGTTCTGGAGATCTGGGTAAAGGGCCGAAAGCGGCCTCGCCGCCTGTTTCAAATTTGCGACAGCTGGCCTTTGCGGCTTGATCCTCCGCATGGTCGGCGGCTCGCCGAAGGTCCAGCTTGTGCTCCTTGTCGGGTCCGGTTAGCCCGACGCATAATCGGTTCAACGATCGAGTTGGCTCGCCTGTCGCTTGGGTTCGGCTAGCCGCATGTGGAGGGAATCATGTCCGAGAAGATCTACGACGTTCCGGCGGAATGGGCGAAGCGCGCCTGGGTGGACCAGGCCAAGTACAAGGAAATGTACGCCCGCTCGATCTCGGACCCGAACGGTTTCTGGGCCGAACAGGCCAAGCGCATTGACTGGATGCACGCGCCGACGAAGATCGAGAACGTCTCCTACGCGCCCGGCAACATCTCGATCAAATGGTTCGAGGACGGCGTCCTCAACGTCGCCCATAACTGTATCGACCGACACCTCCACAAGCGCGCCAACCAGACCGCGATCATCTGGGAAGGCGACGATCCCTCGCAATCCCGGCACATCACCTACAAGGAGCTGCACGACGAGGTCTGCCGGATGGCCAACATCCTGCGCACCCGCAACGTCAAGAAGGGCGACCGGGTCACCATCTATCTGCCGATGATTCCGGAGGCCGCCTACGCGATGCTGGCCTGCGCGCGGATCGGCGCGATCCACTCCGTGGTGTTCGCGGGCTTCTCGCCCGACAGTCTCGCCCAGCGCATCAACGACTGCCAGTCCAAGGTCATCATCACCGCGGACGAGGGCCTGCGCGGCGGCAAGAAGGTGCCGCTGAAGGCCAATGTCGACGCGGCACTCGCCAAGGCCGACGGCGTCGACTGGGTCGTCGTGGTCAAGCGCACCGGCGGCGCGGTCGACATGAATCCCTCGCGCGATCTCTGGTACCACGACGCCGCCAAGATGGTGACGACGGAATGTCCGGTCGAGCATATGCACGCCGAGGATCCGCTGTTCATCCTCTATACGTCGGGTTCGACCGGCCAGCCCAAGGGCGTGCTGCACACCTCGGGCGGCTATCTCGTGTTCGCCGCGATGACGCATCAATACGTCTTCGACTATCACGACGGCGACATCTACTGGTGCACCGCCGACGTCGGCTGGGTCACCGGCCACAGCTACATTCTCTACGGGCCGCTCGCCAACGGCGCGACCACGCTGATGTTCGAAGGCGTGCCGAATTACCCGGATAATTCTCGGTTCTGGAACGTCATCGACAAGCACAAGGTCAACATCTTCTACACCGCGCCGACCGCGATCCGTGCGCTGATGCAGAGCGGCGACGAGCCCGTCAAGAAGACCTCGCGCGCAAGCTTGCGCCTGCTCGGCTCGGTCGGCGAGCCGATCAATCCGGAAGCGTGGGAGTGGTATCACCGCGTCGTCGGCGACGATCGATGCCCGATCGTGGACACCTGGTGGCAGACCGAGACCGGCGGCATCCTGATCACGCCGCTGCCGGGCGCGACCAAGCTGAAGCCGGGCTCGGCGACGCAGCCGTTCTTCGGCGTGGTCCCCGAGATCGTCGACGCCGACGGCAAGGTGCTGGACGGCGAGACCACCGGCAATCTTTGTCTCACCCGTTCGTGGCCGGGCCAGATGCGCACGGTCTACGGTGACCATGCTCGTTTCGAGCAGACCTATTTCTCGACCTACAAGGGCAAATATTTTACGGGCGACGGCTGCCGCCGCGACGCCGACGGCTATTACTGGATCACCGGCCGCGTCGACGACGTCATCAACGTCTCCGGCCACCGCATGGGCACCGCGGAAGTCGAGAGCGCGCTGGTGGCGCATGAGAAGGTGTCGGAAGCCGCCGTGGTCGGCTTCCCGCACGACATCAAGGGCCAGGGCATCTATGCCTATGTCACCCTGATGGCCGGCGTGCAGCCGACCGACGATCTTCGCAAGGAGCTCGTCACCTGGGTGCGCAAGGAGATCGGCCCGATCGCATCCCCGGACCAGATCCAGTTCGCGCCGGGCCTGCCCAAGACCCGCTCCGGCAAGATCATGCGCCGCATCCTGCGCAAGATCGCCGAGGACGAGCCGGGCAGCCTGGGCGACACCTCGACCCTGGCCGATCCCGCCGTGGTCGACGACCTCGTCAAGAACCGGCAGAACAAGAAGTCGGCGTAAGGCACTCGCGCGCCCCGGACGCAGCGCAGCGCGCATTTGCGCGGTGCGCTGCAGAGCCGGGGCCGATCCGGCCGCGATCAACCCTCGTGACATGGGTCCCGGCTCTGCGCCGCACCGCTTCGCTTCGCGCTGCGCCCGGGACATGAGACCGCATTTTGCGGCACCCTCCTGAAACAACAGCCGTTCACACCTTCACGCGTTTGTCAGGGCGCGCGCCTGTTCGGCCGCATCTTTCCCGCCGAGTGTTGTTTTCAGGTCATTTACTTTATTTCGAACATTTCCTTTGTTCCCTCTGCTGGCTGGCCCTTGGCGGCCGTGCGTGGAAACCATCCGGTTAACGGGCGCGGTTAAGATTGTCGGGACGAGCGGGCAATTGCCGGTTTTGCGTAGATTTGGACGACCCGTTCGGGGGAAGGGGAAATCGATGTCGATGAGGATTGCTGTGGCGCTGGCCGCCACCATCGGGGCTGGGGTCTTGATGTCGACGGCGGCGGAGGCGCGGCCGGAAATGGTGGGGGCACACCTGGCCGACTATTCGCCGGGCACCATCGTGGTCAAAACCAACGAACGGCGGCTCTATCTCATTCTCGATAACGGCCACGCCGTGCGCTATCCGGTCGGCGTCGGCAAGTCCGGCAAGCAATGGGCCGGCACCACCCGCATCGACGGCAAGTATCGCAATCCGGCCTGGTCGCCGCCTGCCGAGGTGAAGCGCGACAAGCCGAGCATTCCGGACGTCATTCCCGGCGGCTCCCCGCGCAACCCGATGGGCGTTGCGGCGATGACGCTCGCCGGCGGCGAATATGCGATCCACGGCACCAACGTGCCGGGCTCGATCGGCGGCTTCGTCTCCTATGGCTGCATCCGCATGCTCAATGAAGACATCACCGATCTCTACAGCCGCGTTTCCGTCGGCACCACGGTGGTCGTGGCGCGCTGAGCGCAGCGACCAGATTCAAGACAGCCAAAGCCGCGTCACCCGACGCGGCTTTTTTGTTACCAGAAGCGCCAGCTGCGCGCGCACCAGCCGTCGCGATGACCGCCATTGTAGCTGCGCGCATAACCGCCCGCCAGCAACGCGGCCGAGACGTTGGCGGTACGCTTGGTCGCGACGTCGGCAAGGACCCGCCCGTATTTGTCGGCGCCGAGATTGGTGATGGTGACGCCGCCCTCACGAAGCAGCCCCCGCAGCGCGTCGGCGGCAGCCTCAGCCTTGTCCAGCTCTTCCTGGCATGATGCTTTCATCTCCGGCGCATCGATGCCGCGCAGGCGAACCCGCGCGACGAGATCGCGGCCGCCCTGCTGATGAAGACGCGCAAGAAAGGTGTCGCCGTCGATGGTGCGGATGACGTCGACTGGACGACGAGCATCGGCGGGACCGGCCTGCTGAAGGATGATCTCGGCGTCCTGCGACCGACCGTCGGCTCCGTGCGGAACCGGCCAGTTCGCTCCGTGCCGGAAGACGAGCACGATCGCCACCACGATTCCGACCACGAACATCCATGGCAACAGGCCGGAGAAGCGGCGGCCGAACGACGAGCCGACGAATTGCGGCCGATAGGCATTGGGGCGATCCTGGAAACGCATCGGCTCACGCTAGGGCTGAGTCGGGGATGACGGCAAGGCACGATCCGACGCGCGGCCTGCTGCCAACGCGCGTCTCGTCCGGATCGTGACCGGTCGTAAAGTCCACCTGTGCAGAGAACGCTATTCCAAGCGTGGCGGATAAGGCAGCCGCAACGCTCCCGTTGTCGATTAACTCACCCGCTCTACGCGCGCTGCATCTCCGATCGAGTTGGTTCTACGCCAAGCTGCATCGAGCTTTACCACGAGCCGATCGCTGGCTTCGAGGGTGACGGCCGTGGCTAGAGTGCTCATATGCTCTGCCGTCCATAGCAGATGGCTGTCGGACCAGAGCTCTTGTGTCCAAAGGATGGCATTGCATAAGCCCGGCGCGACAAGGTCCAGGCTCAACTCGGCTGGATAAGGTGCCGTTTGCGTCTCTGCACCGTAGTTGATGTCGGCAACCTGGCTTTCTCTGCTCAGTTTGCGGAATGCGCCGCGCAGATAACGATAACCCCCACTTCCCCACGATGGAGACCATTCGTAGTCAGCGCTGATGCGCGGGCGCGCCATCGTTTGTTGTAACTCCGTGCGCGCCGTCTCGAACAGCGTCGTCAAGCTAAGCTGATACCGCTTTTCCATATCGGAAATAGTGCGGCGCAGATCATCCAGTTCGGTACCGGCGTCGACACCGGGCCATTCACAGGCAACACCGGAATAGCGAACCCGGTCCGGTATGATGATGCAATTCGGCCTGCCGAATTGCTCGCGCAAAGCGTAAACAAGCGTTGAGCGAGCCTCGTCGACAACGAGATGATTCGTATAGACGAAGGCGATAATGGCATCGAAGCCACCATTGAGCGTGTCGCGCGACTGGGTTGTGAGATCGCCTTCGACGAAGCGGATCTTGTTTGAAAGACCATTCTCCTCGGCCAGGGCGCGCGCGAGCTCCACATTCTCGCGATCGATCGCAACGACCTCAGAAGCGCCCGCCTTCGCAGCGAGGAACGACATGAGCCCGGTACCACAGCCGGCGTCGAGCACGCGCATTCCGGGTCGGATGAGCCGTTCGATGGCGCGTGCAACGGCCATGGTGCGATCGACTCGTGCGAGCAGCCTGACATGCGTAATGCTAGAGAACAGTGGGTTGTGAAAGGAATGGGCGGGTTTCGTAGCTGTCGACATCGGCGGAAGTCCGGGTGCTATGGTTGATTCCACTTTCAGTTCGGGTGTTGGCATCGTCTCGGAGACCGACGCTAAGCCAAAACTCTCACCACGTTGCCGGCCGGAAGATCAATACCGGCGTTTCAAATCATAAGTTTCAATCGTGTGAGCAGCTCGGGGGCGCGGCGTCTGGAACTGGTCGTCCGGCTCCGCTCAAAATTCTTTCACCTGTGCATAGGCTATTGCTATCTTAAGATGTGTCAACGACATTCGACGCCTGTACCCGCCTAAGTAGATTCGGCCCACCGTCGGAATGGCCCCGGCGCGGAGCGGAGCGGAACTTAGCAAGTTCCGGATTCGGATCAGGGAACGCGACAGATGGCTCTCGTTTGGCGCCAAATCCCGCTCCACTAGCGTGGCGGATCAGAAGTTCGCCAAACTGGTGTTGCGAAAATGGCGGCGACCACGATCCCGGACGCCATCTCCGATGGCTGCCGCGCAGGCGGATGTCGCGGCCGCGACCACCCTTGCCGGAGGCGAATGTGCGATTCACGTCGCCAACCAGCCCGGAACAATCGACGTCTTCGCATCCTGTGACTGCATTCGCACGCTGAACGAAGACGTTTCCGATCTCTAGAGTCACGTTTCGCTCGCCACCACAAAAGGTCGTGGGCGCTGACGTAATTGATGCTGCGCGGCTTGCTGTTTGCGGCGCATCCACGCGCTGAACGACGCCATCATCGCCGTCACCAGCCTCGTTTCGGATGATCACGATTGGCTGAAGCAGCGCGACCCCGTAATTCTACCACCGGGTGTGACACTGTTCCGTGGCTACTTTGCTTAAAGCTGCAATTCGTTTACGCGAATTTCAATTTTTGGTTGCCAACTGCCAAGGGTATTTGCTGGGACGGGGGTTCACGATGGCATCCTTCAAATTTCGTATCGGTACAAAGCTGGGCATCGTCTCAGCGATCAGCATCCTGCTGGTCGGTGGCATGCTGATCAATCAGACGCTGGGCAATCGGTCGATTGTCGCATCCAACGGCTTGTTGATTCTCAACTATCTCAACAAGGGCAATGCGCAGTCGGCGCAGACAGCGATAGCGCGGGCGCAGACAACCGCTCTTGAGATCGCGTCCGCGCCGTCAGTCGCAAGAATCGATGAGCTCCTTCAGGTTCTCCGCGCCAACGTGACCAAAGCCGATACGGAGATTGATACCGCGCGCGATCGGGCCAAACAGCAGTTTACAAAGGATGCCTATCAGGCGGCCCGGCAAGCAGTGGACGCCTATCTGACCAGCGCCCTCGAGCTTGCGGAGGCGCAAAAGCGCGTCATTGGCGCCAATGGAGGGGCCGAGGCGGAAGCGGCGAAGGCCCGCGTTCTTAACGAGCGTACGTTCCCGGCGGCTGCACAAGTCAATGCTGCCATCGACAAAGGGGTGGACATCGCCAACGACTACGCGGCCAGGCGTAAGAGCCAGGTGCTGGAGGAATTGGATTCTACCGCTAATTTGGCGCTCATGATCGGCGTGGCCGTCATGTTGACGCTGATCGGTTCCGCAGTCTTCGCGGTATTGAACATCGCCCGACCGATCCGGCGTATCGGCGGTGTGCTGCTGCAGCTCGCCGACGGCAACAAGGCCATCGAGATTCCCTTCACGACCCGTGGCGACGAAATCGGTGACAACGCCCGTGCGGCCCGTACCTTCAAGGACAATCTGATCCGCATCGAGCAGATGGAAGCCGAGCAGAAGGATCTGGAGGCCGCAGCCGCCGCCCGGCGCAAGGATGAGATGATGAAGCTCGCCGGCTCGTTCGAAGCGGCGGTCGGTAGCATCATCACCTCGGTATCGTCAGCCTCCAAGCAACTCGAATCCGCAGCCGGCACGCTGTCGGGGACGGCAGAGGAGACGCAACAACTCTCCGGGATGGTGGCCGCAGCTTCCGAAGAGGCCTCCGCCAATGTCGGCGCTGTGGCTTCCGCCGCAGAAGAGATGAGCACATCGGTGGTCGAGATCGGCCGGCAGGTGCACGATTCCAGCCGCATCGCCGGCGAAGCGGTGAGGCAGGCCGAGCGCACCGACGCGCAGATCAACGAACTGCTCAAGGCTGCGGGCCGGATCGGCGACGTCGTCAAGTTGATCACCGCGATTGCGGAGCAGACCAACCTGCTGGCGCTGAACGCCACGATCGAGGCGGCTCGCGCCGGCGAGTCCGGCCGCGGCTTCGCCGTGGTCGCGAGCGAGGTCAAGGCCCTCGCGGCACAAACCGCGAAGGCCACGGAGGAAATCGGCGCGCAGATCGCCGGCATGCAGAGCGCGACGGAAGACTCCGTTGGCGCGATCAAGGAGATCAGCGCCACCATCGCCAGGATCTCGGATATCTCGACGACCATCGCTGCAACCATTGAAGAGCAGGGTGCTGCGACGGCCGAGATTGCGCGCAATGTCAACGAGGCAGCGAAGGGAACCGTCGAAGTTGCGGACAAGATCGCTCAGGTCAGCCAGGGCGCCAGCGCCACCGGCGCTGCGTCCGGACAGGTGCTGTCATCGGCGCGCTCGCTCTCCAGCGAGAGCGGACTCCTGAAAGCCGAGGTCGAGAAGTTCCTCGAGACGGTGCGCGCGGCCTGATTTGATTTGCGGCGAGCATCGCGTCGATGCTCGCCCGTCGCAACCCCGGTAAGTCCCGGGTTTGACGGCAATCAGAAAACAACTATAGGTGGAGGAGCCCCGAAACGCGCGATCATCGTCGCCAGCGGTATCTGTTCCAGGGAGCCCCAACACATGCACAACAGCCAGGTCTTCGCCGATTCTCTGCAACGAATGGCCGATCTGATATGCCAGCAGCACAGCTCGCTCGACGTCATGCCGCTCTCGCCAGTTGGCCAATTCCAAACCAGAACAGTCAGTCTCGAGACCTTGATGCGGGAAGTCACCGAGTGCCTTTCCGCAAGCTTTCGGCAGCGGCCGGCGCACGATTTTCCGATGCTGCATTTCGCATGGGGAAAATGCCGCGTCGGGTCGACGGCGCTGACCAACCTGTTTGGCACGATGGGAATGCCCTCATACTACCAGCCGGTGAAAGCCATCCTGCGCGATGCAATGGTGGGCAACTCATTGAGACCCTGGATCGTGCCATCAGCGAGCAATAGCCCGAACATCTTCAGCAAGGAGACGATGGGCCCCTATGTGCTCGCGGAAAGTCTGTTCAATCCCTTACGGATATTGATTGATGCGGGCTATCCGCGACACCGGCTCCATTGCATCATGCTCGATCGCGAACCGGCAAGTTCACTGGCGTCGTGGATCGAAAAATGGTCGGACCGCGCTTCTGAAAAAACGCTGGTCCACAATTACGTTGCCGCCGCGCTCAACGCCGTGCGGGTGGCAAGCTACGCCGAACAACAGGACATTCCGGTCACTCACTACGTCTACGAGGTGAGCAAGGAGGCCGTATCGTCGGTTCGTATCCTGTTCGACCGCCTCGGCCTTTCGGACAGCTTCACCGAAAACGCCGTGACGTCCTGGCGAGAGCCGGGACAAGTGGAGGCGAACAACACGCGCGTCATCTTCCCGAGCGAAGCGACGATCTACAAGGTGCCAAATCTGCACACCTCCGATAGTGCCTATCGCTACCAGCGCCGCGCAACCGCGTCCCTGAGCGAAACCCAGCTCGACATTCTGGAGCGCTGCGGCGTTAACGATGCCTATCGCGCGTCGGTTGCCGCCTGCGTTCGCGACCTCCACCTGAACGCAACGACGTCGACGCGCTTGTTCGGCGACTGGTTTGCAGCAGCCGCGTGATCCCCATGCTTGATGTTCCCACAGTCGCCGAATCGTCCCTTCCAGGAAGGGCCGAAGGTGAACCCCTTCGCACCAGCCATCTTCAACGGCTGGAAGCGGAGAGCATCCATATCCTGCGCGAGACCGCGGCCGAGTTTCGCAAGCCGGTCATGCTGTATTCGATCGGCAAGGACTCCTCGGTGCTGCTGCATCTGGCGATGAAGGCCTTTCATCCCGGCAAGCCGCCATTCCCGCTGCTGCATGTCGACACGACCTGGAAGTTCCGCGAGATGATCGAATTTCGCGACCGCCGTGCACGCGAGCTCGGCCTCGATCTGATCGTCCACACCAACAATGACGGATTGAGCCAGGGCATCGACCCGTTCCGCCACGGCTCGGCCCGCTACACCGACGTCATGAAGACGCAGGCGTTGCGGCAGGCGCTGGACCTCCACGGCTTCGACGCCGCGATCGGAGGCGCCCGGCGCGACGAGGAGAAATCGCGCGCCAAGGAACGCATCTTCTCGCACCGGAGCGCGGCGCATCGCTGGGATCCGAAGAACCAGCGGCCGGAGCTGTGGAGCCTGTACAACACGCTGCTCGCACCCGGGGAAAGCATGCGGGTGTTTCCGCTGTCGAACTGGACCGAGCTCGACATCTGGGACTACATCCTGGTCGAGAACATCCCGATCGTTCCGCTCTATCTGTCCGCACCGCGCCCGGTGGTCGAGCGCGACGGCGCGCTGATCATGGTGGACGACGAGCGGATGCCGTTGCGCCCGGATGAAGAGCCCCGCATGCGCTCCGTCAGATTCCGCACCCTCGGCTGCTATCCCCTCACCGGCGCAACGACGTCGGACGCTGCAACCCTGCCGGAGATCGTGCGCGAGATGATGGCGTCACGCACCTCCGAACGGCAGGGACGCATGATCGATCGGGATAGCCCCGCGTCGATGGAGCGCAAGAAGGCGGAAGGATATTTCTGATGTCCTATCACGAGGCCCCCTCGATTGCCGCGCTCGATGCGCCGCGTCTGGATCAGGATGATCGCCCGACACTGCGTTTCGTCACCTGCGGCAGCGTCGATGACGGCAAGAGCACGCTGGTCGGCCGCCTGCTCTACGATTCGAAGACGCTGTTCGACGACCAGCTCGACGCGCTCGCCTCCGAGAGCAAGACGGCCGGCACCACCGGCGGCGATCTCGATTTCGCGTTGCTGGTCGACGGCTTGCAGGCCGAACGCGAGCAGGGCATCACGATCGACGTCGCCTACCGCTTCTTCGCAACCAAGCTGCGACGCTTCATCGTCGCCGACACGCCCGGTCATGCGCAATACACGCGCAACATGGCAACCGGCGCCTCCAACGCCGACCTCGCCGTGGTGCTGGTCGACGCCCGCAAGGGCGTAATCACGCAGACCCGGCGCCACAGCCACATCCTGTCGCTGCTCGGCATCCGCCACGTCGTGCTCGCCGTCAACAAGATGGACCTGATCGGATTCGACGGCGACCGCTTCGCGGCGATCACCGCCGAATACCTGACGCTGGCCGGACAGCTCGGGATCTCCCAGGTCCAGTGCATCCCGGTCGTGGCGCCCGACGGCGACAACATCGTCGCCGCGAGCACGCGCATGCCCTGGTACACGGGGCCGACCGTGACGGCCTATCTGGAATCCGTGGACGTGGCCGGCGACGTCTCGCAGCGGCCGTTCCGGCTGCCCGTGCAATGGGTCAACCGGCCGCATGCGGATTTTCGCGGTTTTTGCGGACGGATCGCCAGCGGCGCAATCGCAACCGGCGAGACCGTCACGGTGCAGCCATCGGGCCTTCGCACGCGCGTCGCGCGCATTCTCACACCCGGCGGGGAACGCGACCGGGCCGCGGCGGGCGAATCGGTCACGCTCACCTTGGCCGACGAGATCGACGTCAGTCGCGGCGACGTGCTGACGGCGGGCAGCGCACCGCTGGTGTCCGACCAATTGGCAGCCCATCTCGTCTGGTTCGACGACGAGGCCATGGTCGCCGGACGGCGCTATTTGCTCAAATGCGGCACGGCTTCGACCGGCGCAGTGGTCGCGACGCTGAAGCACAGCATTGCCATCGACACCATGGCGCAGGAGAGCGCGGCCACGCTCGATGTCAACCAGATCGGCTACGTCCATCTCAATCTCGACCGCCCGCTCGTGTTCGAGACCTATCGCGACGACCGCGACATGGGCAGCTTCATTCTCGTCGATCCGATCAGCCACCGCACGGCCGCGGCAGGAATGATCGATTTGTCGCTCCGCCGCGCCACCAATATTCATTGGCAGCGGGGCGCCGTCGACAAATCCATGCGCGCGCGGCTGAAGCAGCAGCGGCCCTGCGTGCTCTGGTTCACCGGCCTGAGCGGCGCCGGCAAATCGACCATCGCCGACCTCGTCGATCGCCGGCTTGCCGAGCTCGGACGCCATGCCGCGCTGCTCGACGGCGACAATCTTCGCCACGGCATCAACCGTGACCTCGGCTTTTCCAATGCGGAGCGGATGGAGAATGTCCGGCGTGTCGCGGAGATCGCGGCCCTGTTCGTCGACGCCGGCATGATCGCGCTGGCCGCGCTGATCTCACCCTTCCGCAGCGAGCGCGAGTTGGCACGCCAGCGGCTCGAGGCCGGCGAGTTCATCGAGATCCACGTCGCGACCCCGCTCGCCGAATGCGAGCGCCGCGATCCCAAGGGGCTTTATCGCAAGGCGCGGGCGGGCGAATTACCGGCATTCACCGGCATCGACCAGCCCTACGAGGCGCCGCAGGCACCGGAGATCACCATCGACACGTCGGAACTGTCGAGCGAGGCGGCCTGCGAGCGCATCATCGGCTACCTGCGGGAGCACCATTACCTGTAACGCCCGGTCGTGTCCGACCGGACGGACGGCTCAAAAATCCGAGGCGATGCCCTTGGTTTCCCAGTCGCCATAGCGGGTGGGCTCGGGCCCTTTCGGTCCCTGAAGCTCCTTCGGCCGCGCCTTGGCCTCCGCCGCCGCAGCCTGCCGGCGCGCCTCTGCTTCAGCCAGCGCGCGCTGGGCGGCCGGCGGGAGCTGCTTGCGATCGGGAACGGGAGGCTGGTCGCTCATGGTCCGGCTTTGTAGCGCAGGACGGCCCGCAACGCGACGTCCAATAACGCATTCCTGAAATCAGGCCGGGAGGGCTGAAAAAGCCGGAAGCGATTCTTACATTTGGCATATTCGCGTGCCAGAGATCGGTTTCTCTAGGCATGCGCCCATCGCGGCGGAACTGCCGCTCGCTCAGAACCTTAAGCCGCATGCCATCTCAACGTTTCGCCCCTCCGTCCGAAGTGCCTGGTCTCGCGGCGCGGCGGATTGCCGCCGACATTGTCGACGGCGTGCTGCACAAGCACCGCACGCTCGACGATCAGCTCGACGGCAGCGGCGCCCATCCCGGATTGAAGACGCTCGCCGATCGCGACCGCGCGCTGATGCGCCGCCTTGTCGCGACCGTGCTGCGCCGGCTCGGCACGCTCGGCCATGTGCTGTCCCGCCTGCTCGACAAGGGTATTCCTTCCGAGGCGCCGCGCGCGCAGAGCGCGCTGTTGATCGGTGCCGCGCAGATCCTCTGGATGGACGTGCCTGACCACGCCGCGGTCGATCTCTCCGTCCGCCTGGTGCAATCCGACCGCCGCGCCGCGCGCTATGCCGGCCTCGTCAACGCCGTGCTGCGCCGCTGCGCGCGCGAGGGCCAGGCGCTGGTCGAGGAAGTCGCCGGGAAATCGCTGGATCTGCCGCCATGGCTGCTGGCGCGCTGGAGCGCGCATTATGGCGAGGCCACCGCAAGAGACATGGCGCTGGCGCTCGGCCACGAGCCGTCGCTGGATCTGACCGTGAAGTCGGACGCCGAGCAATGGGCGAGCCGGCTGCATGGCGAGACGCTGCCGACGGGAACGGTGCGGATGCTGCTGCATGGCGCGGTGACCATGCTGCCCGGTTTCGCCGAGGGGCAATGGTGGGTACAGGACGCCGCCGCCGCGCTGCCGGCCCGGCTGTTCGGCGACATCAAGGGCAAGTCCATCGCCGATCTCTGCGCCGCCCCCGGCGGCAAGACCGCACAGCTGGCGCTCTCAGGCGCGCAGGTCACGGCCATCGACCGCTCGCCGGCCCGCGTGGCGCGGCTGCGCGAAAATCTGACGCGGTTGTCGCTCCAGGCCGAGACTGTCGTCGCCGACGCCGTGGAATGGGCCGGTCCGGCCGACGGCTTTGACGGCATCCTGATCGACGCGCCCTGCACCTCGACCGGCACGATCCGCCGCCACCCCGACGTGTCCTGGCTCCGGCAGGAATCCGACATCGCCGCGATGACCGCGCTCCAGCAGCGGCTGCTGAAGAAATCCGCCTCGCTGCTCAAGCCGGGCGGGACCTTGGTCTATTGCACCTGTTCGCTGGAACCCGAGGAGGGTGAGCAGGCCGTCGCCGCGCTGCTGGCCGCGGAGCCCGCGCTTCGCCGCGTCCCGATCGAGGCGTCGGAGGTCGCGGGCCTCGACGAAATCATCACGGCCGCCGGCGATCTGCGCACCCTGCCCAGCCATCTGCCGAACGCCGATCCCAAGCTCGGCGGGCTCGACGGATTCTACGCGGCCAGGCTCGTTAAATCCTGATTTTGCACCGGTTTTTGCAGCGACGCTGATTCGTACCCTTTCAAGATGGTGTCAGCCGTCCGATTTTGGGATTAATAAGGATTCGTCGGAATCCTCTCCCCCCTTCAAGGCAAGGCGTGTCGGTCGCTCAACGCAGACGTATCTCGACGCTGGTGATGAACCGCTTCGCGCGGAACATGCTCGCGCGCGCGAGCGGCGGTTCGGTTGCGCTGTCGCGGGTCTGGCCCGGCCGCACCGACCGGCTCATCATCGCGCCGCATGACTTACGCACCGCGGACGCGACCCGCGCCGCCGAGATCTATGCCGGCCGCTTCGTCTTCGCCGGCAAGATCGTCAACTGCCACGGCCGCTCGATCTTCGATCTCGAGCCGCCGTCGGAGGATTGGGAGGTCGCGCTGCTGGGCTTCGGCTGGCTGCGCCATCTGCGCGCCGCCGACACCGCGCTGACGCGGGCCAATGCACGCTCGCTGGTCGAGGACTGGATCGCCAATCCCGCCAACAAGCGCCGCGCCGTCGCGCGCCGCGCCGACGTGCTGGCGCGGCGCGTGATCTCTCTGTTGTCGCAGGCGCCCCTGGTGCTCAACGACACCGACAACAAATTCTACCGCCGTTATCTGCGCGCGCTGGCACGCGAGATCCGCTTCCTGCGCTACACCATGGTCAACATTCCCGACGGGGTGCCGAAGCTCCAGGTGCTGATCGCGCTGTGCTACACGACGCTGTGCCTCGCCAACCAGGCGCGCCACATCCGCAGCGCCTCGAAAAAGCTGTCGGACGAGTTGCAGCGGCAGATCCTGCCCGACGGTGGCCACATCTCGCGCAATCCGGGCGCATTGATCGAGCTCTTGATCGACCTGCTGCCGCTGCGGCAGACTTTTGCGGCGCGCAACATCGCGCCGCCGCCGGCGCTGCTCAACGCGATCGACCGCATGATGCCGATGTTGCGCTTCTTCCGGCACGGCGACGGCAATTTCGCGCTGTTCAACGGCATGAGCGCGACGCCCTCGGACCTGCTCGCGACGCTGCTTGCCTATGACGACACCCACGGCACGCCGATGGCGAACATGCCGCATACCGGCTTCCAGCGCCTCGATGCCGGCCCGACCACTGTCATCATCGACACCGGCCCGCCGCCTCCGGCCGGCGTCAGCCATGACGCCCATGCCGGCTGCCTGTCGTTCGAATTGTCGTCCGGCATCAGCCGCATCGTCACCAATTGCGGCATGCCCACGACTGGCCGCGACAATTGGCGGCCGTTCGCGCGCGGTACCGCGGCGCATTCGACGCTGACCTATCACGAGACGTCTTCATGCCAGTTCGTCGAGATGTCGGCGATGAAACGGCTGCTGCACGGCTCGCCCGTCACCAGCGGCCCGGTCGAGGTCGAGAGCTATCGCGAGATCGTGCAGAACGGCACGCTGCTGACGACGTCGCATGACGGCTATCTTGCCAAATTCGGCGCGATCCATCGCCGCGTGCTGATGATCGCCAATGACGGCGCGCGCATCGACGGCGAGGACACGCTGTCGCCGCCGCAGGGTGGACGCTTCAAGGGCGCGGATGCCGATTTCGCGCTGCGCTTCCATCTGCATCCCGCGGTGAAGGCGAGCCGGCTGTCGGATGCCCGCGGCGTCATGCTGGTGCTGCCGAACCGCGACGTCTGGACGTTCGAGGCGCTCGACGACAAGGTCGACCTCGAGGACAGCGTGTTCCTGGCCGGCAACGACGGGCCCCGCCGCACCGCCCAGATCGTGATCCGGCAGGATGCGCGGCAGGCGCCCTCGATCCGCTGGAGCTTTGTCCGCTCTACCGCTTCGCCGGCAGTGACCAACGCCCGCCGCAACGCCCGGCGCGAGCCGGAACTTCCGCTGTAAAGAGGCACGATCCGGCCCTATCTAGCCGTTGAGACCAGCGCCAAAAACTGCTATCGAGCGCTCGTTCGCGCGACTGGCGACCTTGGATGGAGCACCATCGGGAAGCGCGACACACATCCGCCGCGCGCCTGGGCATAGACACTCCTAAGACAGAGGATCTTGCTCATGACTGACCATCCCCGCCGCGTCACCCGTGCCCTGCTTTCCGTCTCCGACAAGACCGGCCTCATCGAGTTCGCCAAGGCGCTTGCCGCACATGATGTCGAGCTGGTCTCGACCGGCGGTACCGCCAAGGCGATCGCTGCCGCAGGCCTGAAGGTGAAGGACGTCTCCGACCTCACCGGCTTCCCCGAGATGATGGATGGCCGCGTCAAGACGCTGCATCCGAAGGTGCATGGCGGCCTGCTCGCGATCCGCGACAACAAGGAGCATGCGGAGGCGATGAAGGCGCACGGCATCGCGCCGATCGATCTCCTCGTCGTCAACCTCTATCCGTTCGAAGCCACCGTCGAGAAGGGCGCCGGCTTCGAGGATTGCATTGAGAACATCGATATCGGCGGCCCCGCGATGATCCGCGCCGCCGCCAAGAACCACGACGACGTCGCCGTCGTGGTCGAGGCCGACGACTACAAGGCCGTGCTCGACGAGCTCGCCGCCAACAGCGGTGCAACCACGCTGAAGCTGCGCCGCCGCCTTGCGGCAAAGGCCTATGCGCGCACCGCAGCTTACGACGCGGCCATCTCGAACTGGTTCAACCGTCGGCTCGAGATCGACGCGCCCGATTTCCGCGCCTTCGGCGGCAAGCTGATCCAGTCGCTGCGCTACGGCGAGAACCCGCACCAGACCGCGGCGTTCTATGCGACGCCCGACAAGCGCCCGGGCGTCTCGACCGCGCGGCAGCTCCAGGGCAAGGAGCTCTCCTACAACAACATCAACGACACCGATGCGGCCTATGAATGCATCGGCGAGTTCGACACCAAGCGCACCGCGGCCTGCGTCATCGTCAAGCACGCCAATCCCTGCGGCGTCGCGGAGGGCGCGAATCTGGTCGAGGCCTATCGCAGGGCGCTCGCCTGCGACTCCACCTCCGCGTTCGGCGGCATCATCGCGATGAACCGGGCGCTCGATGCCGACACCGCGCGCGAGATCACGAAGATCTTCACCGAGGTGATCATCGCGCCCGATGCCAGCGAGGAGGCGATCGCCATCATCGGCGGGAAGAAGAATTTGCGGCTGCTGCTCGCCGGCAGCCTGCCTGATCCGCGCGCGCCGGGCCTGACCGCCAAGACTGTCGCCGGCGGCCTTCTCGTGCAAAGCCGCGACAACGCGGTCGTCGACGACATGACCTTCAAGGTCGTGACCAAGCGTGCGCCCAGCGATGCTGAAATGCGCGACCTCAAATTCGCGTTCCGGGTCGCAAAGCACGTCAAGTCCAACACCATCATCTATGCCAAGGATCTCGCCACCGTCGGCATCGGCGCGGGCCAGATGAGCCGGGTGGATTCAGCCCGGATCGCGGCGCGCAAGGCGCAGGATGCGGCAGCAGAGCTGAGGCTCGCCGAGCCGCTCACCA
>NZ_AKIY01000332.1 GCF_000282615.1 Bradyrhizobium sp. YR681 | reverse complement strand
CGAGCGCAGCGAAGCAATCCAGAGTCTTTTTGCGGGGGCAGTCTGGATTGCTTCGCTGCGCTCGCAATGACGACGGAGAGAGAAATGGCCAAAGCCGCAGTCGCCGCAGGTATAGCCACCGGCCAATGCCTCTGCGGCAAGGTCACCTTCGAGATCGACATCCCCGCGCGCTGGGCCTGGCATGATCATTCTGCCAGTAGCCGCCGCGCCCATGGCGCGGCTTACGCCACCTATGTCGGCAGCTGGAAGAAGCGCTTCCGCATCACCTCGGGCAAGACCGCGCTGACCCGCTACGAGGACAAGGCCACCAAAACTGCCCGAAGTTTCTGCTCCCATTGCGGCACGCCGATCGCCTATGAGCGCCCGCGCGGGCCGCACATGGTCAACATTCCCCGCGCGCTGTTCAAGGAGCGCACCGGCCGCCAGCCGCTCTATCACATCGCGATCGAGGAGCTGCAGGAATGGGCCTACACCGGCGAGCCGCTGGTGCCGCTGAAGGGCTTTCCCGGCGTGGTGTGGCAGCGCTCGAAAAAGAAGAAGCGGGCAGGCGGAGAGGATCCGTTTGAGCTCGGACGGGAGGAGCTGTAGCCCTTGCTGTTCGCTCGGCTCTCGTGTCCCGGACGCGCTGCAACGTGAAACGCTGCTGCGCAGAGCCGGGACCCATGCGTCAGCGAGCTCCGTGCAAATTTGGGTCCCGGCTCTGCGTCGCACCGCTGCGCGCTGCGCCGCGTCCGGGACACGAGAGCGCGGTTGGCCGCGCCCACGCAACGCAGCCATGACCGCGCTTCCTTGCGCGCCTCCTGCAACTTCGGCCATCATGCTTTCCGTCCTTGCGGCAACGCCCGCTCCTGGAGGAAACATGAAGAACAAGATCACCGGCCGTTCCGCCTTTCTCGCGCTGCTCAAGGACGAGGGCATCACGCATCTGTTCGGTAATCCCGGCACCACCGAATTGCCGATCATGCATGCGCTGAAGGACCATCCCGATCTCACCTATGTGATGGCGATGCAGGAGAGCCTGGTGGTGGCGATCGCGGACGGCTACAGCCGCGCCTCCGGCAAGCTCGTCGCCTGCAACGTCCATGTCGCGCCGGGCCTCGGCAACGCCATGGGTTCGCTCTACAACGCCCAGTTCACGGGCACGCCGATGATCCTGACCGCGGGCCAGCAGGAGCAGGGCCATGGCCTGATGGAGCCGGTGCTCTATGGCCCGCTGGTGCGCATGGCCGAGCCGCTGGTGAAGTGGGCGGTCGAGGTGACGCGGCTTGAGGATCTGCCGCGCATCGTGCGCCGCGCCGCCAAGGTCGCGATGACTCCGCCGACCGGGCCGGTGTTCATCTCACTGCCCGGCGATATCCTCAACAGCGAAGCCGGCATCGATCTCGGCCGCTCCACCCGCATCGATGCGCGCACAAAACCGTCGGATGAAGCGCTCAGGGCTTTTGCTGCACGCCTGCTGAAAGCCGAGCGGCCCGTCATCGTCACCATGGACGAGGTGGTCAAGAGCGACGCCCTGAAGGAGGCCGCCGAACTCGCCGAACTGCTTGGCGCGTCAGCTTACCAATCCTCGACGCCCTACGGCTCACACTTCCTCTCGGAGAGCCCGAGCTTCGTCGGCACGCTGGCGCGTGTGCAGAAGGTCGCGCGCGACACGCTGGCGCCCTACGACCTCCTGGTCGCGCTCGGCGGCGATCCCCTGCGCATGTCGGTCTACAGCGAGGTCGATGCGCTGCCGGATGGTCTCGGCATCGTGCAGATCGGTCTCGTCGATTGGGAGATCGCCAAGAACTACGGCGCCGAGATCGCGCTGAAGGCGGATGTGAAGGAAACACTGCGTGCGCTGATCCCGGTGCTGAAGGAGATGGGCGGCGCCGCACTGGCGCAACGCGCAAAGCAGCGTCTCGCCGAGCTGGCACCGAAGAACTGGACCGCGCGCCGCGCCGCGCTGGTCGAGCAGATCGGCAAGAGCGCGGGTCGCAGCCCCATCGATCCGGATTTTCTGGTGCTGCAAATGGTCGAGGCGATGCCTGACAATGCCATCCTCGTCGACGAAGGCCTCACTTCCAGCCGCCAGATCACGGCATTGCGTCCGCACCGCGACCGCTACGGCTATCACGGGCTTGCTTCTGGCGGCATCGGCTGGGGCCTGCCGGCCTCGGTCGGCGCCAGCATCGCCAATCCGGATCGGCCGGTCGTGTGTTTCTCCGGCGACGGCAGCGCGATGTATTCGATCCAGTCGCTGTGGACGGCGGCGCATCACAAGCTGCCGCTCAACGTCGTCATCGCCAACAATGGCGGCTACCGCATTATCAAGCAGCGCCTGCTCGCTTTCCACGGCGACGACAATTACGTCGGCATGGACTTTGTCGATCCGCCCGTGGATTTCGCTGGCGTCGCCAAAGCGCTGGGATGCGAGGCGATCAAGGTCAGCGATGTCAGTGAGCTGAAGGCGACACTGGCGTCCGCGTTCAATCGGCCGGGGACCAAGCTGATCGAGGTGATGGTGGACGGGAAGGTGTAGGTGGCCGTCATTGCGAGGAGCCCTTGCGACGAAGCAATCCAGACTGTTTCCGCTGAGGGATTCTGGATTGCTTCGCTTCGCTCGCAATGACGAGGAGGCAACAGCTACCCCTTCTTCCCGACCCGATACCCTGCGGCCGGATGCGGCGCGTCGAGCCTTGCGCGGCCGTCGCCGAACAGCTTCTCCCGCAGCGTGCCCTTGGCGTATTCCGGCTTGTACCGCCCGCGCTTGGTCAACTCCGGCACCAGCATGTCGGCGATGTCCTCGAAATCACCGGGCGAGATCGCAAACGCGACGTTGAGGCCGTCGACGTCGGTCTTCTCGAACCAGTCCTCGATCTTGTCGGCGACGCTTTCGGGCGTACCGACCACGACCGGACCCGCGCCGCCGATGCCGACATGCTCGATGACGTCGCGCACGGTCCAGACGCGGTCGGGGTCGCCGCGGGTGACGTTGTCGAGCGCGCTGCGGCCGGCATCGTTCTGGACGTGACGCACCTGCTGGTCGAGCTCGTAGCCGGAGAAATCGATGCCGGTCCATCCTGACATCAGCGCCAGCGCGCCCTCGGGGCTGATGTGCGAGCGGTAATCGGCATATTTCGCCGCGGCTTCAGCTTCGGTGTTGCCGAGGATGATCGTCATCATGTTGAACATCAGGATCTCCGCCGGGTTGCGGCCGAACTTGGCGGCTTCCTCGCGGATCGCGGCGACGCGCGGCGCGATGATCTTGGCTGACGGTCCCGACATGAACACGCATTCGGCGTGCTTGGCCGCGAACTGCCGCCCGCGCGGCGAGGTCCCGGCCTGGTACAGCACGGGGGTGCGCTGAGGCGACGGCTCGCTGAGATGAATGGTGTTGTTGATGCGGTAGTTCGCGCTCTCGTGATTGATGCGGTGAACCTTGCTGGGATCGGTAAAGATGCCGCGCTTGCGGTCGCGCAGCACCGCGTCGTCCTCCCAGCTGCCTTCCCACAGCTTGTAGACGACCTCCATATATTCGTCGGCGATGTCGTAACGGTCGTCGTGCCCGGTCTGCTTGTCCTTGCCGGCGCCGCGCGCGGCGCTGTCGAGATAACCGGTGACGACGTTCCAGCCGATCCGCCCCTCGGTGAGATGGTCGAGCGTCGACATCCGCCGTGCGAACGGGTAGGGCGGCTCGAATGAGAGGTTGCTGGTGACGCCGAAGCCGAGATTCTTGGTCACCGCCGCCATCGCCGACAGCAGCAGCAGCGGCTCGTTCGACGGCGTCTGTGCTGCATTGCGCAAGGCTGCGTCAGGACTGTTGCCATAGACGTCGTAAACGCCGAGCACGTCGGCGAGGAACAGCCCGTCAAAGCGGCCGCGCTCCAGCGTCCTGGCAAGATCGATCCAATAGGGCAGGCGGTTATACTCGGCGGTTCGGTCGCGCGGATGGGTCCACAGGCCCGGTGACTGATGCGCGACGCAATTCATCGCAAAGGCGTTGAGCCTGATCTGCTTGGCCATGATGGTCCCCCGGCGCACTGTACTGAGTGCTCTTCGAATGCTAGATGTGCGCCCCAACTTGGCGAAGTTCTTGCATATAACCTGCGCTTGGCAAGGCCAAAATCAGCAGCACTGCTGTCCTTGGCAAGCCAATCTCAAGCGAGCAAGAACGAAATCCCAAGAGAAGTACAAGAGAACTACAAGAACAATCCAAGTCCCCGCCACTTTCGAAGGCCGCCCGTCTCGGGTAGGGTCCTTCCTCGAAGTCCGAAAAGCAAATCATGACCAGAGCCGACGCCATCGCCCGCGCCCGGGACGACTTCAAATCCGGTGCGTTCCTTGCCGAACTCGACCGCCGCGTCGCCTTCAAGACCGAAAGCCAGAATCCGTCGCGCGGCCCCGAACTGCGTGCCTATCTGGAACAGGAGATGCAGCCGGCTTTCGCCGCGCTCGATTTCACCAGCCGCATCGTCGAATCCCCCAGCGGCAAGGCGCCGTTCCTGTTCGCCGAGCATATCGAGAGCGCATCCGCGCCGACCGTTCTGGTCTATGGCCATGGCGACGTCGTCGACGGCATGGAAGGTGAGTGGCGCGACGGCCGCGATCCCTGGCGCACGACGGTCGCGGGCACGCGCCTCTATGGCCGCGGCACCGCCGACAACAAAGGCCAGCACAGCATCAACATGGCGGCGCTCCGCGCGGTGCGCGAGGCCCGCGGCGGCAAGCTCGGCTTCAACGCCAAGTTCATCGTCGAGATGGGCGAGGAGATCGGCTCGCCTGACTTGGGCAAGGTCTGCGATCTCAACCGCGACGCGCTCAAGGCCGATCTGTTCATGGCGTCCGACGGGCCGCGTCTGTCGGCGGATCGTCCGACGCTGTTCCTCGGCTGCCGCGGCGGCATCCGCATTCATCTCGATGTCAATCTGCGCGATGGCGGCCACCATTCCGGCAATTGGGGCGGCGTGCTCGCCAATCCCGCGACCATCCTGGTCAACGCGATCTCCACGCTGGTCGACGGCCACGGCCGCCTCCTTCTCGATGCGCTGAAGCCGCCGCGGCTTACCAACCAGATCCGCAGCTATCTCGCCGATGTGCAGGTGGTGCCGACCGAAGATGAGCCGGCGCTCGCGGAGAACTGGGGTGAGGAAGGCTTGTCAGCAGCCGAGCGGCTCTATGCTTGGAACACGCTGGAAGTGCTGGCGATGTCGTCCGGCAATATCGAAAAGCCGGCCAATGCCATTCCCGGCCACGCCAAAGCCGTGCTGCAACTGCGTTTCGTGGTCGGCACCAAGGTCGACGGCCTGATCGACGCCGTCCGCGCGCATCTGGTGCAAAAGGGTTTTCCGATGGTCGAGGTGCGGGCCGCACAGAGCTTTGCGGCGTCGCGGACCGATTTCGACAGCCCCTGGATCACTTGGGCGGCGCATTCGGTGAAGCAGACCACCGGCAAGCCGCCGGCGGTGCTGCCGAATTTCGGGGGCTCGCTGCCCAACGATGTCTTCTCCGAGATCCTGGGCCTGCCGACGATCTGGGTCCCGCACTCCTATCCCGGCTGCTCCCAGCATGCGCCCAATGAGCACATCCTGCTGCCATTGACCGAAGAGGCCTTGACGGTGATGGCCGGGCTGTTCTGGGATCTTGGGGAATTGCCGAGGCCACTCGCCTGAGCCATTAACAACCTGAAACCTGAGCCGCAATCCAGCCGTAAGTTATATTCTAATCCGGCCCAATCTGTGCTTGCATCCGGGCCGCATCATCCTGAAAGGGGACTAAAAGTGAAACATTTCCGTAGCATCGGCCTCGCGCTCGCCGCGACCTTCGCCGTCAGCCAGGCCGGGGCCCAGGAGCTGACCGGCACGCTGAAGAACATCAAGGACACCGGCGCCATCACGCTGGGCTTCCGCGATTCCTCGATCCCGTTCTCCTATCTCGACGACAACCAGAAGCCCATCGGATTCGCGATGGACATCTGCTACAAGATCGTCGACGCCGTGAAGAAGGAGCTCAAGCTCGACAAGCTCGAGGTCAAGCTCAACCCGGTGACCTCGGCGACGCGTATCCCGCTGATGGCCAACGGCACCATCGATCTCGAATGCGGCTCGACCACCAACAATGCCGAGCGCCAGAAGCAGGTCGCCTTCACCAATACCCACTTCCTGACCGCCAGCCGTTACGTCTTCAAGAAGTCGAGCGGCCTGAAGTCGATCGACGACCTCAAGGGCAAGACGGTGGTCTCCACCGCCGGCACCACCAACATCAAGCAGCTCACCGAGGCCAACGTCGAGAAGAAACTCGGCGCCAACATCATTCCGGCCAAGGACCATGCCGAATCCTTCCTGATGGTCGAGACCGATCGCGCGGTTGCCTTCGTGATGGACGACATCCTGCTCGCGAGCCTCGTGGCCGGCTCGAAGTCGCCGGACGACTACGTCATCTCCAAGGACGCGTTCTCCAAGCCCGAGCCGTACGGCATCATGCTGCGCAAGGACGACGCGCCGTTCAAGAAGGTGGTCGATGCGGCGACCGCCGCGCTCTACACCTCCGGTGAGGGCCAGAAGATCTATGAGAAGTGGTTCACCCAGAAGATTCCGCCGAAGGGCCTGAACCTCAACAGCCCGATCTCGGCCGAGCTGAAGAACGAGTTCGCCAAGCCCACGGACTCGCCGAACCCGGACGACTATAAGTAGGATATAACCTCGATCTTCGGATCGAGAGCGTGTCCGGCCACTCTTGACACCAGAGTGGCCGGACATTTGCATAGGCGCCCGGGACACTTTGATTGGCGCGTTCGCGCGGGGGACACGTGAACTACCACTGGAACTGGGGAATATTCTTCGAGCCGAACCCGATGGGGACCGGCACCTATCTTGACATGCTGCTGTCGGGACTGGCGCTGACCCTCAAGACGGCGGTGCTCGCCTGGATCATCGCGCTGATCTTCGGCTCGATCGTCGGCGTCATGCGTACGCTGCCTTCCAGGGCCGCATATTGGTTCGGCTTCTGCTGGGTCGAGTTCTTCCGCAACATGCCGCTGCTGGTGCAGCTGTTCCTGTGGTTCTTCGTGCTGCCGGAATTGCTGCCGAAAGCCGCCGGCACCTGGCTGAAGCAGCTGCCCAACGCACCGTTCTGGACCGCTGCGATCGGCGTCGGCTTCTTCATGTCGGCGCGCGTCGCGGTGCAATTGCAGGCCGGCATCGGCTCGCTGCCGCGCGGGCAGAAGATGGCCGCAACCGCGCTCGGCCTGACGACCATGCAGGGCTACCGCTACGTGCTGCTGCCGATGGCGTTCCGCATCATCCTGCCGCCGCTGACCTCCGAGTTTCTCAACACCATCAAGAACACGGCGGTCGCCATCACCATCGGCCTGCTCGAACTGACCGGACAGGCGCGCTCGATGCAGGAGTTTTCGTTCCAGGTGTTCGAGGCCTTCACCGCCGCGACCCTGATCTACCTCCTCGTCAACGCCGTTGTCGTGACCTCGATGCGCTTCCTCGAGCGCTATGTCGCGATCCCCGGCTACATCACGGGGAAATAGCGCCATGTTCTCCAATCTCGATTTCGACGTCATCCGCCGCGCGTTGCCCTATCTGTTCTACGAGGGCATGACCTTCACGCTGACGCTGACGGCGCTCGCCGGCCTCGGCGGCCTGATCTTCGGCACGGCAATCGCGCTGATGCGGCTCTCCGGCTACAAGGTGCTCGGCCGCATCGCGGGCGTCTATGTCGACTTCATGCGCTCGCTGCCGCTGGTGCTGGTGATCTTCTGGTTCTACTTCCTGGTGCCCTATATCGGGCAGTGGATCACCGGCGCCTCGCGCCCGATCAGCGTGGGCGCGTTCGCGTCCTCGCTCATCACCTTCATCATGTTCGAGGCGGCCTACTTCTCCGAGATCATGCGCGCCGGCATCCAGTCGATCTCGCGCGGTCAGCCGGCCGCCGCCAATGCGCTCGGCCTGACCTACGCCCAGACCATGCGCTACGTCGTGCTGCCGCAGGCGTTCCGCAACATGTTGCCGGTGCTGCTGACGCAGACCATCGTGCTGTTCCAGGACACCTCGCTGGTCTACGTGCTCTCGATCCCGGACTTCCTCGGCGCGGCCAGCAAGGTCGCGCAGCGCGACGGCCGTCTGGTCGAGATGTATCTGTTCGCTGCCGTCGTCTACTTCACCATTTCCTGTGTTGCGTCCTTTGGCGTTCGCCGCCTCCAGGCGCGCATCGCCATCATTCGATAGAGCGTGTCGGTCATGATCGAAATCAGCCACGTCAACAAATGGTACAGCCCGACCTTCCAGGTGCTGACCGACTGCACCACCAGCGTCACCAAGGGCGAGGTCGTCGTGGTCTGCGGCCCCTCGGGTTCGGGCAAGTCGACGCTGATCAAATGCGTCAATGCGCTGGAGCCGTTCCAGGAGGGCGACATCAGCGTCGACGGTACCAAGGTCAACGATCCCAAGACCAATCTGCCGAAGCTGCGCTCGCGCGTCGGCATGGTGTTCCAGCATTTCGAGCTGTTTCCGCATCTCAAGATCATCGATAACCTCTGTCTCGCGCAGCAGAAGGTGCTCGATCGGTCGCGCGACAAGGCGGTGGCGAAAGCCGAACAACTGCTGGAGCGCGTCGGCCTGAAGGAGCAGGCACAAAAATTTCCCGCGCAGCTCTCCGGCGGCCAGCAGCAGCGCGTCGCGATCGCGCGCGCGCTCGCGATGGATCCCATCGTGATGCTGTTCGACGAGCCGACCTCGGCGCTCGACCCCGAAATGGTCAGCGAAGTGCTCGACGTCATGGTCGACCTTGCCCATGAGGGCATGACCATGATGGTCGTGACCCACGAGATGGGCTTTGCCCGCAAGGTCGCCAACCGCGTCATCTTCATGGACCGCGGCGAGATCGTCGAGGACGCGGACAAGGAGGATTTCTTCGGCAAGCCGCGCAGCGACCGTGCGCAGAAGTTCTTGTCGAAGATTCTGTCGCATTAGACGGTCGTCATCCCGGGGCGCGCGTAGCGCGAGCCCGGGATCCATATTCCCGATGGTGGTTATGGATTCCGGGCTCATTCGCTTTGCGAATGCCCCGGAATGACGAAACGAGGGGTGCTCGGCGCCCCCGTTTGGCGTATAAGCGCGCCAAATCCCCCTCCCCCAGGAGACCTGCCTTGGACTCGATCGCTTACGTCAACGGCTCATTCGTCCCGCTCTCGGAAGCCAAAATCTCGGTGCTCGACCGCGGCTTCCTGTTCGCCGACGGCATCTACGAGGTTTCGGCCGTGCTCGGCGGCAAGCTGGTCGACAATGCCTCGCATCTGGCGCGGCTGGAGCGTTCGGTCGGCGAGATCAAGCTGGCTCTGCCGGAGACGGTCGAGCGCATCACCGAGATCCAGAAGGAGCTGATCGCGCGCAACAAGGTCGAGAGCGGCCTCGTCTATCTCCAGGTCACGCGCGGCGCCGACAAGGGCCGCGACTTTCCGTTCCCAAAGGGGGACGTCAAGTCGAGCCTGGTGATGTTCACGTCCGAGAAGGACATCATCGGCTCGGCGGCAGCGAAGACCGGCATCAACGTGATCACCGTCCCCGACATTCGCTGGGAACGCCGCGACATCAAGAGCGTGGCGCTGCTGGCTCAGGTGCTGGCCAAGCAGGCCGCGGCGGAAGCCGGCGCCGGCGAAGCCTGGATGCTGCAGGATGGCCATGTCACCGAAGGCGGCTCGTCCACGGCGTTCATCCTGACCAAGGACGACGTCATCGTCACCCGACAGAATTCCAACGCGATCCTGCCGGGCTGTACCCGCAAGGCCGTGATCGCGCTGGCCGAAGAGCGTCAGCTCCGCGTCGAGGAGCGCTCCTTCACGGTCGCCGAGGCGCTCGCCGCCAAGGAGGCTTTCATCACCTCGGCCTCGTCATTCGTGCAGCCGGTGGTCGCAGTCGATGGCAAGACGATCGGTGACGGCAAGCCCGGCCCGATGGCGACGCGGCTCCGCGAGATCTATGTGGAGTTCGCCAAGGCGACGGCGGTTTAGCCGCACGCTCAGCTGCGGTAGGGTAGGCAAAGCGAAGCGTGCCCACGCATTCTTTGCGATCGAGAGACATGGTGGGCACGGCGCAAGTGCGCCTTTGCCCACCCTACGAGACCTGTTTCAGGGCGGCGCCGCCGCCTACGCCACCGACGCCTTCACCTTCACCGGATGCACCGCGCGGAACGCGATCGCCAGCCGATTCCAGGCGTTGATGGCCCCGATCAGCATGGTCAGGTTCACCGTCTCCGCGTCGGAGAACTGCGCGCCGACCTGCTCGTAGACCTCGTCCGGCGCGTGCGTCTCCGAGATCAGCGTCACTGATTCCGTCCAGGCCAGCGCCGCGCGCTCGCGGTCGGTATAGAGCGGTGATTCGCGCCAGGCGTTGAGCAGATAGATGCGCTGCTCGGTCTCGCCGCGCTTGCGCGCGTCCTCGGTGTGCATGTTGATGCAGAAGGCGCAGCCGTTGATCTGCGACGCCCGGATCTTGACCAGCTCGATCAGCGACTTTTCCAGGCCCGTCGACTGGATCTGCTCTTCCAGCGCCATCAGCGCCTTCATCGTGTCGGGGGCGGCCTGGTAGAAATTCATGCGGGGTTTCATGGTCGTTCTCCTTTGCTGGGTTGATGTTTCGGGTTGAGCTCAGTGGGCTCCGCCAGCCGAGACATGGCCGGGCTTCTTCAGGAAGAGGACAGCGATCAGGGCCACGATCAGCGCCATGCCGAGCAGATAGAAGGTATCGCTGAAGGCGAAGATGTAGGCCTGCTTCTGCACGGTATGGCCGATCGCGACATAGGCGCGACGCGCCGCGTCCGCACGGTCGAGAATGCCGTGGTTGACGAAATATTGCGTGAGCTGTTCCAGCCGGTTGCGGGTCGCCTGCTCGAACATCGAGACCGACTGCATCAGCACGTTGGAGTGATACTGCTCGCGCTTGGTCAGGACGGTCTGGAGCAGCGCGATGCCCACGGCGCCGCCGAGATTGCGCATCATGTTGAAGAGGCCGGAGGCCGAGCCTGCATTCTCCGCCTCGATGCCGGCGGTCGCCACAGCCGA
>NZ_AKIY01000331.1 GCF_000282615.1 Bradyrhizobium sp. YR681 | reverse complement strand
AAGACGCGGCCGCAGCCGATCGAGAACAGCGTGTCGGCTGCGAACAGCGTCTTCTCGGTGTCGAACACGTAGGAGATGTGGTCGAGCGTATGGCCGGGCGTTTCGAGCACGCGCGCCAGCAAATTGCCGATCTTGACCACGTCGGCATTGGCGACGCGCAGGTCGACATTGGCGATCTTCGTCGTCTTGTCATGCGGCGCGACGACGCGGCAATTGAATTTCTGCTTGAGTTCGGCGACCCCGCCGACATGATCGCCGTGATGATGCGTGATCAGGATGTCGGTGAGCTGCCAGCCCTCGCGCTCCAGCGCTTTCAGGATCGGGCCGGCCTCCGGCGCGTCGATCGACGCGGTCGCCTTGGTTTCCACATCGTGGATCAGGTAACCGAAATTGTCGTTTAAACAGCTGAAAGTACGAATTTCGGCGGCCATGACATCTCCATCGCGCTCAGCCCCGCCAGACAAATATGGCGTTAACGTTGCGCAGGCAATGCAATATTCGGCGCGCAGCGGCCGCCTTGTGCATGTTACATTGCCGTCATGACCATCGACGTCGTCGATCTTCGCGAATTCTATTCCCGTCGCCTCGGGATCGTGGCGCGGCAAATGATCAATCGCGGCATCAGGGAGCGCTGGCCGGGCGCCGAAGGCCAGCGCGTGCTCGGCATAGGTTATCCCACGCCCTATCTGGGGTTGTTCCGTGAGGACGCGGAGCGCTGTATCGCTTTCATGCCGGCCGCCCAGGGCGTGCTGAAATGGCCGACAGGGCGGCCGGCCCTGGCTTCCCTGGTCGACGAATTCTCGCTGCCGCTGCCCGACGCCGCGGTCGACCGCATCCTGCTGGTCCATGCGCTGGAGATGTCGGACGATCCGGCAGCACTGCTGCGCGAGGTGTGGCGCGTGCTGTCACCCTCCGGCCGTGTCATCGCGGTGATCCCGAACCGGCGCGGGGTGTGGACCCGTACCGACAGCACGCCGTTCGGTCACGGCCGGCCCTATTCGCGCTCGCAGATCACGGACCTGTTGCGTCAGACCTGGTTCACGCCGACCGCGTGGGGCGAGGCGCTGTTCATGCCGCCCTATTCGGGCCGCTGGGTGTTGAAATCGGCGCAGATGTGGGAGCGTGCCGGCGCGGCACTGTCGCTGCCCTTTGCCGGTGTGCACATCGTGGAAGCCACCAAGCAGGTCTATCGGGCGATTCCCGCCAAGCGCGAGCGGGCGCGGCTGATTCCCTCGCTGAAGCCGGTGCTGGTGCCGTCCTCGACGACGGTGACGCGCAGCTAAAAAAAATCGTCCCGGCGGGGCCGGGACGATTTCAGTTCAGCACATCTCGAGAAGCTTATTCGCCGGGGGCGACTTCATCGCTCGATGCGGCCGGAGCGGCCTCGCGCTCGGGGCGCGGGCCATGCGGCCGGCGGCGCCGCCGCGGAAAGCGCTCACCGCCACCACCGCCTTCGAAATTGGCCTGGCCGCCATTCGCCCCGCCATTCACCTGCGGCTGCGGGCCGGTGATGAAGGAGGGCAGCCGGTCGACGCTGCCGGTGTCGGCGACGACGGGCTGCGGCTGGTTCAGCGGTATCGGCTGGGGCTGGGGCTGATATTGCGGCTGCGGACGATGGTCGCGTTCGCGATGCTCGCGCGGCTGCTGGTTATCGCGCTGATAGGGCTGCTGGCCGTCGCGCTGCTGATAGTCGCGTTGCTGGTGATCGCGCTGGCCGTCACGCGCAAAATTCTGCTGCTGCGGCTGCGGAACGAAGCCCGGCTCCTGGCCGAAATTCGAGAAATTCTCGCCGTCGTCCTCGCTGTCGTCGCCGCTGCTGTTGCTGATCGGCTCGTCGCCGCGCGGCTGCTGGTTCTGGCGGAACTGCTCCTGGGCCGCCGCGATCAGGCGAAAGTAATGCTCGGCGTGCTGGTAGTAGTTCTCGGCCGCAACGGGGTCGCCGGAGGAGCGCGCATCGCGCGCGAGCTGGAGATATTTCTCAGCGATGTGCGAGGCGGTGCCGCGGATCTTGATGTCGGGTCCGTTGGACTCGTAGACCCGGGTCATCGGGTTCTGGCCGCGCCGGTTATTGTTATTGTTGTTATTATTGTTGCGGTTGCGCATCCGCTGCTTGTTCTGACCGTTTCTCATGTCCTGCCTTTAATTCCAGCCCTAAAGGTTGCACGCATTACTGATTGCCGAGAGTGACCTGATGACAGCAGTTCACATCTCTCTCGCGCACCGCGCGCAAGAGCGGATCGAACCCTGCCATTGTTCGTCGACCGTCGCGTTCAACAAAGACGCGTTCCCCACCCGCCAGCGTCCATTGCCAGCGAACCCATTCATATCGCCTGCCGAAACAAGCCCAGCTTTGTTGCGTAAGTCTTCAAGCGCAATATCAGGCTTTCGTTCACTTTGCGGTCGGAAAGCAGCGCAGCTCAATGGGCCATCGCGCTTAACAGGACCTGCGGCTTGGAACCTTAAATCAGTGAAGCTCTCGCTTGAGAGCCCGGCTTTCGCCCGTAGGTCTACGGGGCCGACACCGATGTGTTGAATGGAAGGTAGTCGTTCCCAGGGGATATTCCAAGAGGTTTTTTGCAGGCCAATCCGGCTTTTATGGGGTCATTTTTCGGGCCGAAACGGCCCGTGGGATGCCCGCCAGATCGGCCTTGGGCGGCCGGTCGACCGTCAATGCGGCGGCCGTCATCAGGCTTTCGATATCGCTGGCCTGCCCCTGGCCGGCCTCCACGATCAGCGCGCCGCCGGGCACGAGCCGCTCGGCCGCCTGCGGGATCACAGCACGGTAGGCGTCGTATCCGTCATTGCCGCCGTCGAGCGCCAGATGCGGGTCGTGTTCGCGCACCTCGATGCTCAGTTTCGGAATTTCTCCCGAGGGAATGTAGGGCGGATTCGACACGATCAGATCGAACGGGCCCTCGAGTGCTGCCGCATAGGAGCAGGCGACGAAGGCGGCGCGGTCGGCGAGGCCGAGAGCAACCGCATTGGCCTTTGCCGTATCGAGTGCCATGAGGCTGAGATCGGTGCCTACGCCGAAGGCATCGGGAATCTCGTGCAACAGCGCGAGCAGGATGGCGCCGGATCCGGTGCCGATGTCGGCGATGACAGGCGGATGCGATCGTTGCTGTTCGCGAAACATTTCGAGCGCGCGCTCGACCACGGTCTCGGTATCCGGGCGCGGGACCAGCGTTGCTTCCGACAGACGAAACGGCAGGCCCCAGAATTCCCTGACACCGAGAATGCGCGCCACCGGCTCACCTGCGATGCGGCGCTCTGCCTGCTGCGCGAGCCGCGACGCCTCGGCTTCAGTGAGCAGGCGCGCGGCCTGCGTAATCAGGCCCGTGAGATCGAGGCCGAGGGCGGCACCGAGCAGGATGCGGGCGTCGAGTTCGGCTTCGTCGATCCGGGCCGATCGCAGCTGTGCAGCCATGGCGCGCCGCGCGCTCTCGATCGATTGTCCGGTGAAGGGGTTTATCACGCGGCGCGTCACGCCGCGGCGCCCTGGGCGGCGAGCTGCGCGGCTTGATGCTCGGTCGTCAGTGCATCGGTCAATTCGCCGAGTGCCTCGCCTGCGATCACCTGAGGCAGCTTGTAGAGCGTCAGGTTGATGCGGTGGTCGGTGACGCGCCCCTGCGGGAAATTATAGGTGCGGATGCGCTCGCTGCGGTCGCCGGAGCCGACCTTCTCCTTGCGCTCGGCAGAGCGCGCCGCGTTGATACGCTGCTGCTCGGCATCGTAGATGCGAGAGCGCAGGATGTTCATGGCCGAGGCGCGGTTCTTGTGCTGCGAGCGGCTGTCCTGCATCATCACCACGATGCCGGTCGGGATATGGGTGATGCGGATCGCCGATTCGGTCTTGTTGACGTGCTGGCCGCCTGCGCCCTGCGCGCGCATGGTCTCGATGCGCAGATCGTCGTTCTTGATCTCGACGTCGACATCCTCGACCTCCGGCAGCACGGCCACCGTTGCCGCCGAGGTATGGATGCGCCCTTGCGTCTCGGTATCGGGCACGCGCTGCACGCGGTGCACGCCGGATTCGAATTTCAGCTTCGAGAACGCGCCGCGGCCCTGTACCTCCGCGATGATTTCCTTGTAGCCGCCGACCGTGCCTTCGCTCGCCGAGATCACCTCGACCTTCCAGCCCTGCAGCGCGGCGAAGCGCTCGTACATCCGGAACAGGTCTCCGGCGAACAGCGAGGCCTCGTCGCCGCCGGTGCCGGCGCGGATTTCCAGCACTACGTTGCGGTCGTCCATGGCGTCCTTGGGCAGCAGTGCCACGCGAATCTTCTGGACCAGCTCCTCGATCTTTGGCGTCAGCTCGGCGCGCTCGGCTTCCGCCATGCTGCGCATCTCGGCGTCCGTGGTGGCATCGGCGATCAGGGCCTCGGTGTCGGCGAGTTCCTTCACGGCCGACCGATACGTCTTGACCGCGTCGATCAGGGGGGAGAGCTCGGCCAGCTCGCGCGTGATCTGCACGTAGCGTTCGGAAGCGAGCTGTCCCAGCGATTCGGCCTCAAGAGAGGCATGATGTGCAAGGAGCACGTCGAGTTTGGCTTCGGGGAGTGACGACATCGGATAAGTCTCAAATGGCGGAAAGAAGCGAGGCGGCGGAACGCGGGCGACAGGCCCGCTACAAGGCCAGGCCTTCGGCCTCGGCAAATTCCGTCAGCTTCTGCCGGATCGAGATGCTGCCGGCGGGCGCGTCCAGCAAGGGGCCGAGCATCGCCTCGGCCTTCTTCGCGTCGAGGTCGATCACCATCGCCTTGACCGGGCCGAGCGCGGTCGCCGAAAGCGACAGCGAGCGATAGCCCATCGCGATCAGCGCCAGCGCGCCGATCGGCTTGGAGGCCATCTCGCCGCAGAGCGAGAGCGACTTCTTCGCCGCATGGGATTTGCGGGCGATGTCGCGCAGCGCGCGCAGGATCGGCGCCGACATGGTGTCGAAGCGCTCGGAGACTTTTGCGTTGCCGCGGTCGACCGCGAACAGGAACTGGAACAGATCGTTGGAGCCGACCGAGATGAAGTCGACCTTCTTCAGCAGCTCGTCGAGCTGGTAGAGCAGGGCCGGCACCTCGACCATGGTGCCGATGTCGATGCGCTCCGGAAGCGTATGGCCGTGCTGGCGCAGATAGGTGAGCTCGCGCTCGACCAGCGCCTTCGCCGAATCGAACTCGGCAACCTCCGAGATCATCGGGAACATGATCCGCAGCGCACGGCCGCCGCCGGCGCGCAGCAGCGCACGGATCTGGCCGCGCAGCAGGCCGGGACGATCGAGCCCGAGCCGGATCGCGCGCCAGCCCAGCGCAGGATTTTCCTCGATCACCGCTTCCATATAGGGCAGCGCCTTGTCGCCGCCGATATCGAGGGTGCGGAAGGTCACGGGCTTGGTGCCGGCGGCATCCAGCACGGCGCGATAGAGCGCGAGCTGGTCGCTGGTGCGCGGCAGGCTCTGTCCCACCATGAATTGCAGCTCGGTGCGGAACAGGCCGATGCCGGCGCTGCCGGTGTCCTCGATATGCGGCAGGTCGATGGCCAGGCCCGCATTGATCATCAGTTCGACCTTCTGGCCGTCCTTGGTGACGCAGGGCCGGTCGCGCAGCGCCAGATACTGCGCCTGGCGGCGGGCGCGGAAGCGCACGCGCTCGGCGAAGGCCGCCTCGATCTCCTGCGACGGGCGGACATAGATCGAGCCCGACGTGCCGTCGACGATGATGGCGTCGCCGGGATCGGCGATGCCGGGCGCGTTCGGCACCTCGCCGACAGCGGGAATGCCGAGCGCGCGCGCCACGATCGAGACGTGGGAGTTGGCGGTTCCCTCCTCCAGCACGATGCCGCGCAGGCGCTTGCGGTCGTAGTCCAGCAGCGCCGCCGGGCCCATCGCGCGGGCGATGACGATGGCATTGTCGGGCAGCTGTTCACGTGACGGCGCGTGGTCCTGGCCGACCAGCTGCCGCATCAGGCGGTAGCCGAGATCTTCCAGATCATGCAGCCGGTCACGCAAATACGGATCGGTCGAACGCAGCATGCGCGCGCGGGTGTCGGACTGCACGCGCTCGACGGCGGCTTCCGCGGTGAGGCCGGTGGCCACCGCCTCGTGCAGCTTGTGCGACCAGCCCTGGTCGTTGGCGAACATGCGGTAGGCTTCCAGCACCTCGCGGTGCTCGCCGCCCTCGGCGACGTCGCCGCGCTCCAGCATGCGGTCGAGATCGGCGCGCAGCTTGGCGAGCGCAGTGTCGAGCCGCTTGATTTCCTTCGGCAGGTCCTCGGCGATGTAGTCCTTGATGACAACGCGCGGCTCGTGCAGCACGACATGGCCGAGCGCGATGCCCTCCGACAGGATCGCGCCGACCTTCTGCAT
Organism: Bradyrhizobium sp. YR681; assembly: GCF_000282615.1. Lineage (GTDB taxonomy): Bacteria > Pseudomonadota > Alphaproteobacteria > Rhizobiales > Xanthobacteraceae > Bradyrhizobium. The sequence goes on along the minus strand of NZ_AKIY01000331.1, from coordinate 50,815 downwards.
CGAGTGGCGCGCGGCCGGCTCCAGGCCGGGCTGCGCCAGCGCAGACAGCTCGCCCGAGGCGATCAGCTCCGCCAGCACCATCGCGGTGGTCTGGAGCGCCTCGAGCTCCTCCTCGACATAGGTGCGCTTGGCGCGGTTCTGCACCACCAGCACGCCGAGCGTGTTGCCGGCGCGCAGGACCGGCACGCCGAGGAAGGAGTGATAGATTTCTTCGCCGGTCTCCGGGCGGAACGAGAAGGCCGGATGGCTCTGCGCGTCGTTGAGATTGAGCGGCGTCGCCTCGCTGGCGACGAGGCCGACCAGGCCCTCATGGGCGGTCAGCACGGTATGGTGCACGGCTTCGCGGTTGAGACCTTCGGTGGCGTAGAGCTCGAGCGTGTTGTCGACGCGCAGCACATAGACCGAGCACACCTCGGCCACCATGTTGGCGGCGATCAGCACCACGATCTTGTCCAGCCGCTCCTGGGCCGAGACCTGCTCCGCCATGGTTTCGCGGAGCCGTCTCAACAAGACGCGGGGACCTCCCGACGCGCTCCGCATGAACCGTCAACCTCCTCCGTCAGCCGGGCCCGAAAGGGGCTCCGGCGGCTCGCCCGAAAATCCAGAAAAACAACGAATTTGCTCATCCGGCGCCAGCCCAAGCTCTCGCTTGAGCCGAATCAGCACCGCCTCAACTGGGGCACAGTTTGTGGCAGCCCACCCTGTTCGCCGTATAGCGAATTGGGGCTTGTTTTGCCAAGCAAAACGCCTGCCAGACGCGAAGGTGTGTACACCTTCGCGTTTGCTGCGACCGCTAAGAGAAAATTAGCCTAAGCAACGTCCGGAAAAGTGCGAAGCGGTTTTCCGGAAAGACCATGCTCAAACAACAACGTGAAGCGCGACCGCGGTCGCGCTTCAGGCCTGATCGAGGCCGTAGAGCGTGTGCAGGGTGCGCACCGCAAGCTCGGTATAGGCGGTGTCGATCAGAACCGAGAATTTGATCTCGGAGGTTGTAATGGCCCGGATGTTGATATTCCGTCCGGCGAGGGCCGAGAACGCCTGGGCGGCAACGCCGGCGTGGCTGCGCATGCCGCTGCCGATCACCGAGATCTTGGCGACGTCGGTGGCTGTGTCCAGCCGGTGGTAGCCGATCGTGGCCTTGGCGGCGGTGATGGTGTCCTTGGCGCGGGTGTAGTCCGCGGCCGGCACCGTGAAGGTGAGGTCGGTGGTCTTGCCGTCTTCAGAAACGTTCTGAACGATCATGTCGACGTTGATGTTGGCATCCGCCAGCGGGCCGAAGATCGACGCGGCGACGCCGGGCTTGTCCTCGATCTGGCGCACCGAGATCTGGGCCTCGTCCTTCGAAAAGGCGATGCCGGTGACGACGTGGTTTTCCATGATCTCCTCCTCGCCGCAGATCAGCGTGCCGGGCGGCTGGTTGGCATGCGGGTCGATATCCTCAGGCTTGTCGAAGCTCGAGCGGACGAAGATCGGCATGTTGTGGACCATGCCGAGTTCCACCGAGCGGACCTGGAGCACTTTGGCGCCCTGGGAAGCCAGTTCCAGCATGTCTTCGAACGCGATCTTGTCGAGCCTCTTGGCCTTGGGCACGATTCGCGGGTCGGTGGTGTAGACGCCATCGACGTCGGTGTAGATGTCGCAGCGATCGGCCTTGACGGCTGCGGCGACCGCCACGGCCGAGGTGTCGGAGCCACCGCGGCCGAGCGTGGTGATGCGGTTGGTTTTGGGGTCGATGCCCTGGAAGCCGGCGATCACCGCGACCTCCTTGCGATCCCTGAAGCGCTTGATGATCTCGCTGCCGTCGATGTCCTCGATCCGGGCCGAGGCATGGGCGTCGCTGGTCTTGATCGGGATCTGCCAGCCCTGCCAGGAGCGGGCCTGGATGCCCATGCTCTGGAGCACGATGGCCAGCAGGCCGGAGGTCACCTGCTCGCCGGAGGCGACGACGGCGTCGTATTCGCGCGCGTCGTGCATCGGCGAGGCCTCGGTGCACCAGGCCACCAGCTCGTTGGTTTTTCCCGACATCGCCGAGACGACCACGGCCACTTCATGGCCGGCGTCGACCTCACGCTTCACATGGCGTGCGACGTTACGGATACGTTCGATATTGGCGACGGATGTGCCGCCGAATTTCATCACGAGGCGGCTCATGACGACGCGTGCATTCCCTTATAAGGATCAGTATGGTGGCCCGCACTGGACGGGCCTCGCGGACACCGACCGCGCGTATACATAGCGGCGGGGCCGGGGGCAAGCGGGTTCCTGCGGGGGCAGGGTGCGGGGGTAGTGGGTTAACCGAGATCATGGCGCGTTACATCGACGAGATTCTTCAGCCCAGCGAGAAGGTGCTGTATTCGACCAATGCGCACTGGATCTTCTATTTTCCGGCCATCCTGGCCTGGATTGTGGCTCTGGCGCTGTTCGTCTTGTCCCGCCAAACCATCGTTGAAGGGCTCGTGCTGCTGTGCCTCGTCGGCTCCGGCCTCGTGGCGCTGGCAGCGCTCTATTGGACCCTAAAAGGCTGGTTCCATCGCTTCACCACCGAGACCGACGTCACCAACCTCAGGGTTGTGCACAAGACCGGGTTCATCAAGCGCCGTACCTTCGAGATGGCGCTGGACAAGGTCGAGAGCGTCGATGTCAATCAGACGATTCTTGGACGAATTCTCAACTACGGCGACGTGACCATCAACGGCGTCGGCGAAGGTCGCGAAACCATCCGGACCATCGCCTCGCCCCTGGCCTTCCGTAGTTCGATCACCACGCGGTAGGACCGCGCCTAACCATGAGCATGCAGCAAAATACGTCCCCCTCCGCCGCCCAGCCCGGCTCGACCGTCGACGCCGCCGAGATCGCGAAATTCTCGAAGCTTTCCGCGGAGTGGTGGGACCCCAAGGGCAAGATGGCGCCGCTGCACCGGATCAATCCGCTGCGGCTCGGCTATATCCGCGACGCCGCCTGCCGCAAGTTCGAGCGCAACGTGCGCAGCCTCAACTGCCTCGGCGGACTGCGCGTGCTCGACATCGGCTGCGGCGCCGGCCTGCTCTGCGAGCCGCTGTCGCGGCTGGGCGCCCAGGTCATCGGCGTCGATCCCTCGCAGAGCAATATTGCGGCCGCAAAACTGCATGCCGACAAGAGCCATCTTGCGATCGACTATCGCTGCACCACGGTGGAGGAGATCGACCCGCGCGAGCGCTTCGATATCGTGCTGGCGATGGAGGTGGTCGAGCACGTCGTCGATGTCGGCGTTTTCCTCAAGCGCTGTGCCGCGATGCTGAAGCCGAACGGCCTGATGGTGGTCTCGACGCTGAATAGAAACTGGAAGAGCTTTGCGCTCGCCATTGTCGGCGCCGAATACGTCCTGCGCTGGCTGCCGCGCGGCACCCACGAGTGGAACAAGTTCGTCACCCCGGACGAGCTGACGAAGTATCTCTTGGACAACCGCCTCGTCATCACCGAGCAGACCGGCGTCGTCTACTCACCCTTCGCCGACAAATGGGCTCTCTCGTCCGACATGGACGTGAACTACATGGTGGTGGCCGAAGGGATGGTGTGAGGGGTGAGCGAGGCGTCAGCATCGCTCCTATGACGTGGGCGTGATTGACCTGCTTGGCCGCTAGCGGCAGGTTGGCCGAAGTCTTCAGCCTCAGCCTCCAGCCCATGTTCACCATCACCAGCCTCTGGATTCCCTTCACCGTCATCGCCGCGCTCGGCCAAGTCGCGCGCAATGCGATGCAGCGCTCGCTGACGAAGCCGCTGGGGACCTGGGGCGCGACCAATATCCGCTTCCTGTTCGGCTTTCCGTTCTCGCTGCTGTTTCTGGGCGTGGTGCTGGTCGCCACCGGCGATCATCTCGGCATGCCGCCGACGGTGTTCTGGCCGTGGCTGCTGCTCGGGGCGCTCAGCCAGATCGTCGCCACCGGGCTGATGCTGCTCGCGATGAACGACCGCTCCTTCGTGGTGACGACGGCGTACCTGAAGACCGAGGCGATCCAGACCGCGATCTTCGGCTTCGTCTTTCTCGGCGATCACCTGACATGGTTGAAGGTGTTGGCGATCGTGATCGCGACCATCGGCGTCGTCATCACAGCGCTCCGGCCTGGCGGCGAGAAGAGCTTTGCGGAATTGAAGCCGACGATCACCGGCCTTGTTGCGGCTGCAGCGTTTGCCCTATCCGCGGTTGGTTTCCGGGGGGCGATCATCAACGTTCCCGGCGTATCCTTTGTAACCTCGGCCTCGTTCACGCTGGTGCTCGGCCTGTTCGTGCAGACGCTGATCCTGACGATCTATCTGCTCTGGCGCGCGCCAAAGGTGCTTCAGGCGATCCTGGGATTATGGAAGCCGTCGCTGCTTGCCGGCTTCATGGGCGCCTTCGCCTCGCAGTTCTGGTTCCTGGCCTTCGCGCTGACGGCCGCCGCCAATGTCCGCACGCTCGCGCTTATCGAGGTGCTGTTCGCGCAAGCGGTGGCCTATTATTCGTTCAAGCAGCCGATCGCGTCGCGCGAGATCCTTGGCATCGCGCTGATCGTGATCGGCGTGGCGGTGCTGGTGGGGGCTTAGTTCCGGTCTTCCGGCAGCGTCGGCAGCGGCGACACCTCGATGCCCTCGTCGATCAGCGACTTCGCCTCGTCGGGTGAGGCCTCGCCATAGATCGGACGGTGCTCCTTGTCGCCGTAATGCATCGCGCGGGCTTCGTTCGCAAAGCGCTCGCCGACATTGTCGGCGTTCTTCACGATGTGGTCTCTCAGCTCCTTGAGCTTGGCGCGCAGTTCGCGTTCCTGCGCCATCAGGAGCGAGGTCGGTCCCGATGGTGCGGCCTCGGGCGCAGGCGTCGCGGCGGGCTCCGGCGGCGGGGTTGCGCGCCCGCGGCCCTTCTTGCCGACGATGCGCGGCGCCATGATCGCTTTGTCGACCTTGGCCGAGCCGCAGATCGGGCAGGTCACCAGCTTGCGCTTCACCTGCGAATCGTAGGCTGACGAACTCTGGAACCAGCTTTCGAATTCGTGGTTGCGGTCGCAGTGAAGCGCGTAGCGGATCATGCCGATCCCCGCACCAGGTGCAGATGATCCGGCCCGGCCTTGGGATCGGCGACGCCGAAGCGGCGGCCGTGCTGGAGCGAGGGGATCGCGCGGCGGGCGGTCTCGACCTTGGCCGGGTCGATCCTGGCCATGACGATGCCGGGCTCGACGTCGCCCTCGGCGAGGATCTCGCCCCAGGGGTCGATGATCAGCGAGTGACCGAAAGTCTCGCGCTTGTTTTCATGGGTGCCTGCCTGCGCCGCTGCGAACACGAAGCAGCCGGTCTCGATCGCGCGTGCGCGCAGCAGGATGTGCCAATGCGCCTCACCGGTCTTGCGGGTGAAGGCCGACGGCACCGTGAGGAAGGATGCGCCGCTCTCGGCCAGCGCCCGGTACAGCGCGGGGAAGCGCACGTCATAGCAGATCGTCAGCCCGACGCGGCCCCAGGGCAGGTCGGAGATCACGGCGGTCTCGCCCGGCTGGTAATTGGCGGATTCGCGATAGCTCTCGCCGTCCGGCAGCACGATGTCGAACATGTGGATCTTGTCGTAGCTCGCGAGCACATTGCCCTCGGGCCCGATCAGGAAGGAGCGGTTCACCGCCTTCTCGTCGGAGAAGCGCAGCGCCAGCGAGCCGACATGGATGTGGATCTTGAGCTCGGCCGCGAGCGCCCGATACGCTTTCAGCGAGGCATCGTCCTCTTCGCTCTGGAGATGCTCGAACAGCGCCGTGCGGTTCAGCTGCATCATGTTGCTGACTTCGGGCGTCTGCACATAGTCGGCGCCATCAGCCGCAGCCTGCCGGATCAGCTTGGTGGCCTGCGCAAGGCTCGGCTCGGGCAACAGGCCGGTGCGCATCTGCACCATCGCGGCGGTGAAGGTCTTGTTCTCGCTCATGATACCGCCTTCACGCTTTCGAGCATTGCGTCGAGCTTGCCTTCGCGATCGAGCGCGTAGAGGTCGTCGCAGCCGCCGACATGGGTGCCGCCGATCCAGATCTGCGGGAAGGTCGAGCCCTCGCCGGCGCGGTCGTACATCTCCTCGCGCCAGGACGGGTTCTTGGCGATGTCGAACTCCGTAAAGGTCGCCTTCTTGCGGGTCAGCAGCGATTTGGCGGCGGAACAATAGCCGCAGCCCGGCCTGGTGTAGATCTCGACAGCGGCGGTCATGTTGTCTGGCGCTCTCATGTCATGAATTCATTGAATTATATGGGACTTCACCTGACCTCCACAACCCGGGCAAAGACCAGCACGTCGACCTGGGCCGCCTTGGCGCGGAGCAGGGCCCGCGCGCAGGCATCCAGCGTCGCGCCCGAGGTCAGGACGTCATCGATCAGGACGATACGCCGGCCCTGGACCTCGGTCTGCCGGTCGGGAGATACCTGGAATGCGCCCTGCACATTGGTGGCACGCTGGGCCCGCGACAGGCCGATTTGCTGCTCGGTAGCGCGCACCCGGCGCAGCACCTCGCCCCGCACTTTCACGCCGGACTGCCGCTCGATGATGCGCGCCAGCGCTCCGGACTGGTTGTAGCGGCGGCGCCAGGCCCGGCGCCAATGCAAGGGAACGGGAATTAGCATGTCGGCGCCGGCGAGCAACTCGCCGCCCGCGCGCGCCATCCAGCGGCCCATGGCCGGCGCCAGATCGGTGCGGTCCTGGTATTTCAGCGCGTGCACCAGCGTGCGCGCGACGTCGTCATAGCGCACCGCCGCGCGCGCCCGCTGGTAGGCCGGCGGGCTCGCGATCGCCTCCATCGACAGCGTGTCGGGGCCGGGATCGTAGACAAAGGGGATGCCGAGCCGCGGGCAGTAGGGTCGCTCGATGAAAGACAGCCGCGCCCAGCAGGCCGCGCAGACGCCCTCGCCATCGACCGGCTCACGGCAGGACACGCACAGGGTCGGCAGCGCAATGTCGAGGGCAAGCCGTGCCGCGCGCGCCAGCACGTGGCGGCCGGTGCCGAGCGCGCCGCGCAGATAGCTCGAAATGGCACGTGATGCCTCGGCGTTCATCGGCCTACGGCTCGTTCGGGAGCACGGGCCGGAAGAACGATCGCTCATAACGGCGGAAGCAGCGCGTTTCCCGTGCAAAGGCGATCGCCTTATGGACGTCCGGATCTTCGGCGCTGTCTTTCCGATATTGCTCGTAGGCCGCGAAGCTCGGGAAGCTGAACATCGCCAGCGCGACGTCGCTCGCCCCTTCCGACGGCAGGAAGTACCCGTGGTGGATGCCGCCGAATCTCGGCAGTAGTTCCAGCCACATCCTGCCGTAAGCCTCAAATTCGGCGAGCTTGTCCGGCGAGACCTCGTATCGCAGGTAACACGTGATCATCGTCGGATACTCCGGCACGCCGCGTATCTGGCGCGGATTGTTGGCTTGGAACGCGAGGCCGATGCCGGCCGCCATGAGGGAAGCTAGCGCCCCACGCAGTGGATTGCCAGAACCGCCGTGATCGGCGTAACCAGCGGAATGGCCCAGAACCCGCAAACCCCGCCCGCCTTGTTCGATCGCGCCTTGCTGCATGCGCGGCAGCAGCGCGCGCAGGCACAGGGCGAGGTCACCTTCCTGCTCGACCGGGTGGCCGAGGACATGTCCGACCGGCTCGCCGCGGTGATGCGGGAGTTTCATGCTCCGGCCGATCTCTGGACGCCCGGCGAGGGTCTCGCGACGCTGCGCGTGCGGCTGCCGTCACTTCAGCGGATTGCGCTTGGTCAAACCGGTGAAGAGAAGCTGCCATTCTCGCCCGAGAGCCGCGACCTCGTCGTCTCGGCGCTGGCGCTGCAATTCGTCAACGACCTGCCGGGCGTGCTCGCGCAAATCCGCCGTGCGCTGAAGCCCGACGGCCTGCTGCTGGCCGCGATGATCGGTGGCGACAGCCTCACCGAGCTGCGGCAGGCGTTTGCCGCAGCGGAGGCCGAATGCGAGGGCGGGGTGTCGCCACGCGTCGCGCCGTTCGCCGATCTGCGCGATATCGGCGCGCTGTTGCAGCGGGCGGGCTTTGCGCTGCCGGTCACCGACGTCGACCGCGTCGTGGTGCGCTATGGCAATGCCTTTGCGCTGATGCAGGATCTCAGGCGCATGGGTGCGGCCAATGTGCTGATCGAGCGGCGCCGCACGCCGAGCCGGCGCGCGACGCTGCTGCGCATGGCCGAAATCTATGCCGAACGTTTTGCCGATGCCGACGGTCGCATCCGCGCCACGTTCGACATTGTCTGGCTCTCCGGCTGGGCCCCGCATGCGAGCCAGCAGCAGCCGTTGAAGCCGGGGTCGGCGAAAGCGAGCCTGGCTGAGGCGGTGAAGAAAGCGGGGAGGGAGTAGCGCGTGTCCCGGACGCGCTGCAGCGTTCTTACGCTGCTGCGCAGAGCCGGGACCCAGTTCGCTGCAAGCATGGGCCCCGGCTCTGCAGCGCACCGCAAGAGCGCTGCGCTGCGTCCGGCGCACAGCTCGGGCTCACATCAGCAGATCAATCAAATGCGGGATCAGCGGGATGTCCGCGGGCGGCATCGGGTAGTCGCGCAGCTTGTTGGCGCGGACCCAGGCGAGGTTCTGGCCCTCGCGTGGCGTGACCTGTCCCTCCCAGCGCCGGCAGATATAGAGCGGCATCAGCAGATGAAACGTCTCGTAGCCGTAGCTCGCAAAGGTCAGCGGGGCCAGGCACGGCTCGGCAACAATGATGCCGAGCTCCTCGGAGAGCTCGCGGATCAGGCTCTGCTCCGGCCGCTCGCCGGGCTCACACTTGCCGCCGGGAAATTCCCAGAGGCCGGCCAGCGTCTTGCCTTCGGGGCGCTGCGCGATCAGGACGCGCTTGTCGGCGTCGACCAGCGCGCAGGCCACCACCAGTGTCAGTTTGAGATCGGGCATGGATGATGTCGCTCGGTGAAGATGATCCGCAACGGTTCGTTAACCCTGTTGCGGCCCGCATTTCTACGGTTTCCATAAGTCATATTTAATCGACGGTTCCTAGAGTGGAAACGCTTGAACCTTCGGGGGCCGACCCATGCGCGCTGCGTTTCACACCATCACGCGCCGATTTGCCCGCGACCGGCGCGGAAATATCGCGGTAATCTTCGCATTCTCCTGCGTTCCCCTGATCACTGTGGTCGGCTGCGCGGTCGACTACGCCCGCGCGACCCAGATCCGGTCCAAGCTCCAGGCCGCGGCCGATGCGGCCAGCGTCGGCTCGGTCGCCAAGGCTTCGCCGGCGTTTGCCGCCGCGGGCTCGATGACCTCGGACGGTACGATCGCGGTCGGCGTCACCGACGCAAAGAACATCTTCAATGCGAACGTCGCCAATCTGACGGGCTACATGCTCAACAGCGTCACTCCGACGGTGGTCAAGAGCGGCTCGGCCGTAACCTCGACCGTCACGTTCAGCGGCACCATCAACACCATGTTCCTTGGCGTGATCGGCAAGACCGCGCTGTCCATGAGCGGGACGTCGACCTCGACGGCCAGCATGCCGCTCTATGTCGACTTCTATCTGCTGCTCGACAATTCGCCGTCGATGGGCGTGGCGGCAACCCCGGCGGACGTGACCAAGATGGTCAACAACACGTCCGACAAATGCGCCTTCGCCTGTCACGACTACAACGACGCGAACAACTACTACAACCTCGCCAAGACGCTCGGCGTGACGACGCGGATCGACGTGTTGCGCAGCGCGACCCAGTCGCTGATGGACACCGCCGGCGCCACCGAAACCTATTCGAACCAGTTCCGCATGGCGATCTACGATTTCGGCGCCTCGTCGCAGACCATCGGCCTGCGCGCACTGTTCTCGCTGTCGGCGAGCCTGTCGAGCGCCAAGACAGCCGCCGGCGGTATCGACCTGATGGGCGTCTTCGGCAACAATGACGCCTACACAGCCGACAAGGATACGCAGTTCAGCACGGTCTTCCCTGCGATCAACAGTGTAATCGCCGCGCCCGGCGCCGGCACGTCGGCGGCACCGATGAAATATCTGTTCTTCGTCTCCGACGGCGTCGCCGACGAGTACAACACCGGCTGCGCCAAGCCGACGGTGAGCGGTGGACGCTGCCAGTCTCCGATCGACGTCTCGCTCTGCACCACGATCAAGAGCCGCGGCATCAAGATCGCGGTGCTCTACACCACCTATCTCCAGCTTCCGACCAATTCCTGGTACATGAGCTACATCGACCCCTTCAACAAGGGACCGTTCGGGCCGTCGCCGAACAGCGAGATCGCACAGAACATGAAAAGCTGTGCCACGCCGGGCCTGTATTTCGAGGTGAGCCCGACGCAAGGCATCTCGGATGCCATGAACGCGCTGTTCAAGAAGGCTGTCGCGGACGCGCGGATTGCGGGGTGATTTGAACCGAAGTTCTATCCCCGTCACCCTGAGGTGGCCGCTTCTTCAGCGGCCCTCGAAGGGCGACGAGCCCGGCTTTCCCTGCACGGCGGCAGCGTGGCCGTGCATCCTTCGAGGCTTCACGTGCGCTGCTTCGCAACGCACGTTTCGCACCTCAGGATGACGGAGAGAGAAGAGCTACGACCGGTAATCCCCGTTGATCGCCACATATTCCTTCGTGAGGTCGCAGGTCAGCACGCGGTCGCGGCCCTTGCCGAGGCCGAGCGAGACCTTGATTGCGATCTCCGGCGCCTTCATCGCTTCCGACACCTGCGCTTCATCGTAGGACGGATCGCGTGCGCCGCTCTTGGCGACGCGGATGCCGTTGAACGAGATCGAGAGCTTGTCGCGATCGGCGGGCTCGCCGGCCTTGCCGACCGCCATCACCACGCGGCCCCAATTGGCGTCCTCTCCGGCGATCGCGGTCTTGACCAGCGGCGAGTTGGCGATCGACATCGCGATCTTGCGTGCCGAGGCCTTGGTCTTGGCGCCCTCGACGGTGATCTCGACCAGCTTTCGGGCGCCTTCGCCGTCGCGGGCGACCTGCTCGGAGAGGTTGGCGAGCACCTGGTTGAAGGCTTTGACGAAGGCTTTCAGGCGCGGATCGCCGGCCCGGCTAATTTTCGGCGCGCCATGCTCGGCGGCGGCGCCCGTCGCGAAGGCCAGCAGCGTGTCCGAGGTCGAGGTGTCGCCATCGATCGTGACCGCGTTGAACGTGTCCTCGACGCCGGCCTTGAGCAGGGCCTGGAGCGCGGCGGGGGCGATCGGCGCGTCGGTGAAGATGAAGGACAGCATCGTCGCCATGTCGGGCGCGATCATGCCGGCGCCCTTGGCCATGCCGTTGATGGTGACCTTGGCCTTGCCGAGCTTGACGGTCGCGGTTGCGACCTTTGGGAAGGTGTCGGTGGTCATGATCGCCTTGGCCGCGGCGAGATAGTCGCCGGGCTCGGCGGATTCAGCCAGACGGCCGAGCACGCCGTCGAATTTGGTCGCGTCCAGCGGCTCGCCGATCACGCCGGTCGAGGCCAGGAAAATCTCGCTCTCGCTGCACCCGACCGCCTTGGCCGCGATCTTGGCGGTCAGCGCGGTGGAGCCGCGGCCGGTCTTGCCGGTGAAGGCGTTGGCGTTGCCGGAATTGACGACGAGCGCGCGGGCCTTGCCGCCCTTCAATTTTGCACGGCACCATTCGACCGGCGCCGACGGGCACTTCGATTTGGTGAAGACGCCGGCAACGGCAGTGCCCTTGTCCATCACTGCCAGCAGCACATCGGTGCGGTTCTTGTAGCGGATGCCGGCCTCGGCGGTCGCGAGACGGATGCCCGCAATGGTGGGCATGTCGGGAACGTTTGTCGGGGCGAGCGGGGAGACGGAGGAGGACATCGAGGGCGCCTTGATGGGGTCTGAATATGCAGATGGCCGGGCGATGCCCGGCCATTGCGATGCTTAGATACTCTTGGCGTCACCGAAGTGACAGCGAATTCTTACTTCTTCGCAGGCGGCGCCATCTTGCTGTCGGAGGGCTTGGCCGCATCGGCCGGCTTGGCGTCCGCCGCCGGCTGGTCCAGCCGCTCGACCTTGGCTTCCGTGCGCAGCTTGGCGACGTAGTCGGCCTGGGCCTTGCGGGTGACGTACTGCTCGATCTGGGCCTTGACCTGCTCGAAATCAGGCGCCTTGCGATTGCGCTTTTCCTCGACCTTGATGATGTGCCAGCCGAACTGCGACTTCACGGGGTCGGAGATCTTGCCCGGCTCCAGCGCGAAGGCCACGGCCGAGAATTCCGGCACCATCTGCTCCTTGGTGAAGAAGCCGAGGTCGCCGCCGTCGGCGGAGCCCGGATCCTTGGACTTCTTCTTGGCCAGCTCGGCGAAATCGGCGCCCTTGTCGAGCTCGGCCTTCACCGCCTTGGCCTCGTCCTCGGTCTCGACCAGGATGTGGCGGGCGCGCACTTCCTGCTCGCCGGTGATTTGCTTGGAGGCCTCCTCATAGACCTTCTTCATGGCATCCGGGGTCGTCGCCGCCTTGCCCTCCTGGGCGAGCAGGCTGTCCATCAGAAGCCGGTTGCGGGCGAACGCCATGCGCTTCTTGAACTCTTCGCCGTCGGCGACCTTCTTGTCCTCGGCGGCCTTGGAGACGATCTTCATGTCGATCAGGAACGACAGGACGTTCTCGTCCTTGGTCGCCGGGTCCATCTGGGCGAGGCTCGGTCCGAGTTCCTCCTCGGCCATGGCCACGTCGCTTTTCTTGATTTCAGCGCCATTGACCTTCGCCAGGACCGGATCTTCGGCAGCCCGGCCGGGACCCGCGATCAGCGCCAGCGCAAGGCAGCCCACGAGGGCGGTGGCGAGGCCGAAGCGCAGGCCGGTTTTGGTTACCGGGAACGAGGTGGTCATGGAAAATCCTTTTGTTGAAGCAGGGGGCTGCTCGAGCGGGGCGGACACTCGCCCAATTCAGGGGGGCTTGGCAACGCGAAAAGTCTGTCAAAATGATGAATTAGCCGCAATGCGCCCGCCGTTGACAAGGCCCTGACCGGGCCATATCTCTGCCCGGTCGCGACCATGGCGATGGCGTTTATTTTGCTGCGTTTTTGGCCGTTGAACCCAGACTGGCTCAATTCCCACCCATATGGCGGATGACCCCCCGCAGTCCGGGCTCTGGCGCCATCAGGCGTCACGGTGAGTTGATAGGCAGGCGGGTGACAACTTCTTGGCTGCAACGCGGTTGAATCGCGAACACAGGAACTAGGCATGATCGGCGCGCTCGCCCGCAAGTTTTTCGGATCCGCCAACGACCGGCGGGTGAAGGGATACCAGTCCCGCGTCAACGCGATCAACGCGCTGGAGCCCGAAGTCTCGAAACTCTCCGACGAGGCGCTCAAGGCCCGCACCGCCGAGTTCAAGAAGCAGCTCGCCGAGGGCAAGACGCTCGACGACCTCCTGGTGCCCGCCTTCGCCACCGTGCGCGAGGCCGCCAAGCGCACGCTCGGCCAGCGCCATTTCGACGTCCAGCTGATCGGCGGCATCGTGCTGCACGAGGGCGACATCGCCGAGATGAAGACCGGCGAAGGCAAGACGCTGGTCGCAACGCTTGCGGTCTACCTCAACGCGCTCGCCGGCAAGGGTGTCCACGTCGTCACCGTCAACGACTACCTCGCACGCCGCGACTCCGGCTGGATGGGCCAGATCTACGGCTTCCTCGGCCTGACCACCGGCGTGATCGTGCACGGCCTCGACGATGCCGAGCGCAAGGCGGCCTATGCCTGCGACATCACCTACGGCACCAACAACGAATACGGCTTCGACTATCTGCGCGACAACATGAAGTACCGGCTCGAGGACATGGTCCAGCGGCCGCACTTCTACGCCATCGTCGACGAAGTCGACTCGATCCTGATCGACGAGGCGCGCACGCCGCTGATCATCTCCGGCCCGCTCGACGACCGTTCCGATTTCTACAACACCATCGACGGCTTCCTGCCCAAGCTCGACAAGACCGATTACGACGTCGACGAGAAGCAGCGCACGGTGACGCTCACCGAAGCCGGCATGGAGAAGATCGAGGGGCTGCTGCGCGATGCCGGCCAGCTCAAGGGCGAGTCGCTCTACGACGTCGAGAACGTCTCGATCGTGCACCACATCAACCAGGCGCTGCGCGCCCACACGCTGTTCACGCGCGACAAGGACTACATCGTCCGCGACGACGAGGTCGTGATCATCGACGAGTTCACCGGCCGCATGATGGCCGGCCGGCGCTACTCCGAAGGCCTGCACCAGGCGCTGGAAGCCAAGGAGCACGTCCAGGTCCAGCCCGAGAACCAGACGCTGGCCTCGATCACCTTCCAGAACTATTTCCGCATGTACGAAAAGCTCGCCGGCATGACCGGTACCGCGCTGACGGAAGCCGACGAGCTGTTCGACATCTACAAGCTCGAGGTCGTGGAAATCCCGACCAATCTGTCGATCGCGCGCCTCGACGAGGACGACGAGGTCTATCGCACCCAGAACGAGAAATACGCCGCGATCCTGGCCGAGATCGAGCGCGCCAATGCGCGGCTGCAGCCGGTGCTGGTCGGCACCGCCTCGATCGAAAAGTCGGAAGTGATTGCCGAATACCTCAAGAAGCACGGCTACCGGCAGATCGATTTCGGCAACGAGAATTCGATGCAGAAGTTGTACGCCGCGGCTCGCGCCAACAAGCCGGCGAAGCTGTTCGCGGTGCTGAACGCGCGCTTCCACGAGCAGGAAGCCTATATCGTCGCGGAAGCCGGAGTGCCCGGCGCGATCACGATCGCGACCAACATGGCCGGCCGCGGCACCGACATCAAGCTCGGCGGCTCGCTCGAGATGCGCATCCAGCAGGAGACTGCCGGAATCACCGACGAGGCCGAGAAGGCGCAGAAGATCGAGCAGATCAAAGCCGACATCGAGCACTTCCGCGACATCGTGCTGAAGGCCGAGGAGATCGTCGAGATCGAGCCGGCGAAGGGCAGCAAGCCCGCCAAGACCGTGAAGAAGCCCGGCGGTCTCTACATCATGGGCTCCGAGCGCCACGAATCCCGCCGCATCGACAACCAGCTGCGCGGCCGGTCCGGCCGTCAGGGCGACCCCGGCCGCTCGAAGTTCTTCCTGTCGCTGGAAGACGATCTGATGCGCATCTTCGGCTCGGATCGCCTCGACAGCATGCTGCAGCGTCTCGGCCTGCAAGAGGGCGAGGCCATCATCCATCCCTGGATCAACAAGGCGCTCGAGAAGGCGCAGCAGAAGGTCGAGGCGCGCAACTTCGACATCCGCAAGAACCTGCTCAAGTTCGACAACGTCCAGAACGACCAGCGCAAGGTCATCTTCGACCAGCGCGTCGACCTGATGAAGGACGACAGCGTCGCCGAGACCGTCACCGACATGCGTCACGCCTTCATCGAGGATCTCGTCACCAAGCACGTGCCCGAGCATGCCTATGCCGAGCAGTGGGACACGGCCGGCCTGAAGGAAGAGCTGAAGCGCGTGCTCGATCTCGACCTGCCGGTCCAGGACTGGGCCAAGGAAGAGGGCATCGCCGACGAGGAGCTGCTCAACCGCATCGAGACCAAGGCCGACGAGCACATGGCGGCCAAGGTCGCGCAATGGGGCCCCGACGTGATGCGTTACGTCGAGAAGACCATCCTGCTCCAGACGCTCGACCATCTCTGGCGCGAGCATCTGATCATGCTCGACCATCTGCGCCAGGTCATCGGCCTGCGCGGTTACGGCCAGCGCGATCCGTTGCAGGAGTACAAGACCGAAGCCTTCAATCTCTTCCAGGAGATGAGCGCGCATCTGCGCGAGGCGGTCACGGCGCAGCTGATGCGTGTCGAGATCGTCCCGCCGGAGCAGGAAGCCCCCGTGCTGCCGCCGATGGAAGCGCACAAATTCGATCCGAACACCGGCGAGGACGAAATGGCGCTCGCCAGCGTCTCGCTCGGAGCGCAGGCGACCGACGCGGCGTTGCGCGACCCCAAAAACCCCGCCAGCTGGGGCAAGGTCGGTCGCAACGAGGACTGTCCGTGTGGCAGCGGCAAGAAGTACAAGCACTGCCACGGGCGGTATGCGTAAGGCTTGAATGGCTTTGTGAGGCGCAAAACCGGCGCCTCACGCTCCTCTGTCGTCGCCCGGCTTGACCGGGCGACCCAGTCCGCTGCAGCCACTCGGCTCAATCTCATGCCTCTCTGGAATACTGGATCGCCGGATTAAAGCGGGTGATGACCGTTGTGCGCGTGGCGTGCAGCTTCCATCACGTGATCGCCCCGCGAGATCCAAGGCGAGAGGTCGTAGCCCGGATGGAGCGCAGCGCAATCCGGGAATCCTGTAGCAGTGAAAGAAACTCCCGGATTACGCTGCGCTCCATCCGGGCTACGGCTGTTCAGCAAGGCGCGACACGCCCACTCAATTCGAGCTGTCGATCAAGCTCTCCAGCAGCCGCTTCAGTTCGCTCGTCGACTTGTCGCCGTAGCTTTCCAGGATGTGCTCCTCCTGGTCGACCGCGAGCGAGTTGAGCTTCTTGCACAGCACCTTGCCGCGGTCGGAGATGAACATCAGCACCTTGCGGCGGTCGTTCGGGTCCTGCACGCGATAGACCAGCGTGTCGGAGACCATGCGGTCGATCATCTTGGTCAGCGTCGGATGGTTGAGCAGCACGGCATCCGCAAGCTCGCCCATCGAGTGGCCGTTACCGTCAGACAGCACCTTCAGGATGCGCCACTGCTCGACGGGAACGCCTTCCTTGCTCAGACGCAGTTCCAGTTGCCGGTTGATCTCCCGGTTGGCTTGCGCGAGCAGGTAAGCGAGGTGTTCGGTGATCGGGGAGTTCGGTTTTGCCACGGCTAAGACTTCGTCTTGACCCAAATGAGTGAATGTCTTGCAATCGATGCTGCATCTATATGCACTTCAATTCTTGAATATTCAATATTTTCAAAATAGGATCATTGCCCAACAAAAGGGCGGAAGCCGCGGCCGCCTGCTCAATGTGCTTTCAGGTCTGGGACCGGACAGGAGTTGGCGTGCGCGCGACGGTAAACTTCCCGGCTCACGGCGGTCCGGCGTTGCCGCCGTCCTTGCTGTTCAGGAATCTGTCGTCGGCGGCGGACGATTTCGACCTGTCGCCGGTTGACGCGCATTTCGCCCGGCGTCGCGGCGCGCGCAACAAGCTGCGCATCGGCAATTTCCTCACCTTCACCGGCTCGCCCGGGATCTGGGGCCCGACCTCCACCAACAGCGCGATGCTGGCGGTCGCCGAGATCAACAAGCGCGGCGGCATTCTCGGCCGCGAACTCGAACTCTCGATCTACGATTCCGGCGGCCCGATCGACGAGGTGGTGCGCCGTGCCGAGCAGGCGATCGCCTTCGAGGAGGTCGATCTCATCATGGGCTCGCATATCAGCGCGGTCCGCGTCGCGCTGCGCAAGGTCACCGGCAACCGCATCCCCTACATCTACACCCCGGTCTATGAGGGCGGCGAGCGCACGCCGGGCGTGATGGCGATCGGCGAGACGCCGCGCTGGTCGAGCCGGCCGTCGATCCACTGGCTGGCCGACGTGAAGAAGGCGGCGCGCTGGTATCTGATCGGCAGCGACTACGTCTGGCCCTGGCAGTCGCATCGCTCGGTCAAGCGCTATATCAAGGAGGCCGGCGGCCAGGTGGTCGGCGAGGAGTTCGTCCCTGTCGGCGAGGACAATCACGAGGCGCATCTGGCGCGCATCCGTGCCGCCAAGCCTGACGTCGTGCTGATCTCGCTGATCGGCACCGACAGCATCACCTTCAACCGCGCTTTTGCCGAGGCTGGCCTTAGCCCCTCGACGCTGCGGCTTGCCGGCGCGATGGACGAGACCGTGCTGCTCGGCATCGGCGCCGACAACACCGAGAACCTGTTCTGCGCCTCCGGCTATTTCAACGGCATGGTCTCGCGTGCCAATGACGAGTTCCTCGGTGCCTATTATTCCATGTTCGGCCCGCACGCGCCGCCGGTCGGTTCCGTCGGCCAATCGAACTACGAGGGGCTGCGCTTCCTAGAGTCCGTGGCGAACCGCGCCGGCTCGCTGGCCTTTCGTCCGCTGCTCAAGGCCGCGCGCAACACCGTCTATTCGGCGGGCCGCGGTCCCGTCACGATCCGCGATGGCCGCGCCGAAATGCCGATGTATCTCGCCGAGGCCGACGGTCTCGACTTCAGGCTGGTCAAGACGCTCTGAGCGCTGGTCGTCCATCCGTCATGGCCGAGCCGCGAAATAATACTTGAAAAGGAAAATATTTCCGTCTGTAATATCGACGCGAGGTCGGTTGGCCCGCGCCGTGCAGGCGCGACCAGGCGGCTTTCGTCCAACGCCAGGGAACAAGAAGCCTTTGAGGAGAGCGCCGTGACAGTTGTCCTTCCCACGCCAGCCCAACTTCGCAGCGTCGCCGAGCAGTGCGGCCTCGCGCTGACCGATGACGATGTCGCCTCGTTTCGCGGCCTGATGCAGGGCTCGATCGAGGCCTACAATCTCGTCGGCGCGATGCCGGACGAGGTACCGGAGGTGAAGTACCCGCGCACGCCCGGCTATCGGCCCTCGCCGGAAGAGAACCCGCGCAACGCCTGGTATCGCAAGTCCACCGTGAAAGGCGCCGCCAGC
This sequence comes from Bradyrhizobium sp. YR681, assembly GCF_000282615.1. Taxonomy (GTDB): domain Bacteria; phylum Pseudomonadota; class Alphaproteobacteria; order Rhizobiales; family Xanthobacteraceae; genus Bradyrhizobium. The sequence continues at coordinate 32,300 of NZ_AKIY01000331.1, read as the reverse complement.
GGCAAGCTCAAGGGCAAGACCGTCGCGCTGAAGGACAACATCATGCTCGCCGGCGTTCCCATGATGAACGGCTCGGCGACGCTGGAAGGCTACGTGCCTGACTTTGACGCCACCATCGTCACGCGCATGCTCGATGCCGGCGCCAACATCATGGGCAAGGTGCATTGCGAATCCTTCTGCATGTCCGGCGGCAGCCACACCGGCGCGGTCGGCGCGGTGCATAATCCGCACAAGATGGGCTATTCGGCCGGCGGCTCGTCCTCGGGCTCGGGCGTCGTGGTCGCGCTCGGCGAGGTCGACATGGCGATCGGCGGCGATCAGGGCGGCTCGATCCGCATGCCGTCCTCGTTCTGCGGCACCTACGGCATGAAGCCGACCTGGGGCCTTGTGCCCTACACCGGCATTATGCCGATCGAGATCTTTGTCGATCACACCGGCCCGATGACGGCGACCGTTGCCGACAATGCGCTGCTGCTCGAAGTGCTCGCCGGCGATGACGGCTACGATCCGCGCATCAAGGCGCCGAAGGTCGAGGAATACACCAAGGCGCTCGGCCAGGGCGTCAAGGGCATGAAGATCGGCATTCTGAAAGAAGGCTTTGAGCAGCCGACCGCGGAAGCCGCAGTGAATGAAAGCGTCCGCGAGGCCGCCAAGCGCTTCAGGGATCTCGGTGCCACCGTCGAGACCGTCTCGATCCCCATGCACATGGTCGGCCCCGCGATCTGGACGCCGATCGGCACCGAGGGCATGACCCAGACCATGATGTATGGCGACGGCTATGGCCTGAGCCGGTCCGACCTCTACTCGACCTCGCTGATGGATTTCCACCGCGGCTGGCGCCGGCAGGCGGACTCGCTGTCGGAGACGACAAAGCTGTTCCTGCTGCTCGGCACCTACATCAACAACAATTTCGGCCCGCGTTACTACGGCAAGGCGCTCAACATCTCCCGTCGCCTCACCGCGGCTTACGACAAGGCCTTTGGGGATTACGATCTCCTCCTGCTGCCGACCACGCCGATGAAGGCGACCAAGCTGCCGGAGCCGACCGCCAGCCGCGAGGATTACGTCGCTCGCGCGCTGGAGATGATCTCCAACACCGCACCGTTCGACATCACCCATCACCCCGCCATGTCGCTGCCCTGCGGTATGGTCGACGGCCTGCCGGTCGGCCTGATGCTGGTCGGCCGCATGTTCGAGGAATCCACCATCTACCGTGCCGCGCATGCTTTCGAGCAGATTGGCGACTGGAAGAAGATGTGAGCGAGGAACTCATGCAGACGGACGGAACACCATCATATGGCTAACGCGTTCGTCGCGGCGTTCGAGATCTTGAGCTTTGGCGCGATCATCGTCCTGATCGTGCTGGGGCTCGGGATCATCGCCAGCATGATGGGCATCTTCAACTTCGCGCAAGGCGAGTTCGTCCTGCTCGGGGCCTACATCACCTATCTCGCCTATGCCAAGGGCATGCCGATCTGGGCCGGCATGGTCGCCGCGCCTTTCGTGGTCGGTGCGCTCGGCTTCGTGCTGGAGGCGCTGATCATCCGGCGGTTCTACGCTGCGCCGATCGTGGCGATGCTCGGCACCTATGCGCTTGGCCTGATCATCCGCGAATCCGTTCGCGGGCTGATCGGCGGCTTTTATCTCACCGTGCCCGAGCCGATCGGGGGATCGATCGACATCGGCGCCATGCACATCTCGGCCTGGCGCTTCACCATTATCGTCATCACGCTGCTGGTGATGGCGGGCTGCTATCTCCTGCTCTCGCGCACGAGTTTTGGCTTGCGCGTGCGCGCCACGCTGGAGAACCCGGCGCTGGCGCGCGCCTCCGGCATCTCAACGCCGCTGATCTACGGCGCCACCTTCGCGTTCGGCGCCGCGCTCGCCGGCCTTGCCGGCGCGCTGATCGTGCCTGTGTTCAGCCTGTTTGCCGATCTCGGCCTGCGCTTCCTGATCCAGGGCTTTGTCGCAGTCATGGTCGGCGGCGTCGGCTCCTTCATCGGGCCGGTCGCGGGTGCCGGCGTTATCGGCACGCTCAGCGCCGCGCTGCCATGGGTGATGGCGCCCGTCGTCGCCGACGTCCTCGTCTTCGTCCTTGCCATTGTCTTCATCAAATTCCGCCCGCAGGGCCTCATCGCTGGAAAAGGGGTTTAGTCACATGTTCGATCGTCCACAGCTCTCTCGCCGCCGCTTTCTCTCCAACTTCGCCTTTGCGTCCGGCGCGGTCGCAACCGGCGTCGGCAGCTGGGTGATCCCGGCGCCCTGGGCCAATGCGGCCGAAGCCCCGATCAAGGTCGGCATCGCCACCGACCTCACCGGCCCGATCGCCTACGCGGGCAACGCCGACGCCAATGTCGCAAAAATGGTGATCAAGGAGATCAACGCCGCCGGCGGCCTGCTCGGCCGTCCCCTCGAACTCTACATCGAGGACACTGCCTCGAACGAATCCGTCGCCGTGGGCAACGTCCGCAAGCTCATTCAGCGCGACAAGGTGGACATGGTGCTGGGCGGCATCACCTCGTCGATGCGCAACGCCATCAAGGACCCGATCGTGGCCCGCGGCAAGACGCTCTACATCTATCCGCAGCTCTACGAGGGCAAGGAGTGCACGCCCTATCTGTTCTGCACCGGACCGACGCCGGCCCAGCAGTGCGACGAATTCATCCCCTGGCTGATCAAGAATGGCGGCAAGAAATTCGCGCTGCCGAGCGCCAACTATGTCTGGCCGCACACGCTCAACGTCTATGCCCGCAAGGTGATCGAATCCAACGGCGGCGAGGTCGTGTTCGAGGAATACTATCCGCTCGACCAGGTCGACTTTTCCTCGACCGTCAACCGCATCATCTCCAACAAGGTGGACGTGGTCTTCAACACCGTCATTCCGCCGGGCGTCGGACCGTTCTTCAAGCAGCTCTATGAAGCGGGCTTCCTCAAGAACGGCGGGCGTCTGGCCTGCGTCTACTACGACGAGAACACGCTCAACATCAATCAGGCGAGCGAGATCGAGGGCCTTGCGAGCTGCCTCGATTATTTCAAGGTGCTGACCAAGGAAAACCCGTTCGACGCTAAGATCCAGGCCGCCTACGAGAAGGATTTTCCGGGCAACTTCCTGTTCGCCGCCGGCAGCGCCGCCACCGGCACCTATCGCGGCCTGAAGCTGTGGGAAGCCGCCGTCAAGGAAGCCGGCAAGATCGACCGCGAGTCGGTTGCCGCCGCGCTCGACCATGCCAAGATCGCCGAAGGTCCGGGCGGGCCGGCCGAGATGGTTCCGGGCAAGCGGCACTGCAAGATGAAGATGTACACCGCGGTCGCCAAAGGCGGCAACTACGAGATCGTTGCGCGCAGCAACGGGCTCGTCGATCCCAAGGAATGCTGAGGCGGAATGCCGAAGTCGATGAGTGTGGTAAGAGAAGCCATCGCCGGCGACGAAGCGGACGATGCGATGGCTGAACGCGCGGCAGCGGGACAGGTCGCGGCAGGACGAAAAGTCCTGCCGATCGTGGAGGGCGTGGTGCTCGTCGCCGCGCTGCTCGCGCCGCTGGTGCTGCAGGATTATCTCACGGTGTTCGCGACGCGCGTGATCATCCTCGCGCTGTTCGCGCTGTCGTTCGACCTGGTCTGGGGCTATGCCGGCATCATGAGTTTTGGCCAGGCCCTGTTCTTCGGCTCGGCCGGCTATGGTGTCGCGCTGCTCGCGCGCGATCTAGATATCACCAACATCTTCCTGGTCCTGCCCGCGGGTACGCTGATCGGCCTCACCTTCGCTCTGCTGCTCGGCGGTTTCCTGTTGCTGGGACGGCATCCCTCCAGCGTCATCTTCGTCTCGCTCGGCACGCTCACCGGCTCCTACGCTGCCGACCGCCTCGCGCGCGGCTGGTATTATCTGGGCGGCCAGAACGGCATCCCTTCGATCGCGCCGATGACGGTGGGCAGCTACGAGTTCTCTGAAGGTCCGCCGTTCTACTATCTCGTGCTCGGCATTCTCGTCGTGGTCTATCTGCTCTGCCGCTTCCTGGTGCGCTCGCAGTTCGGCCTGGCACTGGCAGGCCTGCGCGAGAACGAGCAGCGCATCGCCTTCTTTGGCTACAAGGCGCAGCATCTCAAGGCGATCATCTTTGCGATCGGCGGCGCGGTCGCAGGGCTCGCCGGCAGCCTCTATGCCTTCCACGAAGGCTTCGTCTGGCCCAACATGGTCGGCGTCGTCGTCTCGACGCAAGTCGTGCTCTACGTGCTGTTCGGCGGCTCCGGCACGCTGATCGGCGCCGTCATCGGCGCGATCATCGTCGAGGGCGTCAGCTTCTGGCTCTCGGACAATTATCGCGACATCTGGCCGATCATCCTTGGCGTTCTGCTGCTGCTCGTGATCCTGTTCCGGCCGCTCGGCCTCATCAGCTTCGTGCTCGGTGAGCGTGAACGCGTCGGCAGCTTCGGTGCCAAGCCGAAGGAGAAACGCAATGCTCCTTGAAGCGGCCGGCATCAAGAAGGTTTTCGGCAAGCTCACCGCGCTGGACGGCGCGGCGCTCACCGTCGGCGAAAATGAGTTCCACGGCCTGATCGGCCCGAACGGTTCCGGCAAGAGCACGCTGATGAAGTGCATTGCCGGCGCAGAGGTGCCGACGCAGGGCAAGGTGAGCTTCATCAACACCGATATTACGGCCTTCACGCCGACCGAGCGCGCCCGCGCCGGCATGAGCCTGAAATTCCAGATCACCAGCGTGCTGCCGACGCTGACGCTCTACGACAACATCCTGCTCGCGCTGCAGGCGCAGTCCTCGCTGCTCGACCTCGTGCTCTCGCGCACCCGCAGGCTCCTGCACGATCAGGTCATGACCATGCTGACCCAGTTCCGCCTCGCCGACCGCGCCTTCGACGCGGCGGCCGCGCTGTCGCATGGCCAGCAGCAATGGCTGGAGATCGCGATGGCACTCGCGGGCAAGCCGAAGCTGCTGCTGCTCGACGAGCCGACCGGCGGCATGAGCCTGGAGGAGCGCCGCGTCACCGGCGAACTGCTCCAGCCGATCAAGCAGCATTGCTCGCTCGTCATCGTCGAGCACGACCTCGACTTCATCCGCGACATCTGCGATCGCCTTACCGTGCTCGACCAGGGCAAGGTGCTGGCGTCGGGCACCGTGTCGGAGATCCAGGCCAACAAGGCCGTCCAGGAGATTTATCTGCGCCGTGCCTGAATTTTTGGACATCAAGCATCTCGACGCCGGCTATGGCCGCAGCCAGGTCCTGTTCGACGTCAATCTCGGTATCCCCTGGCGCGGCGGCGTCGCGGTGCTCGGGCGCAACGGTGCTGGCAAGACCACACTGATGAAGACCATCGTCGGCGAGCTGCCGGCGTGGAAGGGCGAGGTCGCCTTCGACGGCCGAGACATCAGCCGCCGCGCGACCCAGGAGCGCGTCCGCGCCGGCATCGGCTATGTGCCGCAGGAGCATTCAGTGTTCGCGCGCCTGTCGGTGCGCGACAATCTCGCGGTCGGCTCGCTCGCGAGCAGGAAGGCCGACGCCGTCGACCACGTTCTGACCATCTTCCCCAAACTCGGCCAGCGCCTCGACCAGCCCGCGGGCACCCTTTCCGGCGGCGAGCGCAAGATGCTCGCCATCGGCCGCGCCATGCTGGGCGATCCAAAATTGCTGCTGCTGGACGAGCCGACCGAAGGCGTGTGGATCGGCGTGATCGAGGAGATCACCGAGCGCCTGATCGAGCTTGCGAAAAACATCGCTGTCATTATCGTCGAGCAGCACCTCGATCTCGCGCTGCGCGTCGCTGATTACGCCTACGTACTGGACCGCGGCCGCGTTGCGCTGCAGGGGCAGGCGGGCGAGGTGAGGGACAACCCGGAGCTGGTGCGGTATCTGGCGCCGTAGGGCGTTACATTGCTACTGGCTTCAAACCCCTCGCAACGCGACTCTGCCAATTCCGTCATCCTAAGGCTCGACCAGCGCGATGCGTAGCATCGCGTAGCGAGCCTCGAAGGATGAACGGCCACGATGCAGCCGAGCCGTCGCTCTCAAAGCCTTCGCAGGGTGCTCCCGCCGGTCCCGTCACCCTTCGAGGGCCGCTGAAGAAGCGGCCATCTCAGGCCGACGGGGAAGCACTGCCAAGAAACGGATTGACGATGGTGAGCCCGCCGATGCTGCGGCCGTGCTGCATATCTTCGGTGTAGAGGATATCGCAGCCAGCTTCGATCGCAGCGGCAACGATCAGTGCTTCATAGAAGGCGAAGCCATCGTTTTGCACCAGCGCAAGGGCCGCACGGCTGGTCTTGGCCGTAAGCGGGAGCGCAGGATCGAGCGTATTGTCGATATCATCGAACAGAAGCTCGATATCGCGCCAGCTTCGTCCCTGCTTCCTGTGCAAGACGTTTGCAAGCTCGTTCAGGACTTGCGCGCTAATGGCGCCGCCCTGCTCGATCAGGTCTCGCGAGATTGTGGCCTTGGTGCCGGTCTGCTGCGCGTAAACGAGAATGTTGGTGTCCAGAAACGCGCTCACCGCTCGTTCGCCTCGTCGCGATCGAACTTGTAGTCAGCAGGCAAGGGCGGCCAGTTGCGTGCGCGCATGTTCTCGATTGCCCGTCGACGCCGCTCTTCCTTTGTCTCGATCTCGATCATGCCCTTGCGGGCAGCGACCACCTCGAGTTCGTCGCCCTCCTTGAGGCCGAGTTCTTCGACGATGGCTTTGGGCAGGCGGACAGCGAGGCTGTTGCCCCATTTGGAAACCTGCATTTCGGCCTCCATGATATACAATTGATAAGTGTATATTATAATGATGATATCATAGCGGTCAAGTGGATCCCGTGGGTGTTTCGGCCCGGACCACCTGCGCCAAAACCCGGCGCGGATTGGAGACTGCGTTAGCGCGGCTCGGCAGAATAGGTGGTCGGCGTCATGAGGAGCGCATGCTCGAGTGGTGGGGCAATCTCGAACATCTGCGCACGGTTACGGAAGTGGAAGACCCGCCGGATTCGATATCGGTCCCTTCTCTCTGCGGCGACGTCGACTTCTCGCCGGGTTAGCCAAAACGCGGTGCGCTCGTGCCCGCACGTTGTCTTGATTTCCAGAAGCCTCTCTTGGCCATCAGTTTCAAAGGAGCGGACGTCGCAACCGTAGCCATCGCCGTCCAGGTCGGAAACCCAGCGGACGTCATCCGCAAGGTCGCTGCGCCCAGCGCGCCGCAATCGATCGCGCTCGAATTCCACAACGAATTTTTCGCCGGCCTTGCCCAATTGACGGTTCCTGGCGTCGCGCTCGGCGGGGTCGAACTTACCGACTAGCCGGCGAACGGCGGGCGTCAATGTCTTCTCGAAGTCCGCGACGGATGGTGGAGCAACGAAGACGGCATCGTCGTTGAGCGCCAGCGGTTGAGTGTCAGTGTTAGCGGGGTAAAGAAAATCCGGTGTCTGTCCGACGTTGCGTTCGACGGCAGCCACCAAGGCGTCCTGAAAGTGCGCCAACGGTTTGTAGCCGTTGATCCACTGCGTCCCCAGCATATCGAGAACGGCAGAAATGTTTTGAAGCTTGCGTTCGATCGAACCTTCAGACCGACGCACGATCGTCATGAGCTGGCGTCGATTCTGCGCCTTGCTGTAGGCCGCGCCCGCTCTTTCGGAGGACAACATCCGAAAATAACTGTCGACCACGGCGGAGATTTCGCTTTCCGTCCACGGTGTTCCAGCGATCCCCTCGGTATTCTCCCTGTCCAAGTCTCGGCCTCTGACTTGGAGAGTATCAGGGGGCGGGCTGGGTGCAACGCCTGCCCCCAAAATGCAGGAAGCGTCACTTCGTGCGAGCGACCAGCTTCGCCCCTACTTCACCGCGCCAAATCGGCTCTCGAACGAGTTCGACGACACCACCGGCGCGGCGCCCATGATTTGAGTCGCTTCACCCGCACCGTCCGACACCGACGGCTTCAGCGCGGGACGCGTCGCGGCAAGGCGCGTGTCCGGCTTCGGCGGTTCGGCGGGCTTGGCGGCGGCGACAACCGGCTTCGGCGCGTCCTTGGCCGTGTCGCGGCCGGGCACAAAGCGGGTCACGGCGGCCTTGAGCCTCGACGCCGCGCTGGGCGGCGTTGTGGACGTCGTGGCCGGAGCCAAGGACGCAGTGGCTTGCGGCGGCGGAGGTGTCGTGGCCGTCGTGTCCGCGGTGCCCATGCCCATCTTGCGGCCGAGGTTCGAGAAGAAGCCGCCGGATTTTTCAGCAGGCGCAGCCGCGGCGACGCGCGTGGTGGCGGCGGGTGCGCTGACGGCGACGACCGGCTCTTCTTGCGGCGCTGGCGCGGCCGCATCGAGATTCGGCTTCGGCGGATTGACGTGGCCGGGGATCGTGCCCGGCGCCTTGGCCATCGCCAGCATCTGCAGCGTGGTGCCTTCGGCACCCTCCGACAGGCCGGTCGAGCCTTCCGGAATCTTGGCGGCGAAGATCTTGTTCATGCCGCCGTCGATGCCGGTGTTCATGCGCGCCACCGGCGTGCCGCGGGAGACGAGCTTGGCGTATTCGGCCTCGTCACGCGCCTGCTTCTCGCGCACGGCGCTCGCGACATCCTCGGGGATCACATAGGCCGGGCATTTTGCCGAAGCGTCGAACACCGGATCGCGCTTGGCATCGGCCGGCTTCGCCGCGTCGAAGACGTATTTCTTCTCGCAGAAATCGACCTTCGGCTCCTGCCGCGTCACCTCGAAATGATCATAGCCTTCCTTGATCATCTTCCAGAACGGCATGTTCGGATTGTTCCGGTGCTTCGCCATGTTCACCGGCGTCATCTTGAACGGATAGGCCTGCAGCTGAAACGCCTTCTGGCCGCCGAAGAAGGATTCGCGGCCGAGCGAATAGATCTCCGCGATCTGCTCGTCGGTCATCGCGTAGCAGCCGCGCGAGGAGCAATCGCCATGCACCATCAGCTGCGAGCCGCTGCGGCCCAAAGCCTTGTCGAACGCGTTCGGATAGCCCGTGTTGAAAGAGAGGTAATAGGCCGATTGAGGATTCATCTGGCTCGGATTGATCGAGTAGAATCCCTCGGGCGCCTGGCGGTCGCCCTCGCGCACCTTCGGACCGAGATCACCTGACCAGCGGCAGATCGGATAGGTCTTGAGCAGCGCGAACTGGCCGTTGCGGGTCTGCTTCCAGACCTCGAGCTCGGCCTCCTGCTTGAACAGGCGGACCAGGATCGGCGATTGCAGATCCATGTCCTTCTCGACCATTGCGGCGAGCAGCTTTGGCGGCACCGGCTGGTTGGCCTTGGCGTTGGTCGCGAGCGACACCTGATCGGTATCGCAGCCGGCCAGCAGGACACTGGCCGTCAGCAGCGCAACCGAAGCCAAGAGCGCGCGAGCAAGCGAGCTAGTGATCAAGACGAACCCCACAACGTGCCGGGCAGAGCGCGAACCCCAATTGTTTGGAACATGATCCGACCGGACATCCGGGCCCGTCATGACGGGCTTTTTCGAGACCACGCTCCAGCGCTTATGCCCTGAAGCCATTGATTAAAATTCTAACCTCTGGGTCATGTGGTCGCAACCCGAGCGGGGATCACGAGCCCGTTGGCCCGAAGGTGTGGTCAACAGAGACTTAAACTGGGCCGTAACTTGGGACGAACTTGGGCCTTGCGGCCAAACCGCTACTGAGATCGCCGATTTGGGCAAAAAAAGGGTTAACGCGCGGTTACCGGGGTGCCAGGGCAAGTCTCGTAGGGCGGGCAAAGCGAAGCGTGCCCACCCTTCCTCAGCCGCCCGATCGGCTGGTGGGCACGGCACTTTGCGCCTTTGCCCACCCTACGGCACCGGAATCGAGGCGAATCAGCCCAATTTCCGGCCGATATCGAGGAATTTCTGCCGCCGCTGCTTGCGGATGGCGTCGCCGTCGAGGCCCCGAAGCTCGTCGAAGGCCTTGGCGATGGCATCACCGGTGGTGGCAATCATGGTGGCGGGGTCGCGGTGGGCGCCGCCGACCGGCTCCTTCAGGATGCTGTCGATCACCCCGAAGCGGAGCATGTCCTGGGCGGTGATCTTCATGTTGTTGGCGGCTTCCTGGGCCTTGCTGCCGTCGCGCCAGAGGATCGAGGAGGCCGCCTCCGGCGAGATCACGCTGTAGATCGCATGCTCCAGCATCAGGACCCTGTTGGCGGTGGTGATGGCGATGGCGCCGCCGGACATGCCCTCGCCGGTGATGATGGCGACGTTCGGCACGGTCAGCGCCATGCAGGCATCGGTCGAGCGCGCGATCGCCTCGGCCTGGCCGCGCTCCTCGGCACCGATGCCGGGATAGGCGCCGGCGGAATCGGCGAGCGACAGCACCGGCAGGCCGAACCGCTCGGCCATCTCCATCAGCCGCACGCATTTGCGATAGCCCTCGGGCCGCGCCATGCCGAAATTGTGCTTGATGCGGCTTTCGGTGGAATCGCCCTTTTCCTGGCCCATCACGCAGATCGGCTCGCCGCGGAAGCGGCCGAAGCCCGCGACCAGCGCCTCGTCCTCGCCGAACTTGCGGTCGCCGGCGAGCGGGGTGAATTCGGTGATCAGGCCCTTGATGAAGTCGTTGAAATGCGGCCGCTGCGGGTGCCGCGCGACCAGCGTCTTCTGCCACGGCGTCAGGTTCAGATAGAGGTCGGCCAGCGCCTGCGCCGCCTTGTCCTCGATCCGGCCGATCTCCTCGGCGATGTCGGTGCCGGACGCTGCCAGCGTGCGCAATTCGTCGACCTTGGAGTCGAGCTCGGCGACGGGCTTTTCGAAGTCGAGATAGCTGCGCATCTGGTCTGGCATCAACTCAATATAGGGGGACGGGGCTCGAGAGCGAAGCGAGGTCGGGGTCGCGGAAAGAAGTGTAGCGTCTTCAATGAGTTGGCTTGTGGGCTCGCGGGAGCCAGCCAAATCATGCGTGAGGCCACGGCTCTTTCTGCGGAGATGTGGCCGAAGTCAAGGCGGTTTCACGGGTGTCGGTAGCCCGGATGGAGCGCAGCGCAATCCGGGAAGGTCTTTCCGCGAGGTGATAATCCCGGATTTCGCTGCGCTCCATCCGGGCTACGCGAGCTGCTATTTCTCCGCCAGCGGGTGCAGGTCGCGCACCAGGCTCTTGAGCCGCTCCTCGACTACGTGGGTGTAGATCTGCGTGGTCGAGATGTCGGTGTGCCCGAGCAGCGTCTGCACGATGCGCAAGTCAGCGCCGTTGTGCAGCAGGTGGCTGGCAAAGGCATGGCGCAGCACGTGCGGGGAGACCAATCGCGCCTGCAGGCCCGAAGCGACCGCGAGCTCCTTGAGGTCGCGGGCAAAATGCTGCCGCGTCAGGTGCCCGCTCTCGCCGAACGAGGGGAACAGCCATTTCGAGGCGGCGAGGCTGTCTTTCTTCTTCTCCGTCTTCGCAGCTTCCGTCGCGACGAGGTAATCCGCCATCGCCTGCCGCGAGGCCTCGTTCAGCGGCACCAGGCGTTCCTTGTTGCCCTTGCCGCGCACCACGATCATGCGGGCGTCGCGCTTGGCGGCCGTGCGCGGCAGCGCCACCAACTCGGAGACGCGCAGGCCGGTGGCGTAGAGCACCTCGAGCAGGCAATAGAGCCGCAAGGCGCGCAGCCGTTTCGACGGCGAAGCATCCGCCGCCTCGCTCAATTCCTTGGCACGGCGGAGCATGCGATCGACATCCGCGATCGACAGCACCTTTGGCAGGCCACGGCCGCGCTTGGGGCCGGACAGGATCGCCGCGGGATCCTCAGCTCGGATGCGCTCGTTCAACAGGAAGCGGTAGAGATGCCGCATCGCCGACAGGCGGCGCGCGACGCTGGTGGATTTGAAGCCGCGGGTGTCGAGGTCGGCGAGATAATCGCGCAGCGTCTGCGTCTCCGCGTCCGCGAATGTATGGCCGACCCGGCCCAGAAACTCGGAGAAATCGGTGAGGTCGCGGCGGTAGGCGTCGAGCGTGTTGGGGCCGGCGCCCTGTTCCGCCGCGAGCATGTCGAGGAACAGGCCGGTGAGCTTCATGTCTGAGGGCTTTGCGCGCATGCCCCGGAGGCTAGCTCCTATTTCTTGAGAAACTTATCCGGCGGGATCGTCACCGTCATTTCCCGCGGCTTCGGGTTCACGAAATTGGCCAGCGCGAAGACCACGCCATAGACGATGCCGGCGAGCACGGCGACAACCGTCAGGAAGCGGAACAGGCTGGGCATTGTACAGGGTCTCGGGAAGGGTCTCGGGAGTCCAAATTAACCAATGAAATCATCCAACATGTTCGCCGTTTCGTGGCAAGAGTCCTCTGGCGAGGGCCCCTTTGGGGTCGTATAGGTGGCCAAAGCATGCCGCCTTTGGCGGCAGATCGAGCGAGATCCGGAAGCGAGATCCAGAGCAATATCCATGTCCGACGCCGCCTTGCCGATACCAGCATCCCCGGAGGCCGACATCCTGTCGGCGCTCGGGGCGCGCTCGATCGTGCTCGTCGGCATGATGGGGGTGGGCAAATCCACCATCGGCCGCCGCATGGCGGCACGGCTCAAGCTGCCCTTCGTCGATGCCGACACCGAGATCGAGGCGGCGGCCGGCATGACCATACCGGAGATTTTCGAGCGCCATGGCGAGGCGCATTTTCGTGACGGCGAGGCCCGGGTGATCGCCCGGCTGCTCGACGGCGGCCCGGTGGTGCTGGCGACTGGTGGCGGCGCCTTCATGCGCGAGGAGACGCGTCATCGGATCGCCGCCAAGGCGATTTCGATCTGGCTCAGGGCGGACCACGACGTCATCATGCGCCGCGTCCGCCGCCGCGCCGATCGTCCGCTGCTCCAGACCGCCGACCCGGAAGGGACGGTCACGCGCCTGCTCACCGAGCGCGAGCCTGTCTATAGTCATGCCGACCTCACCATCGCCTCGCGCGACGTGCCCCACGACAAGATCGTCGAGGAATGCATCGAGACGCTGCGGGCCCATCTCTGCGGCGAGCAGGCCCCGCCCCAGCCACCTGCCGACGTCGCGAGTGCGTTAAGATGACTGCGCCTTTGAAACATTCCGATCCTGTCAACGTCGACGTCGCGCTCGGTGATCGCGCCTATGACATCGTCATCGGCCGCGGCGTGCTGTCTTCGCTCGGCGAATGCGTCGCCGCTTTGCGCCCCGGCGTCCGCACGGCGATCGTGACGGATCGCACCGTCGCAAAATACTGGCTGGAGCCGACGGAAGCGTCGCTCGCCGCCAGCGGCATTCCGACCTCGCGCATCGTGGTCGAGGAAGGCGAGATTTCGAAAACCTATGCCGGCCTCGAGAAGGTCAGCGAAGCCCTGATCGCGGCAAAAATCGAGCGCAACGATCTCGTCATCGCGCTCGGCGGCGGCGTGGTCGGCGATCTCGCCGGCTTTGCGGCTGCGATCCTGCGCCGCGGCGTCGATTTCGTGCAGGTGCCGACCTCGCTGCTGGCGCAGGTCGATTCCTCCGTCGGCGGCAAGACCGGCATCAACTCGCCGCAGGGCAAGAACCTGCTCGGCGCCTTCCACCAGCCGGTGCTCGTCATCGCCGACACCGCCGTGCTCGACACGCTGTCGCCGCGCCAGTTCCGCGCCGGCTATGCCGAGGTCGCCAAATACGGCGTGCTCGGCGACGAGGCCTTTTTCACCTGGCTGGAAAAGAACCATTCCGACATTTTCAAGGGTGGCTCTGCCCGTGAGCACGCCATCGCCACCTCCTGCCGCGCCAAGGCCGGCGTGGTCTCGCGCGACGAGCGCGAGACCGGCGAGCGCGCGCTGCTCAATCTCGGCCACACCTTTGGTCACGCGCTGGAAGCGGCGACCGGCTTCTCCGACCGCCTGTTCCACGGCGAGGGCGTTTCGATCGGCATGACGCTGGCTGCGCAGTTTTCCGCAAAGCTCGGCATGATCGGTGAGCTTGAAGCCGCGCGCGTCGAGCGGCATCTGATCGAGGCGGGCCTGCCGACCCGCTTGCAGGACATCGCGGGCTTTGCGCAGGAAGGGCTCGCCGACGCCGACGCGCTGATGGCCCTGATGGCGCAGGACAAGAAGGTCAAGCGCGGCAAGCTCACCTTCATCCTGCTGGAGGCGGTCGGGCGCGCCGTCATCGCGAAGGACGTCGAGCCGGCCCCGGTGCGCGATTTTCTGAAAGAGAAGCTCGCGCAAAAAGCGTGAACGTTCTGTTGAGTGGTGCATGGACTGGCTCGGATTCACCATCGTCATCCTTTGCCTGCTCGTCTCGGGCTTCTTCGCCGCGAGCGAGACCGCGCTGACCGGCGCCTCGCGCGCGAGCATGCTGCGGCTGTCCAAGCAGGGTAATCGTGACGCTGACGTGGTCTCGCAGCTGCTCGACATGCGCGAGCGTCTGATCGGCGCGCTGCTGCTCGGCAACAACATCGCCAACATCAGCGCCTCCGCGCTGGCGACCGCGATCTTCACCGCCTGGTTCGGCGATGTCGGCGTGCTCTATGCCACCGGCGTGATGACCGCGCTGGTCGTGATCTTCGCCGAGGTGCTGCCGAAGACCATCGCCATCAACGCGCCCGACCGCATGGCCCTTGCGGTGGCGCGCCCGATGCGACTGACCATGTACGTGCTGGGGCCGCTGCTCAGGATCGTCGAAGTCATCGTCCGCCTCTTGATGCGGCTGTTCGGCCTTGCCGGTGAGCACCAGGCGATCCTGTCGCCGACCGAGCGCCTGCGCGGCGCGGTCGACCTGCTGCATCACGAGGGCAAGGTCGAGAAGCAGGATCGCGACATGCTCGGCGGCCTGCTGGACCTGCGCGAGCTCCAGGTCTCCGACGTCATGATCCATCGCACCGAGATGATGATGATCAACGCCGACATGCCGCCGGACGAATTGGTGCGCGAGGTGCTGGCGACCGAATACACCCGCATTCCGCTCTGGCGCGAGAAGCCGGAAAACATCATCGGCGTGCTCCATGCCAAGGATCTGCTGCGCGCGATCCGCGCCTCCGACGGCGATACCTCGCGCATCGACGTCTCCACCATCGCGCTGCCGCCCTGGTTCGTGCCGGAGATGCGGCCGCTCGCCGAACAGCTCAAGGCGTTCCGCCGCCGCAAGACCCACTTCGCGCTGGTGGTCGACGAGTACGGCGAAGTTGAAGGTCTGGTGACGCTGGAAGACATTCTGGAGGAGATCGTCGGCGACATCTCCGACGAGCATGACGTCGTGGTCGCCGGCGTGCGCGCCCAGCCGGACGGCTCGGTCGTGGTCGACGGCTCGGTGCCGATCCGCGACCTCAACCGCGCCATGGACTGGCATCTGCCTGATGAAGAGGCAACCACGGTCGCCGGCCTCGTCATTCACGAGGCGCGCTCGATCCCCGATCGCGGCCAGAGTTTTACCTTCCACGGCTTCCGCTTCCGCGTCCTCCGCCGCGAACGCAATCGCATCACCGCGCTCCGTATTTCACCGGTGCCGAGGGATGCGGAGATGGAAGAGACGAGGCCGAAGCGGGCCGGGACGTCGTTTTGACGCACGGTCGGTGTCATCGCCCGCGAAAGCGGGCGATCCAGTACGCCTCGGTAGCTCGATTCTGGCCGCGACGTCTCGGAGTACTGGATGCCCTGCTTTCGCGGGGCATGACAGCGGTTAGCCTTCCCCCGGCGCCTGCGCATGGATCGCCAGCGCGTGCACGCTACCGGCGAGTTCCCCAGCCAGCGCCGAATTTATCATGCGATGGCGGTCGACCCGGCTCTTCCCTTTGAACGCCTGCGACACGATATAGACGCGAAAGTGCGTCTCGCCGCTCGGCCGATGGCCGGCATGGCCCTCATGCAAATGTGACTCGTCGACGACCTGCAGGCTTTCCGGCGTGAAAGCTTCCTGCAACTTGTTGCTGATAGTGTCTTTCATAACCATGAGTGCCATTAATGCGCGCGATCGCACCCCGTCAATGCCCGGGGTAGTCAGCTAATTGCAATGTCAAGACTTGAAGGTTTTTGCATTGCGTAGTCAAAGTCAGCCATGCCGATCGATTCATCAAAGTTCTTCGACTCCATCCGCGTGAAGCCGCGGGGCAAGCAGCCGGCTGTGAAGCCGCGCGACACCGCGGTCGGTTGCGAGTGGGCCGGATGCCAGAACAAGGGTGCGCACCGCGCGCCGAAGGGCCGCGAGAACCAGCGCGAGTACTGGCACTTCTGCCTCGACCACGTGCGCGAGTATAACCAGAACTACAATTTCTTCTCCGGCATGAACGCCGACGCCGTCGCGCGCTACCAGAAGGATGCGCTGACCGGTCATCGTCCGACCTGGAAGATGGGTGCCAATGGCGGCAAGAAGGGTGCGGAAGCCGAGATCGATACGGCGTCCGATCCCTTCAGCATGTTCTCCGAGATCAACGGCCGCGCCAACTGGCGCAAGGGCCCGGAGGCCGAGCCCAAGGCCGAAACGCGCAAGGTGATGAACGCCGAGCGCAAGGCGCTCCAGGTCATGGGCCTCGGCCCCAGTGCCACGCTCGCCGACGTCAAGAGCAAGTACAAGGCGCTGGTGAAGCAGCACCACCCCGACGCCAATGGCGGCGACCGCTCGACCGAAGACCGCCTGATCGAGATCATCAAGGCTTATAATTATCTGAAGACGGTCGTGCGGGAGGCGTAAGGGCCTCGCGCTTTCTTTCTTCCCTTCTCCCCTTGCGGGAGAAGGTGGCGCGAAGCGCCGGATGAGGGGTTCTCTCCACGCGTAAAGCTGATCGTGAGGATGGAGACCCCTCACCCGTCTCGCGCTGCGCGGCGATCCACCCTCTCCCACAAGGGGAGAGGGGAAGAACGCTACGCGTCCCTACCCCTCCGGCATCGCCCCCACATACGATGAGCTCGGCCTGATCAGCCGCCCTGTCCGCTGCTGCTCGCGCGCATGCGCGGTCCAGCCTGCGGCGCGCGCCACCGCGAAGATCGGCGTGAAGGCCTGCCTCGGGATCGCCAGCGCGTCGAGCAGGATCGCGGTGAAGAACTCGACATTGGTCTCCAGCGGCCGCTCCGGATTCTTCTTGCGCAGCGCGCTGCGAATATAGGCCTCGACCTCGCCGGCAAACGGCAGATCGGTGCCGTTGGAGGCGAGGGCCTCGACCGCGGTCTTGAGCACGTCGGCGCGTGGATCGCGCACCCGATAGACGCGGTGACCAAAGCCCATCATCCGCTCGCCGCGCGCCAGCGCCGCATCCACCCAGGGCTGGATGCGTTCGCGCGAGCCGATCGCATCGAGCATTTCCAGCACCGGCTCCGGCGCGCCGCCGTGCAGCGGACCGGTGAGCGCGCAGTAACCCGCGGTCACGGCCGCAAACAGATCGGCTTGCGTTGAAGCCACCACGCGTGCGGTAAAGGTCGAGGCGTTCATGCCGTGATCGCTGGCGGTGACGAGATAGGCGTCCAGCGCGGTGACCTCGCGCGTTGCGGGTGCGCGCCCCTGCAGCATGCGCAGCGTATCGGCGGCATGGCTCGCGTTCGGATCGGGGGCGATCGGCTCGAGCCCCTTGGCGCGCCGGACCAGCGCGCCCGCGATCACCGGGAACGCGCCGACAATGGTCGCTTCATGCGCGAGCCCGTGCTCGGCGCGAAGTCCCGCGACGGCCGCGCGAAACCCGTCGACGATGCCCATGCCGCGCGTTGCCGGCAGCAACTCGTCCAGCCGGGCGAAGGCGCGTTCGCGGGCCGCACCAAGGCTTGCCCGCACATTGGCTTCGCTCAGGCTGGTCTTGCTGGCGCCGTTCCAGAGCCGGGCGGTGACACCCTCGAAGCTCGATTTGGCGGCGAGGGTGCCGACATGCTCGCCGGCGATGATCAGTTCGCCGCGCTCGCCGTCGACATGGCTCAGCACGGTCTCGGCCGCGGGAACGCCGTCCAGCCCGATTTGGCTTTTGGTGAGGTGGATGTTCATGGCCCAATCTCCTTGTTCACGGAGGAAAAATCGGACCTCTCGACAGATTGATCAATCTTGATTACATAAATCAATATGAAAAATTCTGGCGAGCTCTACCTCACCGCCCGGGAAGCCGCCGCCGAGCTCGCGATCACGCCGGCCACCCTCTACGCCTATGTCAGCCGCGGCCTGATCCGCTCCGAGCCGACGCCGGATTCGCGCAAAAACCGCTACCGCGCCGAGGACGTCCGCGCCCTGAAGGAGCGCCGTGTGCCGTCGCCGGAGCCGCGCGGGCTGCGCAGCTTCGATGCCGATCTGCCCGTGATGGACACGGAGATCTCGACCATCACGGAGGAGGGCGCGATCTACCGCGGCGTCAATTGCGTCGACCTCGCCGAGAACGACACGCTGGAGCACACCGCGACGCTGCTGTGGGACGTCTCCGACGTCGATCCCTTTTCGCCGGACAACCAGCCTGCGATATCCGACGAGATGCGCGCGATCGCCGATGCCGCGCGCCGCGCAGCTCCGATAGACCGCGCCATCGCTGTGCTCGCGCTTGCGACAAGCGCTGACGCGCGCGCCTTCACTCGTGCGCCGGACGGCCGTGCCATGGTTGGCGGGCGCATCGTTCGGCTGCTGGTCGCGACCATGCTCAACGCCGAGCCGTCGTCCGAACCGATGCATCAGCAGATCGCAAAAGCCTGGGCGCCTGACAACAAGCACGCGCCCGACCTGATCCGCCGCGCGCTCGTGCTGCTCGCCGATCACGAGCTGAACGCCTCGACCTTCACCGCGCGCTGCGCGGCCTCGACCGGTCTCAATCTCTACGACTCCGTCATCGCCGGCCTCGCCGCCCTGAAAGGCCCCAAGCACGGCGGCGCCGGCGTGCTGGCCTCGCAGCTCGTCAAGACGCTGATCGACCGCGACGTTGGCCCCATGGTGCGTGAACGCGTCGCACTCGGCGAACGCTTCGCCGGCTTCGGCCACGGCGTCTACAAGCGTGGCGATCCCCGCGCGCAATCGCTGCTGAACGCGCTCACCCGCGCCGGCGCGCCGCGAAAATTCACGCGCGAAGTGCCCGAGCGGATCGTCGAGGCGACCGGTGAGCTCGTCAACATCGACTACGCGCTCGCAGTTCTGGTGCACGCGCTGCGGCTGCCCGCCGGCAGCGAGCTCGCGTTGTTCGCGATGGCCCGCAGCGTCGGCTGGATCGCCCATGCCAGCGAGCAGTTGCAATTCGGCAAGCTGATCAGGCCGCGGGCGCGCTATGTGGGGCCGACGCCGGGGCGGAGGGCGACGGTTGCGGACCCCAAGTCCTAGGCAAGGCTCAAGGCCAGATCGCAGCAAGAAAGATCAAGACGACAAAGCCGCCAAGCGGCACCAGATGTGAAAAATCGCGGTGGCGCAGAACAGTCGAAACCGCAGCGGCAATGATGGCCGCCCCAACTATCAGGCCAATCACGTGCCCAACAGGAAGCGCGATCAGAACGGCGGTCATGATCTCCAGTCCACCGGTCAAAATGCTCCACCAGCGCGGGTAACCCCACCGAGCAAAATCGGCTTGCGTCCTGGATGTGCCGATCGCGTTGACGAGGCCTGCCCCAAAGAAGCCGGCAACGAGCAGCCAATTTGAAACAGCATGCACCATCTTAGACCAGACCCACGATCAGGGGCACGGCCGCGAAGACCATGATTACGGCCGTGAGACCGTGTATGCCCAACGCGCTCGCCGTAGAGCCTTTCGCAGCAAGAATGAGCAGCATGTCGCCCGCGGGGATGATGGCTTCCACGAGCAGGATGATGCCGACGCTGCTGGGTGCGCCCCACATCATGAACGCCAGCACCGCCAACCCCGATACGATGTCCCGCACCCCCTTGAGACGAAGCCACCAGGCGATGTTGGCCCCGTTCTCGGGAAGCGGAAGGCCGAAGCTGCGTGTGGCGGCGAACGGGCTCGCGACATATCGGATGCCGATCGCGATAATCGCAACAGCCACGAGCAACGCCGTTCCGAGGGCGAGCCAATGCATCACGCCTTCCTTCCTAGCCGAGAAAGATAATCTAGCGATGCTAGAAATATCTAGCGATGCTAGATTGTCAAGCGCCGGAATGATATTTGGTAGCGCGGGCATTTCAGGTTCGGGAGATTGGAAATTGGGCACGGCCGAGCGGAAAGGCAGGGAGCGAGCTGAGCGCGAGCACCGCATTGTCGCGGCAGCGCGGGTGATTGCAGAGCGCGAAGGATGGGATGCCGTTACGATCCGTCGCCTGGCCGAGGAGATCGAATACAGTCAGCCGGTGCTCTATTCGCATTTCGAGAACAGGGATGCGATCGTTGCAGCGGTTGCAGTCGAGGGTTTCAAGGAACTCACAGTCGGTCTTCGGCAAGCGGCAAGTGGATCGAGCGGACGAAACGCCCTCAAGAATGTCGCGACGGCCTATCTCGCCTTCGGGCTAAGTCGCCCTGCGCTTTACGACGCCATGTTCGTCCTTCCGACGAATTTACGGTTCGCCGAAGCCGGAACCAGACCGGAGCTACAGGCCGGCTTTGAGGCACTCGCGGCGGTGGTATCGCCGTTTTGCGTCGATGTAGCTGTCGTGACCGAGACGTTTTGGGCGGCCCTTCACGGACTCGCTGAACTTGAGCGCTCAGGTCGAATCAGGCCCAGCGCCCGCGACGAACGCATCGCTCGTGTTGTTCGGGCGATCGCAGTTTCCGGAAGCAAATCGCCTGCGCGCGGCTGAGCCCTGTCGGTCGATGGCTGCTTTGGCGGATTGTCCGACCAGCCCCGATGCCTGTGTTACGCCGGACACGATGGGCCGCTCTCGATGTCCGGCTTCGCCAACTTGAACCGGATGTCGTCCGTTCAAAGTCCTTAGGCCGGGGGCTTGACCGCCGCGACGCCGCTACCGTGCCGGCGGCGGATGATCCAGATCGCCAGGCCGAAAATGATCGCACCGCCGATAACGGCAAGCATCCAGATGTGCTTGCCGATATGCCCGTGATGCGGCAATCCGGCATATTCATGCAGGGCCGACACCGCCAGCACGCCCGGCAGCACATGCGCGGGCGCCCAGACCAGGATGGCCGGAATGTTCACCGCATAAAACTTCGCCGGCGCCATCCCCAGCGCGCCGGCGGTCACCGGTACGAACGCCCGGATCGGCGGCACGAAACGGGCGAAGAACACGGCCCAGCTGCCGAAGCGGTGGAAGAAGCTTTCGCTCTGCTCGACCACGCGGGGGTAGTTGGTCAGCGGCCAGGTGTTGAGGATCTCGCGTTGCTGCCGGTGCCCGATCCAGTAGGCCGAGCCGTCGCCCAGCACGGCGCCGAGCGCGGCCGCCAGCAGCACCCATTGCAGCTTCAATTCCCCGCCGGGAACCAGCGCACTCAGGGCCAGGATGATGGTCGAGCCGGGGATCACCGACCCCACCACCGGCACCGCCTCCAGCAGCGCCGCCAGGAACAGGGTCAGATAGGCCAGCCAGGCATGGGCCGAAACGAAGGAAATGAGGGGATCAAGGAAGGATGTCACGACGTCTTTCGTGTCGGCGGCGGGGCCAGGGGGCAGGCCCTGAGGGGCTCAGACCCTACATAAGTAAGGGGAGGCGGTAAAAGTGCCATTCCCGTGGGCAGGCCCGCACCCCCGCCCGAAATTCGAGCGTGATTCGCAAGGCAGCCCTCCAAAAACTGCGTTCCTCGCCTATCTAAATGAAAAGACAACGGAACTTTGATTGCGGGGCGGGCTTCTGCCCGCACGTTGTCTCTGATAGGTTCGCAGACGCACCCAGCCGCAGCCACCGTGCAAATAACTGGTCTCGGGATCGCCCGGGACCTCGGAGGATTGATGACGACCGCCGCCCTGTCCAAAGTTGAGGAAGTTTCCGGTTTGCCCGACATGAAGGTGTCGGTCCGCCAGGTGTTCGGGATCGACAGCGATCTCGAAGTGCCGGCCTATTCCGAAGTCGATCCTCATGTGCCCGAAGTCGATTCCGACTACCGCTTCGACCGCGCCACCACGCTGGCCATTCTCGCCGGCTTCGCCCGCAATCGCCGCGTGATGGTGACCGGCTATCACGGCACCGGTAAATCCACCCATATCGAGCAGGTCGCCGCCCGCCTGAACTGGCCCTGCGTGCGCGTCAACCTCGACAGCCACATCAGCCGTATCGACCTCGTCGGCAAGGACTCCATCGTGGTCCGCGACGGCAAGCAGGTCACCGAATTCCGCGACGGCATCCTGCCCTGGGCGCTCCAGCACAACGTCGCGCTGGTGTTCGACGAATACGACGCCGGTCGTCCGGACGTGATGTTCGTGATCCAGCGCGTGCTGGAGGTCTCCGGACGCCTGACGCTGCTCGACCAGAACAAGGTGATCAAGCCGCACCCGTCGTTCCGGCTTTTCGCCACGGCGAATACCGTTGGTCTCGGCGACACCTCGGGCCTCTATCACGGCACCCAGCAGATCAACCAGGGCCAGATGGACCGCTGGTCGATCGTCACCACGCTGAACTACCTCAGCCACGACGAGGAAGTCGAGATCGTGCTGGCCAAGGCCAAGCACTATCGCACCCAGGAAGGCCGCGACATCGTCAACAAGATGGTGCGCCTCGCCGATCTCACCCGTAACGCCTTCGCCAATGGCGATCTGTCGACGGTGATGAGCCCGCGCACGGTGATCACCTGGGCCGAAAACGCCGACATCTTCGGCGATATCGGCTTTGCGTTCCGGGTCACCTTCCTCAACAAGTGCGACGAGCTCGAGCGTCCCCTGGTCGCCGAGTTCTACCAGCGCTGCTTCAATGCGGAGCTGCCGGAATCGGCAGTCAACGTGGCGCTCAGCTGACCTCATGCCAACCATCACCGTCGAGCGCACCATTGGGACGACCAAAAAGGCTGTGCTCGCCGGGCTCGGCGCCTATAACGACGAGCACATGGGGAAGCAGAAGTTCAAGGGCATCGCGGTCTCGCTGAAGGACCGCGGCAAGATCGTCGGTGGCATCGTCGGGTACCTCTGGGCCACGGTTCTGTTCATCCAGTATTTCTGGATCGACCAGAAGCAGCGCGGCAAGGGTCATGGGACGAAGCTGATTGCGGCGATCGAGGACGAGGCAAGACGGCAGGGCGCGGTCCAGGCCCATGTCGACACGATGAGTTTCCAGGCGCCGGGCTTCTATCGTTCCCAGGGGTACGAGGAATTCGGCACCGTCAAGGGCTATCCCGGCGGCGTGACGCGCCACTCGTTTACGAAGTCGCTATGAGCACATCATCATCCAACTCCAAATTCCGTAACACCAAGGAAGCGCCGACCGAGCCGTTCAAGCGCTCGGTCGCTTCCTGTCTCAAGGCGATTGCGAAATCGCCCGAGCTCGACGTGAGCTTCGCGGCCGAGCGCCCGGGGCTTGCGCCCGGCAAGGCGCGGCTGCCGGAGCCGGCGCGCAAGATGACAAAGCGCGACGCCGCGATCGTGCGCGGCCACGCCGACTCCATCGCGCTCAAGATCGCCTGTCACGATGCCAAGCTGCATCGCAAGCTGATGCCCGGCAATCCGCAGGCGCGCGGCGTGTTCGAGGCGGTCGAGCAGGCCCGTGTCGAGGCGATCGGTGCGCGCCGCATGGCGGGCGTTGCCAAGAATCTCACCGCAATGCTCGACGATCATTTTCATCGCGGCAAGTTCGACGAGATTACCGACCGCGCCGATGCGCCGCTGGCCGACGCGCTGGCGATGCTGGTGCGTGAGCGCCTGACCGGCATGGCGCCGCCGACGGCTGCGAAGAAGATGGTCGATCTCTGGCGTCCGATTCTCGAAGACAAGATCGGCAAGCGGCTCGACCGGCTCGACATCCTCGTCGAGGACCAGACCAGGTTCGGCGATGCCGTGCATGATCTGCTGACCGCGCTCGAGCTCGGCGACGAGCGCAGCGCCGACAGCGAAGACAATGAGGACAACGACGAGAACCAGGACGGCGACAACGACCAGTCCGGTGCCGAGGGCTCGCCCGATTCCGATGCCGCCCAGGAGATGAGCGCCGACCAGGCGCAGGCCTCCAGCGAGGAGATGAGCGAAAGCGCGATGGAAAGCGCTCAGGCCTCGACCTCCGACACCTTCGACGACGGCGAGCTCGGCGACGACGAGACGCCGGGCGAGGCGACGCGTCCGAACTCGCACGGCAAGAACGAGCCGCGCGGGCCGGAATATCACGCCTTCGCGCCGAAGTTCGACGAGGTCATCGCGGCCGAAGACCTCTGCGACCATGACGAGCTGGAGCGCCTGCGCGCCTATCTCGACAAGCAGCTCGCGCATTTGCAGGGCATCGTCGCCCGTCTCGCCAACCGGCTTCAGCGGCGCCTTATGGCGCAGCAGAACCGCGCCTGGGAGTTCGATCTCGAAGAGGGCATTCTGGATCCCGCGCGTCTGTCGCGCGTGGTGACCGATCCCCATCACCCGCTGTCCTTCATGCACGAGAAGGAGGCGACGTTCCGCGACACCGTGGTGACGCTGCTGCTCGACAATTCCGGCTCGATGCGCGGCCGCCCGATCACGGTCGCGGCGACCTGTGCTGACATCCTCGCCCGCACGCTGGAGCGTTGCGGCGTCAAGGTCGAGATTCTGGGCTTCACCACGCGCGCCTGGAAGGGCGGGCAATCGCGCGAGGCGTGGCTGGCCGCCGGCAAGCCGGCCAATCCCGGCCGCCTCAACGATCTCCGCCACATCATCTACAAGTCGGCCGACGCTCCGTGGCGCCGTGCGCGAAAGAATCTTGGCCTGATGATGCGTGAGGGTCTCCTCAAGGAGAACATCGACGGCGAGGCGCTGGATTGGGCGCACAAGCGCCTGCTCGGTCGGCCCGAGCAGCGCAAGATCCTGATGATGATCTCGGACGGTGCGCCGGTCGACGATTCCACGCTGTCGGTCAATCCCGGCAATTATCTCGAGCGGCATTTGCGCCACATCATCGAAGAGATCGAGACCCGCTCGCCGGTCGAGCTGATCGCGATCGGCATCGGCCATGACGTGACGCGCTACTACCGCCGCGCGGTGACGATCGTGGACGCCGAAGAGCTCGGCGGCGCCATCACCGAGAAGCTCGCCGAACTGTTCAGCGAGACCAACACCGCACCCACGCAGCCGGCCGGTCGCCCGCGACGCAAACTGCATTCGTGAGCACGCAATCGTCCCGCCGCCGCTTTCTTGGCCACGCGGCGGCGGGATTTTCCACTCTCGCACTCTCCCGCCTCGCTCAGGCGCAAGCGACGACCGAGCCGCCGCCGCGCATCTCGCAGGTCGAGCACGGCGTCGCCGAGCCCACCAGTGTCGAGGTCAACGCCCGGCCGATCCCGAATTTCGAACCGCGTGACCGCTCGCGCACCCGCTTCGGCTCGCTCGAGTATCGCAGCGGCCTGGTGCTGACCTCGCCCTATCGCGGTTTCGGCGGCCTGTCCGGCATCCGGCTCGATGCGAAAGGCGAGCATTTCCTCGCGATCTCCGACCAGGGCGGCTGGTTCACCGGCCGCATCCGCTATTCCGGCAGCAAGATGGCCGGGCTCGACGACGTCGAGGCCGCGCCGGTGCTGGGCGCGGAAGGGCGGCCGATCACGGAGAAGCGTTTCTGGTACGACACCGAGTCGCTCGCACGCGACGGCAACCTCGTCTATGTCGGGCTCGAACGCGTCAACCAGATCATGCGCTTCGATTTCGCCAAGGGCGGCACGCGCGCCCGGGGCGAGGTGGTGCCGACGCCGGCGGCGATACGCAAGCTGCCGTCCAACAAGGGGGTCGAGGCGCTGGTCTTCGTGCCCAGGGACAAGGGCCAGCCGCTCGCCGGCACCCTGATCGCATTCTCCGAGCGCGGGCTGGACGCCGACGGCAATCTGGTCGCCTTCCTGATCGGCGGCCCGACGCCTGGCCAATTCAGCGTGCGCCGCACCGAGAAATTCGACATCAGCGACGCCGTGCTGCTGCCCTCGGGCGAACTCCTTATCCTCGAACGCAAATTCTCCTGGTTCACCGGCGTCAATATCCGCATCCGGGCGATCCCGCTCAAATCGATCGCACCGAATGCGCTGGTCGACGGCCCGGCGCTGTTCAACGCCGATCTCGGCCACGAGATCGACAACATGGAAGGCATCGACGCCCACGTCACGGCGGAGGGCGAGACCGTGCTGACGCTGGTGTCGGACGACAATTTCTCGCTGCTCCAGCGCACGCTGCTGTTGCAGTTTACGTTGGTGGAGTAGCTCGCCTTACGGAACGGTTCTTGCAGCGCTCGAGGTCATTGAAACGGAGTTCTCGATGAACAGGTTTCTTCGGGCGTTTTGCGTCCTTGTCGGTTTCTGGACAGCCACTGCAGCACAGGCAGAAGGCTGGCCGACGCGGCTGATCAAGGCGACCATCCCGTTCGGTCCGGGCAGCGCGGCCGACGTGGTGCCGCGGCTGGTGTTCGAGCGTCTCGCCGCCGAGCTCGGTCAATCCATCGTGGTCGAAAACCGCGCCGGCGGCGGCGGCGTGGTCGGTTCCGCGCTGGTCGCCAAATCCGATCCCGATGGCTACAGCCTTCTCGCCCAATCGTCGGCGCTGACCGTCGCGCCCCTGATTTTTCCGAGCGCGAGCTTCGACCCCACCCGCGACCTCGCCTCGGTGTTCATGATCGGATCCGGCGCCAATGTGATGATCGTGCCGAAGGAGCGGCCCTGGAAAACCATCCAGGACTTCATCGCCGACGCCAGGGCAAAACCCGGCTCTATTTCGTTCGGCTCGGTTGGCATCGGCAGCGCCGTGCATATCTCGAGCGAGAAATTCCGCTATGCCGCCGGGATCGAGGCCACGCATGTGCCGTATCGCGCCGGCCCGGAAGTGATCGCCGACATTCTCGGCGGACGGATCGATCTTTATTTCTGTCCGCTGGCGACAGCGCTGCCGCTGATCCGCGAGGGCCAGGTCCGCGCGCTGGTGGTCTCGACGGCCAAGCGCGTCGCCGATCTGCCCGACGTGCCGACGCCGGTCGAGATCGGATTGAAGGACGCCGACAGCGAGATCTGGTTCGGTGTGTTCGTGCCCGCGAAGACGCCGCGCGAGATCGTCGAAAAGCTGCACGCGACGGGCGAGAGAGTATTGGCCAATCCGGCGATGCAGGCGAGCCTGAAAAAGCTCGGCATCGAACCGATGGCGATGAA
The DNA here is from genome assembly GCF_000282615.1 of Bradyrhizobium sp. YR681. Taxonomy (GTDB): domain Bacteria; phylum Pseudomonadota; class Alphaproteobacteria; order Rhizobiales; family Xanthobacteraceae; genus Bradyrhizobium. Next base: position 5,306 of record NZ_AKIY01000331.1, on the reverse strand, counting down.
GCCGGCCGAGATGGACGACTTCGTCAAGCGCGAGATGGCGGCCAATCTGGAACTGATCAAGGCCGCTGGCATCAAGCCGTAGGGGAGGGTTGCGTGCCCGGCGGCTTGAGGAGAGGGAAGAGGCTCGCTAGCATCGCGGCCAGCTTTCCCTCCATCCCCCGGAACTCCCCGCATGAGCGCCCTGTTTTCCCCGATCAAGCTGCGCGGCCTGACGCTGAAGAACCGTCTCGTGGTGTCGCCGATGTGCCAGTATTCGGCCGAAGACGGCGTTCCCACCGACTGGCATTTCACCCACATCAACAATCTCAGCCTGTCGGGCGCTGCGATGTTCTGCATCGAGGCGACCCATGTCGAGGCGATCGGCCGCATCACGCCGGGCTGCCTCGGGCTCTACAGCGATGCCGCCGAGGCCGCGCTGAAGCAGATCCTCGCCTCGGTGCGCAAGCATTCTTCAACGGCGATCGCGATGCAGCTCGCCCATGCCGGCCGCAAAGCCTCCAGCGCGCGGCCCTGGGACGGCGGCCAGCTGATCCCGGTCAGCGACGGCGGCTGGCAGACGGTGGCGCCGTCGGCGCTGCCGCACAAGGACGGCGAGGCCGCGCCGCTGGCGCTCGATGCCGCCGGCCTCAAGCGCATCCGCGACGCCTTTGTGGACTCTGCAAAACGCGCTGATCGCATCGGCATTGACGCCATCGAGCTGCACGGCGCGCACGGCTATCTCATGCATCAGTTCCTGTCGCCGATCTCCAACAAGCGCACCGACGAGTATGGCGGCTCGCTCGAAAACCGCATGCGCTTTCCGCTGGAGGTCTACGACGCGGTCCGCGCCGTGTTCCCGCACGACAAGCCGGTCGGCATGCGGGTGTCCTCCACCGACTGGGTCGAGGGCGGCTGGGATCTGGCCCAGACCATTGAATTCGCGAGGGCGCTGAAGGCGCGCGGCGTCGACTGGATCGATGCCTCTTCCGGCGGCGTGTCGCCGCTTCAGAAGATCGCGCTCGGCCCCGGCTATCAGGTGCAGTTTGCGGACGCCATCAAGCGCGAGACGGGGCTGCCGACCATCGCCGTCGGCCTGATCACCGAAGGCAAGCAGGCCGAAGAGATCGTCGCATCCGGCAAGGCCGACATGGTCGCACTCGCCCGCGGCATGCTCTACGACCCGCGCTGGGGCTGGCATGCCGCGGCCGAGGTCGGTGGCGAGGTCGAAGCCCCGCCGCAATATTGGCGCTCGCAGCCGTCCACGCAGAAAGCGCTGTTCGGCAAGACGACGTTCGGGGCGAGGTAAGCGCCGCGCATCGCAGCTGCCGGATGTGGCGCGACAAATGCGCCGCATCCGCGTCACTGCAATGACGATGCGGACGATCAACGCATTCGAGTCTCACTGTCCTCGCGCAGACTCCTCCTCACCCCACCACCTTGCTGCTGCCCTGTGTGATCAGCCGCGCGGCGCGCTGGTCGCGGGCGTAGATCCAGAGCCAGCTCAGCGCGACGCTGAGGCGGTGGCGCAGCCCGATCAGGAAGTAGATGTGGGCGATGCCCCAGATCCACCACGCAATGGTGCCGCGCAGTTTGATCTTGCCGAAATCGATCACCGCGAGCCGCTTGCCGATCTGCGCCAGGCTGCCGGAATGCTTGTAGCGGAACGGGCCTTTGCTCTCGCCGCGCAGCCGCGCCTTGATGGTCTCGGCGACATGGCGGCCTTGCTGCTTTGCGGCCGGTGCGATGCCGGGCACCGGCTTGCCGTCCCAGGCGTTGATGCTGATGGTATCGCCGATCGCAAAGATCTCGGGATGATCAGCGATCGTCAGGTCGTCTTCGACCTGCACGCGACCGGCGCGATCGCTTGGCGTGCCCAGCCACTCGGCGGCAGGCGAAGCGCGCACGCCGGCCGCCCAGATTCGTGTCTTGGCCTCGAGCAGCTTGCCGCCGAACACCACGCCCTCACGATTGATCTCGGTGACGGCCTGCCCGAGCACGACTTCGACGCCGATCTTTTCAAGCGAAGCCTGCGCATAGGCCGAGAGGTCGTCGGGAAAGCCCGCGAGCACGCGCGGCCCCGCTTCGATCAGCACCACGCGCGCCTTGTGGGTGTCGATGTTGCGGAAGTCGGCGGGCAGGGTGTGATGCGCCATCTCGGCGATGGTGCCGGCGAGCTCCACGCCGGTGGGACCGGCGCCGACGATGACAAAAGTCAACCGCGCCGCGCGCTTGACCGGATCGGTCTCACGCTCGGCGCGCTCGAATGCCACCAGGATGTGACGGCGCAGCGTGGTCGCATCCTCCAGCGTCTTCAGGCCGGGCGCGAACTGCTCCCATTCGTCGTGGCCGAAATAGGCGTGGCGCGCGCCGGTCGCGAGCACCAGCGTGTCGTAGGGCACCTCGCTGCCGTCGTCGATCAGCACGCGGCGCCTTGTCGCATCCACCCCGCTCACGGTTGCGAACAACGTCGTCACCTCGCGCCGGTCGCGCATGAGATGGCGCACGGGCCAGGCGATCTCGCTGGTCGCGAGCGAGGCGGTGGCGACCTGGTAGAGCAGCGGTTGGAATAGATGATGGTTGCGGCGGTCGATCAGCGTGATCTCGACTGGCGCGCCCGCAAGCCGGTAGGTCGTCTCCAGCCCGCCGAAGCCGGCTCCGACGATGACGACGCGGTGGGGGGTAGCGGCCATGATGTGCCTCGAATCTCGCTGCGCTCTACGCCTTCATTTAAGTGCTGATTGGGCGCGGCAGTCCAATAGCCGTCATCAATCGTGGAATAGGCTGATCGTATTGGCATTCCCCGCGAAAGCGCCGCAGCCTTGGAGTGATCTTGGCCGAAGTGAGTAGAATTATATTTCTTGCCATCCCCGATTGGGGCGAAATATGGTGCAGGGGCGGGCGCTGAGCCATTGGCGGCGCGACAGATTTTGCGTTCAATAGAGACGACCCGGGGCGGCGGTCACCCCGTTTCCGGGATCAATAATAAGGAGGGGAGTGGTTATGAGGACGGCATTCTGGCTGGCAGGTGCGGCTGCGCTCGCGCTGGCAAATCCGGCATTCGCCGGCGACACCATCAAGATCGGTTTTGTCTCGACCTTCAGCGGCCCGACCGCCGTGATCGGCAACGACATGCGCAATTCCTTCGAGCTCGCGCTCGATCACATCGGCCGCAAGATGGACGGCAAGCCGGTCGAGGTGATCTACGAGGACGACGGCCAGAAGCCCGATGTCGGCAAGCAGAAGACCGAGAAGCTGGTGCAGTCCGACAAGGTCGATTTCATCGTCGGCTACATCTGGTCGAACGTGCTCTTGGCCTCGCTGAAGACCGCCGTGGACTCGCAGACTTTCCTGATCTCGGCCAATGCCGGTCCGTCGCAGCTCGCAGGCGAGCTCTGCAGCCCTTACGTGTTCTCGACCTCCTGGCAGAACGACCAGACGCCCGCCGCCATGGGCCTCTATATGAACGCGAATGGCGTCAAGAGCGTGTTCCTGATCGGCCCGAACTATGCCGCGGGCAAGGACATGCTCGCGGGCGTGAAGAGCACTTTCAAGGGTGAGATCAAGGGCGAGGAGTATACGGTCTGGCCGAGCCAGCTCGACTTCTCGGCCGAACTGGCGAAAGCCCGTGCCTCCGGTGCCGAATCAATCTTCGTGTTCTATCCCGGTGCGGCCGGCGCGCAGTTCCTCAATCAATATGTCCAGGCCGGTATGAAGAGCACCATGCAGCTCTACACCGCCTTCACTGTCGATGAGACGACGTTGCCGTTGCAGAAGGAGAATGCGATCGGGGTGTCCGGTGCGCAGGAGTGGGTGAACGACCTCCCGAACGAGCAGAACAAGAGGTTCGTCGCCGACTATCGCAAGAAATATCCGGGCGCCCGGCCGAGCTATTACGGCGCGCAGGCCTATGACGCAGCGCAGCTCATCAACAGCGCGGTCGTCGCGGTGAAGGGCGACACCAGCAAGAAGGACGCGATGAAGGCCGAGATGGAGAAGGCCAACTTCAAGTCGCTGCGCGGCTCGTTCAGGTACGGCAACAACCACATCCCGATCCAGAACTTCTATTTGCAGGACGTGGTGAAGGGCCCGGGAGGCGAACTCTCGCTGAAGACCGCCGCCACCATCGTCACTGACGACCAGGACCGCTTCCACGACAAATGCCCGATGAAGTGAGCTGGTAGCTTCCGCTCTCCTCGCTTGCGGGGAGAGCGGCAGTCTCCGCGGAGACGGTAGAAGCCGGTCGCCCAATCATCGCCACACCGTCATTGCGAGCGCAGCGAAGCAATCCAGAGTCCCTCCACGGAGAGATTCTGGATTGCTTCGTCGCTTTGCTCCTCGCAATGACAGCGTGGATGGAGCCTACAGCCGCGGCATGCTCACGGGCCGCACTTCGCGCGACTGTGCCGCCAGCCTGATGCCGGCGTTGGCCGCACCAAACCCCTGATAATTCCTCCGCTCCACGATCTCGAAGAAGAACCGCTCGTCGAAGATGTGGGTGTAGACCTGGAAGAACTCGCCGTCGCCTTCACGGTCGTAGAGGATGTGATTGGCGCGCAGCTGCGCCATCAGGTCGGGCGAGAGGTCGTATTTGGCTTCGATGTCGTCGTAATAATTGTCTGGAATATCCAGGAAATCCGCGCCGCGGGCGCGCATCGCCGCAACGGTTGCGAAGATGTCCTCGCACGTGAACGCGACGTGCTGCACGCCCGAGCCGAAGAACTCCGAGATGAAGCGGGCCGGCAGGGTCCGGTTGGCGGACGAGCCGTTGAGCACGAAGCGCAGGCTCTGGTCGGCGTTGATGATGGCCTGGCTCTGCACGAGGCCCCTGGGATCGGCGATCTCCATCTGCGGCAGCCGCTTCAAGTCGAGAATGCCGGTGTAGAACAAGAGCCAGGACAGCATCTCGTCATAGGGCATCGACTGCGCGATGTGATCGACCGCGAGCAATGCATCCGGGGCTGCGTCGCTTGTGATTGTTTCGAAATCGGTGTCCCAGTTCTTGCCGGCCTGATCGAGGAAATAGAGCAGGCTGCCGCCGACGCCGTGGATCGCGGGGATCTCGAGCTCACCCGGCCCGACCGGCTGGTAGAAGGTGCGGGTCTTCAGCGTCTCGGCGCGCTGCATGGCAAGGCCGGCATTGTCGACGTCGAGCGCGATCGCGCACACGCCGGGGCCGTGCGTCACGTAATGCGAATGCGCAAAACCGTCGGTCTCGCAATTGATGACGAGCTCGACCTTGCCTTGCGACCAGCGCTCCACCGCCTTGCTGCGATGCTTGCCGCTCCTGCGGAAGCCGAGCTGCGAGAACAGGCGGGCGAGCTCGCCCG